>CAZXSW010000021.1:27138-31679 GCA_964642615.1 uncultured Rikenellaceae bacterium | reverse complement strand
CCTCTTTTTATTCACCTTAACCCATGCCAGGGTGTTTTGTATCTTCCTCCGCTTATGGCCAGGTGGACTATTAAGGTGTGCAAAAATAGTATTTTTTATTCAATTATTAAATAGCAGACCATATCGTAACTCCTCTTGCTGATAATTCCCTGATCTGTTCATCATCAATATTATTCCCCGATATATCAACATATTCAAGTCCATCCATTCCGAAAAGAGGCGATATGTCTTCTATCTCATTATCCTATATAATCAGATTTTTCAGCTTACCCAGAGTACATAATACATCAATGTATCCAATCTGATTACCTGAGAGATTCAAATCTTCAAGATTTGATAGTCCGGTAAGCGGCGTCAGATCTGTAATCCGGTTATCTGACAAATCAATATTCCTGGCATTGATACAGAATTGTACCCCGTCGAGATCGTCAATATCACATGCTGACAATTCAAACTCCTCTATATCCTCGAGGTAAAAAGACGGGTATTCGATGTCAGTATGGCCATACTCCCTTATCTTAATGGCATCGTAAAAAGTATAACCCACCGGATCGGTATCTGTTTCAGGCTTTATTTTGTCTACAGGCTCTCTGTCATTAATAATGGTAAATCCTTCTGTCTCCATATCCCAGTCGTAAACAGGGGAATAATCTATATCCTCATAACTTTCCATTGCAACGGCCATCTCTTCGATCTTCTCAAGCTTCAGTATATGAGAATACTCAAGCAGTCTGTCAAAGTTATTTTCATCTGCAAGCCTGTTTATTTCGCCAATATGATAGCCTGCCCTGTCGGGGTGATAAAGCATTATAAGCTTTGAAAAACCTTTACCGTCATCATCAATCGTAACAGTTACGAAGTCGCTTACTATTTCTGAAATCTTTTGCAGTACCTGATACTGCTGTGTCTTATAAAGATTTAAAAGTGTGAGGGCTATCTTATTCAGATTGCTTGTGGTATAAGCCTCAAGCAGCATCTGCCGCAGTTCTTTTATGTCCATCTTATCCTATTCCCTGATAAATATTTCTTCTTCCAGTGGCCTTACCTGGCAACTTCGTATCTATTACCCTCATAAATGAAATCTTAATTCCCGGCCTCACTTAATGGCCGGATACAGATACTTCCATATAAGGTCTATCTCCCCCTGCATATCAGAGATATTGGCCGTGGTCACAATAACTGCATCCTTGGCCGGAAGGACAATGATAAACTGTCCGTTGGCGCCGTCGGCCCTGTAACCTGCTATCCTGTTCATCCATATCTGATACCCGTAACCCTGTATCCAGTCGCTGTTGCGGGCCTTCATACCCTTTTCAACCCATACTGGAGCCTGCTTCACCTTAGCCGACGAAGCTTCCTCTATCCATGAAGCCGGCAACAGCTGCTCACCGTTCCACATGCCCTTCTGCAGATAGAACAAACCAAGCTTCGCCATATCCTCGGCCTTCACATGCAAACCCCAGCCTCCGGTGTTTACTCCCGCCGGACTCTCCTCCCACTCTATGGCTCCTATCCCCAGTGGCCTGAAGAGCCTGGGATAGAGATAGTCAATAAGCTTCTGACCGCTAACCTTCTGTATTATCGACGAAAGCATATAGGTGGCCATACTGTTGTAAACGAATTTCTCACCGGGGTTATGATCAAGCGGCATAGCAAGAAACAGCTTCTCCCAGCTTCCCTCCTGGGTCCTGATATCCCCTGTCGGATCAACATCGTGCCCTACTGTCATGGTAAGCAGATGCCTCACCTCAAGGGCAGCCAGACGGGGCGATACTTCTGCCGGCAACTCACCGGCGAAGAACGATATAACCTTGTCACTCAGCTTAAGCCTGCCCTCCGTGACAGCAAAACCTACAGCTGTCGAGGTGAAGGTCTTGCTCACTGAATGCAAAACGTGGTTCGTTCCGGGAGCATTATCTCCAAACCATTTCTCAGCAACCACCTTGCCATGCCTTATAATCATCAGGCTGTGCAGATCCTGCCCACTCTTCTTAACTGCTTCAAAATACTTTTCCAATCCCCTCGGATCAACACCCTCCGCTTCAGGGGTGCTCCTCTCCAGAGCCTTCGTCACCTGGTTGTAACTGACAAGCTCAATACCTTTTTCCTTAATTATATTACTTATCTTCTCACTTGTAAAGAGATCTGTGACTCCCTGCCTGTCCTGTGCCACATTATCATAGCCGGCAAAGAAAGCTCCCCTCATCTCGTCGCTGTCATAGCCCGGATGATCCAGGAACATATACGTCCTGCCCGGTTCAAGTCTCTCAAGCATCTTTACAAAGCTCGCCTCCTTCTCTTCATAGGTGGCATGCGGACCTGCATAGCTTATGCCCGTGATACCATAGTCACCCGAAGGATTGGTACTTACATCAGCAAGGTTATATTCTTTTGCCAGCTTCCTTGTGAGCTCAGCCACCCTCGGGTCAAAGGCTGTGGCACCCATGTGTCCAGATATATGTGTAGTCTGTGGTATGTTCTTCAGACACAGCTCTATCTGGGCCCTGAACTCCCTTTCAATCTCCTCCATGGTCCAGTCACTCTCCATAACTGACAGCCCGGGATAGTCCTTATGCGGCCTTATCTGCGGAAGGAAAAACCCGTTATCGTCAGTCAGTCCGGGGCTATGCGTAAGCGGCCTCCACTTCATGTCGTCCCATTCGCTTGTTATCGTCATGTGAAGACCTATGTCGATACCCGGATTCTCCCTGAGCATCTTCAACATCCCGGGAAACCACGGACAAACCACCATAACCTCGATAGTCTGCTGGATGCCCTCTACGGAGCTTCTGAGACAGGCATCATTGGCTGCATGGAACGAGCCCATGTCATCGCCCCTTACTATAAGACGTGGCGGCTGAGGAGCCTGTGAATGCAGGAACAGCGCCATGGCGCAGAAAAATGCTGTGAGGAAGATCTTTTTCATGATGTGATTATTTATTGTTATAAAATTCCTATCAAAAGCCGGCCTGTCTTCTCCTTATACAAAGCTCATTTCAAGGCTGCCTCCACCCTTTTAAAAACTTTTTCAGGACTAAGCCATGCCAGGCAGGCAAGGTCGCCTCTCCTGCATTCTCCCTTTCCGAAGACGGAACAGGGTCTGCAGTCAAGTTCCGGAAAAGGGATTCCGGCTTCGTACTCAGCAGGCTGCATCCAGGGACCGAAGCCTGTAAGCGGACTGGTGGCTCCCCATATGCTTACCACCTTAGTGCCTGTAAGGGCAGCAAGGTGCATGTTTGCTGAATCCATCGATATCATAAGGTCGAGCCGCGATATCAGCGTAATCTCTTCGCCGGGAGAAAAACCTCCGGCAACAAGCTCCGAGGCCCCAACGCGTGCAGCGATGGCCTCGAGACTCTGGATCTCATCCCTTCCGCCGAATAGCCAGAAGGTTACCCTGTACTTCTCCCCTATCCTTTCCATAAGGCTTATCATGTTCTTCACAGGCCAGCTCTTAAGCTTATGCCTGGCAAAAGGGGCAATGCCGATGTTAAGGCGGCCTTCCTCTCCCCGTCGGGGTATGACCGCCTCAGAAAGCTCAGCGGTTGGTATTATCCACGGACCTCCCGGGATCTCAAAGGCAAACCCGGCCCTTTCGAACACATCCCTGTACCTTTCAACAGTGTGTTTAAGCTGCTGGCGAGAGCGCCCTTCAATAACTACTTTCTTTTCCTTACGGCCCTTGTCTATAACTGTATTTCTCACTCCGGCCATCCTGAAGAAGACACGGAGGATCCTGGAACGCAGTACGTCGTGAAGGTCGATTACATGACTGATCTTACCCTTTTTTTTAATATCCCTGAAAAGCCTGTAGAGGCCGGCGAAACCATAATGCTTTCCCTTTAGGTCGGGAAAGAAAAGCTCCACCCCTTCAGTACCTCTGAAGAAGGGCCCGAAAGCTTTCCTTGTGAGCAATATTATCTCTGCATCAGGATGGCTCTGCCTCATACCCCGAAGGACCGGGGCAACCATGGCAGCATCACCCATGGCCGATAAGCGGATGACAAGAAGTCGCATATCAGTATTTTCCGTATGATTTCTCCTCTGTCAGACCTGATGAAGTCCTTATATTAATCTCCCTCTTTATCTCAGCCCTTCTGTCGTTGTTGAAGTATACGTCCCTGGCCACCGAGATAAATCCCTCGCCGAAGTCTTTCTTCCTTTCAAACTCCCTTATCCTGTCCTCGATATCCCAGAGCCTGCAGTTAACCTCATAAAGGGCCTTGAAAAGAGGATCTTCGCTGTCCATTATCGACCCGGAGGCTTCTTTAAGGATATCATATTCCTTCTGAAGGTTTTCGCGCTTTGACCTGTCGTGGATCCTTTCGAGTTTGATACTTACTATGGTCAGTTTATCTATTATCTCACCGTTCGATACTTCAATCTTCATCAGCACTTTATTATATTCCAAAATTAACACTTTTTCGACCGCGGCAAATGGCCCGGCCGTTTATGGTATTTTTTAACATAACTTTTCAAGATCCGGGATATATACCTCACAATCATTCCTTAATAAGGATCCACGTCAACTGCTATCCTCA
>CAZXSW010000021.1:10950-27038 GCA_964642615.1 uncultured Rikenellaceae bacterium | reverse complement strand
TGTTACGCGGATCGGAGGTCTGAATAACAACTATTCCCTGTTTCTGTCTTCTCCCTGCACGTCCGCTAACCTGTTCGATAAGCTGGTAGCTTCGTTCATGTGCCCTGAAGTCGGGGAAGTTAAGCAGGTTGTCGGTATTAAGGATTCCTACCACGGTGAGGTTCTCGAAGTCGAGACCTTTGGATATCATTTGGGTACCTATAAGGATATCTATATCACCCCTGGCGAAAGCCCCGATGATTCTTGCAAAGGAGTTCCTGTTCCTTGTAGTATCCTGGTCGAGCCTTGCCACGCGGGCCGAGGGAAAGACTATCTTTATCTCGTCCTCTATCTTTTCAGTACCGAAGCCCCGTGTCAGCATCCCGGGCGATCCGCAGCTTCCGCAGCGTGCAGGCACCAGGGTCTCATAGCCGCAATAATGGCAAACTAGCCTGTTAATCCCCTTATGATAGGTAAGGCTTACGGCACAGCGTGTGCACGATGGTATCCATCCGCATTCGGTACACTCAACATATGATGAAAAGCCCCGGCGGTTCCTGAAGAGGATCACCTGTTCCCTGTTCTCCAGGGCGTTGTCGATGGCATTGAGAAGCTGTGGGGTGAAGTGCGAGGTCATCAGCTTTTTCCTGGCTGCCTCGCGGGTGTCGGCAATGACTATTGAAGGAAGTTTGATAGCCCCGTGTCGCTCGTTTAGTTCGGTGAGTCCATATTTCCCGGCAATGGCGTTGCTATAGCTTTCCATTGAAGGGGTTGCTGACCCGAGAACAGTAAAGGCCTTGTGAAGCGATGCCAGGACTATGGCGGAGTCGCGGGCATGGTATCTTGGTGCCGGATCGTGCTGTTTGTATGACCCGTCATGTTCCTCGTCGACAATAACCAGGCCCAGGTCGGTAAAGGGCAGGAAGAGCGCCGACCTCACCCCGAGGATGAGCCTGTAACCCCCATCCTCTTCACTCTTCGACACCTTCCTCCAAATCTCAACTTTTTCCTGATCGTTGAAACGCGAATGATAAACTCCCGTGACAGCACCGAAATATTTCCTGAGCCGTAATATTATCTGGGTGGTAAGGGCTATTTCGGGAAGCATATAAAGGACCTGTTTGCCTTTTTTAAGTTGCTCGTTTATAAGGTGGATATATAATTCAGTCTTACCGCTGGAGGTCACACCGTGAAGCAGTGATATCTTCTTCTCTTCCAGCTGCCTGCATACAGATGCATAGGCTGTCTCCTGGGCTATGCTGAGGGGGTTGAGATGTGCCACGGGACCGTCATATGTGCCGAGTCTTGATACATCCAGTGATATATACGACAGCACTTTTTTCCTTACAAGTGCATCGATATGCGATGCGGACGCTCCTGACTCCCTGAGGAGAAGCGCTTTTTTAACAGGTAACGGGTCATTGGTGTCGGGGTAACCTGTCATAGCCAGGAAGGTCTCAAGTACAACAGCCTGCTTAGGGGCCTTCCTTAGGGAATCAAGGATGTCGTTGAGCCCGTCTTCAGTAAACTCGCCGGCAAGTCCGACGAACGTCTCCCGCCTGGGTCTGTACCGCTCGTTCACCCCCGATGACTGAAGTCCGTCGGGTATGATAGCTCCCGGGAGGGCGGCTTTCATCACTTCTCCTTCGGTACACATATAGTACGATGCTATCCACTGCCAGAACCTGAGCTGGAGGGTTGTTACTACGGGTTCATTACCAGGGATATCAGCTATATCCCTTATCTTTCCTTCTTCCGGAGGATTGTCATGGATTACCGAGACAATGCCTGTATAGATGTTCCGGCTTCCGAAAGGCACCACGGCTTTCACTCCGGGCCTGACAACAGAAAGGTATTTTTCAGGGATCCTGTAGGTAAACCTCCCCTTAACTGCAAGAGGCATAATGATATCGGCAAACTGTTGCGCCATGGGATAAAGTGAGATGCAAATTAATAAGAAAAACCGACAGATGGGAGCTTCAGATCCATTATCTGAAGCGTGTCAGGCAAACAGTGAATAGAGGCCTGTTTATCAATCGGGTTTAATGAAAGACGACATCACAGTCAGCAGATGATCTTTCCTTATGGGTTTTATAAGACAGGCATCGCATCCGGCTTCGAGGATTATATCCTTATCGTCTTCAAAGATAAAGGCAGTCTGGGCAATGATGGGTAGATTCTTATGCAGCTTCCTTATCTCTTTTGTGGCATCTATTCCGTTCATCCCGGGCATCTGCATATCCAGAAGTATGACATCGAGATCCGGAACACTCTTCACTATCTCAAGAGCTTCGACCCCCGATCGTGCAGTGAGTATCTTAATCCCTGTATCGATGAGAACACGGTTCAGATAGACCAGGACATCCTTATTGTCGTCGACAAGCAGGCATTTCTTAGTGCTCCAGTTAAGGGGCGCCGGTGTACCCGTTGAAACAACGGTCCGGGTCTTTATCCTGGAAGCACCTCCTGCCGGCCTGTAGGGGATCGAGAAACTGAATTCGGAACCCACTCCCTTTTCAGATTCAACATATATCTTCCCTCCCATCCTCTCTATAACCTCTTTTGCCAGTGTGAGACCCACGCCCAGTCCTTCAAAAGGTCTGTGATGTCCGTCAATCTCCTGGCGGAACTCTTCGAAGATACGGTCGAGGTTTTCCCTGTTGATGCCTATACCCGTGTCGCGGACACTGAATAAAAGGTTCTGATCCTGCCTTGAGTAGGCAAGCTCTATATAGCCTTCGAGGGTGAATTTTACAGCATTATCCATCAGGTGGTTAAGGACCCTTTTAAGCCATACCCTATCAGTAAAAACCAGGTCATCAGTTACTTCGAGCTGGTTCCTTACGTTAAGAATGATCGACTTCTCGTTCCTCTTTATCATGTTACGGGCTTCCTCAATGATCTCACCTACAATGTTATTTACAGAGGTTTCCTCGTATGTTATCTCAATCTGTGAGCTTTCGAGCCTTGAAAGGTCGATGATGTCGCCGATTATCTGAAGCAGCTTCTCGCTGTTATGGTTTATATGTTCAATGTATTCCTCTCTTACTTCATTGGTGATATCGTTGGATAGCAAAAGGTTGGAGAATCCTACCACACTGTTGAGCGGAGTCCTGATCTCGTGTGATATGTTTGCCAGGAAGCTTGATTTAAGCCTGCTGCTTGCTTCGGCATCCCTGGTAGCTTTGATAAGGTCTTCATGAACCTGTTTGAATCCTGTTATATCTCTTGAGATGGTGAGCGATCCGATCACTTCGTTGTTGTCGTTCTTAACCGACACCGAACGTGTAAGCAGAGTGAGAAAATGTCCGTCCTTATGTTTAAGTCTCAGCTCGCTTTCAAAGAATCCTCCTCCTGTGAGAGCCTCCATCCTTTTTTTGCTGTAATCCCTGTCATCTTCATGGATCAGATTGTGGGTGTCAATGCTGAAATATTCCTTCTGGTCGAGTCCGATAAGGGAAAAGAAGGCCGGATTGGCAAACTTGAGGTTCCAGTCGCGGTCGTAGAAGGAGATACCGTCGTCGGCCGACTGGATAAGCATGCTGTAGAACTTCTCCGAATCGGAGTATTCCTTAGTTATGGCATCTTTCTGATGTGCCAGCTCGCGGTTCGATCTCTCGAGGTTACTGTTTATCTCCTCTATCTGACGGTTGCGGTTGCGCAGCTCGCGATTGGCAATTCTTAGTTTTCCTGAAAAGAAAAGAATGACAAAGGTTATCACAAGTAATGCCCCGAGCAGAATTAGAAAGGTACCCGACACCGCCCCGGCAGTTAAGACCGGACTTCCGATATCAGAAGCCAAAGCCGGAACTGCATTCTCTCCCGAGGCCTTAAATACTGATGGAAGAAGTAACAGTACAGCCTGAAGAGACATTTTTCTGCTGACAGATGACCATGATACTAATGCTTTTGGAATACCTTCCTTCATACATCTATAATTAAATCATTGAATATGATCTGATTATGCAATCAGACCCCTATATTCATTCAGTTCATTCCTCCTGGATAAAAATAGTTATTTCCCCTGCTATCTGGTTTCGGTCAAAGAGAAGAATCCTTCCGGACCGAGGTAAAAAACCTTCTACTTTTTTTCAGGATATGAGGCAAATATAGAAATTCAAAAGATCACTTGACATGACATTCAGGACAATTATTGCACAAAAATTATTAAATTGCCAACATTAAAATCTAAGCATGGATAGCGAGAACAGTCATATGACGGGGGCAAGGAAGTACAGGAACGGTGATATCACTGTTTACTGGAAGCCATCGGCCTGCGTTCATGCATCATATTGCTACAGGGAGCTTATCGAAGTCTTTGATCCCGGCAGAAGGCCATGGGTTGATATGAACGGAGCCACGACCGACAGGATCATTGAAGTGGTGGATCTTTGTCCAACCGAGGCCCTTACCTGGAGATGGAACGATGAGGAGAAAAACGGGGATGTGGGTCCTGAGCACACCAACCACGTTAAGTACCTCCGTCCCGAGCTTATGGATGATAAAGCCAGTGAAAATGACCAGAACCCTGTCTCGGTTAAGATAATGATTGACGGACCCATTGTTGTTAAGGGAAGCTTCAGTCTTCAGTACGACGGAAGGAAGAAGGATATCGGTGACAGTATTATATCACTATGCCGCTGTGGATCGAGCAATCATCTTCCTTTCTGCGACGGCCGGCACAGACAGGTTGGTTTTGAGGATAAATGAAAGATATGGAAAATGACAACCAGAAACAGCAGACCCTGGTCGAGGTTATTGACGGTGGTCCACTGAAGGTAAGCGGCAATTTCATTCTTAAGGATCTTAAGAGAGATGTAACAGACAACCCCACGGAGGTCTATCTGTGCAGGTGCGGCCGGTCGGCCAGCAAGCCCTTCTGTGACGGATCGCACAGGAAATAACACAAAGCTTTAAGCCTTTGTCAGTTCTGTCCAAGAGCCTCATGGACCCTTTCGGCTGCCTCCCCGAAGGAAACGGCTGACCAGACCTTCAGTCCTGAGTTATCTATTATCTCCTTCCCTTCCTTTGCGTTTGTACCCTGAAGCCTTACTATCACAGGTACACTTATCTCCCCTATAGCCCTGCAGGCATTTACAATACCTCCGGCAACCCTGTCACAGCGGACTATACCTCCGAATATATTGACAAGTATGGCCTTTACCTCCGGATCCTTAAGTATTATCCTGAAGCCAGCTTCAACTGTCTTTTCGCTGGCCCCTCCACCCACGTCAAGGAAGTTTGCCGGTGATCCTCCCGAGAGCTTTATAAGGTCCATGGTCGCCATTGCCAGTCCAGCCCCATTAACCATACAGCCAACGTTTCCGTCGAGCTTGACGAAGTTGAGATTATGTCGTGATGCCTCAACCTCAGAGGGGTCCTCCTGTGAGGTATCGCGCATAGCTGCTATTTCAGACTGTCTGAAGAGGGCATTATCGTCGGTGATCATCTTGCAGTCGACAGCCAGTACCCTGTTATCACTTGTCCTGAGAACAGGATTGATCTCGATAAGCTGTGCGTCACTGCCTGTGAAGGCATCGTAAAGGGCCAGAAGGAAACGCTGCATATTCTTCACCGCTATGCCTTCAAGGCCCAGGCTGAAGGCAATATTGCGGGTCTGGAAGCCGGTAAGCCCTGTGAGAGGAGAGATCTCTTCAGTGAAGATAAGCTCAGGGCTGTGCGCTGCCACCTCTTCGATATCCATCCCTCCGGCAGGTGAATACATTACGACATGCCTGCTTCTGTCGCGGTTAAGCAGTATGCTTATATAGAACTCACGGGGTTCATTCTCGCCCGGATAATAGACATCCTGTGCCACCAGAACCCTTGACACCATTTTCCCATGTGGACCTGTCTGGGGTGTAACAAGGTTCATCCCGAACATCTTTTCAGCCACCTCGCCGGCTTCTTCAGGCGTGTGTGCCAGTTTAACACCACCTCCCTTGCCCCTTCCTCCCGCATGGATCTGCGCCTTTATGACAAAGGGGCCAGGCCCATACTTATACCTGAGCTGCTTTGCCACGGTCACTGCCTGACCGGGGGTCTCTACCACAAACCCTTCCTGGATTTCAACACCATGAGCCCTGAGAAGCGCTTTACCCTGATATTCGTGAATATTCATAAAGTGTGGTTATTAAGAAATGACAAGCTGTAATCCTTTCTATTCGTTTCATACAATATAAAAAGTTTTAAGCTGTTTTTGACTATTTTTACTGAAAAAATATGCGTAAGCTTCTTAATAATGAACTGGGGAGGAAGAGTGTCAGCCAGTTCAGAGATTCTGAAAAATCACCCTTTGTTATAGTCCTCGACAACGTAAGGAGCCTTAACAATGTAGGAACAGTCTTCAGGAATGCTGATGCCTTTCTTGTAAGGAAGATATATCTCTGCGGCATAACTCCGGTTCCCCCTCACCGCGACATCCAGAAAACGGCTCTTGGGGCAACAGAGTCGGTTGAATGGGCCCATTACCCGTCGACTGCCGATGCAGTACGGGAGCTGAAGGAGGAAGGATATATAATAACATGTGTTGAACAAACCGACGGTTCGGTGGAACTGCAGGACATGCAGACCGAATCCGGAAGGTATTATGCCCTTGTCTTTGGTCATGAGGTAAACGGCGTCGGTCAGGATATTATTGATATGTGTGACACCTGCATTGAGATACCACAGTTCGGGACCAAGCATTCGTTCAATATAGCCGTAAGCACCGGTATAGTTCTGTGGGAGCTTACAAGGAAACTCATACACGGGAGCCGTTTTCAGGTTACTACAAAGTAACCTTGAATTCCGGGTAAAGTCATTTTTTTATTTCAACTCCCGCAAAATACAAAGGGTGTCCCTGTCGGGACACCCTTTGCTTCAGAAATTAATATCCTGTTTACTGAACTGCTGCTATGAAAGCATCATCAGCAAAGTATTTTGCAAATTCCATGTCAGTCTTTGCATAGGCTTTCCAGCTTGCATTGGCTGAGATAGCTTCACGGAGTCCGTTGAGCATATAGGTCTTGTCGTCGAGACGGGCGCCTACAACAGCTCTGAGGTAAGAAGGTTTGCCACTGGCGCAGCTCTCAGTCATTTTGTCGAGAGTTGATTTTGCCTGGTTTACATCGCCTTTAAGCAGCTGGGCAAGAGCGAGGTTGAAGCAAGGCTCTGTGCCGAAGAAGTTAACTGCCTTGTCATATTCGCCCCTGGTAAGAGCAATGACACCAAGGCCCCATTTCGATTCATCCGTAGCTGCTGTCATAGAGTTGAATGTCTCTTCTGCTTTAGCTGTCTCGCCCTTAAGAAGATATGTGAAGGCCATATTATTCTTTACAACATCGTTGTTCTGAATAGCCCTGGCTTTTTCGAGTGATGCAAGTGCCTCGTCGGCTTTACCCTGTGAAAGTAGGGTATAGGCAACGTTATTATGGGCGCGGATGCACTTCGGATAGTTGTCTGCAGTTGCCTGGTAGAACTTAAGCTGCTCATTCACATCTTCAGTGAGGGTGGCTGCATAAAGCATCTCTTCAAGACTGAGTACTTTTGCATCCGATCTCATCTGGGCAAGGATCTGGGTGTCGGTGCGACCGATGGTATCAACGTTGACAACCATCTTCGACCTTCTCAGTTTGGGAAGGATGTCAGTTTTAAGAGCTTCAAATGCTGTTGACATATTCCTGATCTCTCTCTCGCGAACTTCAGGATCGGAATACATGGAAAGAACACGCAGTATGAGTTCTTTATCCTGGATTGAGGAATTCTCAACCTCTGTCTTGAAACCTTCCCAGTCTTCAGCCGTGGTCAGAGAGCTGAAGAAACCGTCAGTCTGTGCAGCTTCGATCTTTTCAAATTCTTTCTTTATGAATTTATCGGCAGCAGTTCCCCTGTTTGCTGATAGTTTGTCGTTAAGTTCAAACTTACCGTCAGGAGAAGCATATGAACTGACAACGGTGTTCTTGAGCTGACGGTTTGGATCTGCAGTGACATCAGCAATATACTGCTTGAGAGCAGTCACGTCTTCGCCCTTCAGTTCTGTGCTGCGGATATCTGACCTGTTGATGAGATAATTGATGTCAGCAACCTTGGTCTCGGTAATTACCTGCTGGAAGTTGTCCTCTATCATGATGCCTCTTCCCTGTTTCTCGGTAAGGGTTGATGTTGCAATCACGCCGTCAGCGATCTTCACAGGGTCAAAGTCAAGGCTTTTCGAGCCCATAGTGGCTGTTGTTCTGAGAACCAGATCCGACACTTTCATAGCTTCATTGTAAGGGATCACACTTGTATAGGTGAAATCACCTCCGTTGTATGTTATAACTTTGTTGTTAGCCATCACCTTCTCACCCTGCAGAACCTGGACTTTATCAAAAGCAGTTTCTCCACCCGTATATGTCAGAACAGGAGCAACTTCAAGTGTAGCTTTCTTGTTGAAATACTTCTCAGGGAAAGTGCCTTTAATTGTTACATTGACCATATCGCCATGAGCTTCAAGTACTTTGGGCGTAACCTCATACTTTATCTCACTGTAGTCCTTCTTCATTTTATTCAGCCCGCTGCAACTGGTCATTGCAACTGCTGCAAGGATAAGAATAAAATAGCTTCTGATTTTTTTCATGACCTTTAATGTTATTTGTTAACGATTTGTTTTACTCTTCAAGCATATAAATTTATACTGACTTTTACAATCATCTGCAAATGTATAAAAAATAGTTCATTTATCATAGATGTTTTTGACCCTTTATATTATAATATCACCATATTCAACCCTTTTGAATAGTCTTCACCGAAGATGGTCCCAATGATTTTTGAGTAGTTCTCCCCGTCAGCGACAAAGTCAATCCCGTTTATATCTATTACAAGATACCTGTTCCCGGGATTTTGCTTAAAGAACGTGAAATAGCTGTCCTGTATTTTACCAAGATATTCTTTTGTAATGTGTTTTTCGTAGTCACGCCCCCTTTTTCTAATATTATCAAGCAGTTTATCAGGATCAACATGCAGATATACAAACATGTCGGGTTTCGGCAATGAGCTGAAAATAATATAAAAAATCTGCCTGTACAGGTTATATTCATCATCTTTGAGAGTTGATGAGGCAAAGACGAGTGATTTCATGAAGTAATAGTCGGCAACTGTAAAGCTTTTGAAGAGGTCCTGTGTCCCTGATTCCCCGTACAGCTGCTTGTAGCGGCTTGCCAAAAATGACAGCTCGAGGGGGAAAGCATATTTTTCAGGATCACTGTAGAATTTCGGAAGGAAAGGATTGTCGGCAAACTGTTCGAGTATGAGCCTGGCATTAAACTGTGAGGCTATCATCGAGGCCAGCGTTGTCTTTCCTGCCCCTATGTTACCCTCAATAACAACGAAGTTATACTTTGTACTTCTCATATCCATCGTAACCCAAATTTATAAAATGGAAGGGAATTTTTAAGCAAAAGAAAAAGGTTAACCGCATTTCAATGCGAGTTAACCTTTTCTTTGTATTTATTTTTCAGGAATTCTCTGTTCAATTCACCTTAAATCATTACTATGCTTTCACTTACAGGCAAAAGCGGTAAGGTGATGATCAGTTGTTGCCCTCGTCTTGTCTTCTTTGTTCTCCCTCCTGTTTCGGGGGGCGGGGCAGCAATATCTTCCTTGACAGTTTAAGTTTTCCGTTCTTGGGATCAATATCGATGAGCTTGACTTCCACTTCATCTCCTTCTTTAAGCACTTCCTCAACTGTCTTGATCTTTTTCCAGTCTATCTCGGATATATGCAGAAGTCCGTCCTTGTTGGGAAGTATCTCAATAAAAGCTCCAAACTGAACGATGGTCTTCACTTTCCCCTTATATACCTGTCCGACTTCAGGAACAGCAACTATCTTACGCACCCAATCGAGGGCTGCAGTTATTGCCTCCTTGTTCTCGCCGAATATATTCACATCGCCATGGCCGTCGATTTCTTCAACAATGATGGTTGTGCCAGTCTCGCGCTGGATCTCCTGTATCACCTTGCCGCCGGGACCAATAAGGGCTCCGATCAACTCCTTGGGTATTGTAAGCATCTCTATCCTTGGAGCGTGGGGCTTCAGTTCAGCACGAGGCTCGGCAATGGTCTCTTCCATTATTCCGAGTATATGCATCCTTCCGGCTTTTGCCTGTGCAAGGGCCTGTGAGAGCACTTCGAATGAAAGTCCGTCAACCTTGATGTCCATCTGTGTGGCTGTTATGCCATCGCGGGTTCCGGTAACCTTGAAATCCATGTCGCCAAGATGATCTTCATCACCAAGAATATCCGACAGCACGGCAAATTTTCCCGATTTAGTATCGGTTATAAGTCCCATGGCAATCCCCGAGACAGGTTTTTTTAACTTTATCCCGGCATCCATAAGTGCAAGTGTCCCGGCACATACCGTAGCCATTGAAGAAGAACCGTTTGATTCGAGGATATCAGAGACGACCCTGATAGCATAGGGATTCTCCTGGTCAGAAGGCATCATATTTTTAAGTGCCCTGTGGGCCAGATTCCCATGTCCTATCTCCCTTCTGCTTATGCCTCTGACGGGCCTGGCATCGCCTGTCGAGAAGGGCGGAAAGTTATAGTGAAGTGTGAATTTCTCGGTGCCCTTGTTAAGGACATCGTCAATTATCTTCTCATCAAGTTTTGTTCCAAGGGTCACTGTTGTAAGTGACTGTGTCTCGCCCCGGGTAAAGAGTGCTGAACCATGTGTGGCAGGCAGGGGATCTATCTCACAGAGGATCTGCCTTATCTGGTCAGGCTTCCTGCCGTCGAGACGTACATGCTCATCAAGTACCAGCCTCCTGGCCGCTTCCTTGTGAACATCGTGATAGTATTTTTTAACAAGAGACTTGTTAACCTCATCCTCCTCAGCATATTGTGAAAGAAACTCTGTGACTACTGCTTCGAAGGCCTCTTCCCTCTTATGCTTGTCGGCTGTAAGGGATTTTGCAACCTGGTAACATTTGTCGTAGGTCTCATCCCAGACTTTCTTTCTGAGATCTTCATCATTAACCTCATGACTATACTCTCTTTTCTGTCCGGCTCCCAGTTCTGCAGCAAGCTCAAGCTGGGCACGGCACTGAATCTTTATTGCTTCATGTGCTACCTTAAGGGCTTCCAGCATCTCGTCTTCAGAAACCTCTTTCATCTCTCCTTCAACCATCATTATATTGTCGATGGTGGCGCCGACCATAAGGTCGATATCTGCATTCTTTAAAGCTGTTGCTGTTGGATTCACGAAAAACTTACCGCCTATCCTTGCCACTCTCACCTCAGATATGGGACCATTGAAGGGAACATCTGAGATGGTGAGAGCTGCCGAAGCAGCCAGACCGGCAAGAGCATCGGGAATGGTGTCAATGTCGGCTGAGATAAGGTTTATTGTAACAAAGGTCTCGGCATGAAAGTCATCAGGAAACAGAGGCCTGAGAGCCCTGTCTACGAGCCTTGATATAAGAACCTCATAGTCAGAGGGACGTGACTCCCTCTTGAGAAAGCCGCCGGGAAATCTTCCCGATGATGCATATTTCTCCTTGTATTCTACTGAGAGAGGCATGAAATCAGTATCTTCCCTTGCCTCTTTTGCTGAAACCACGGTGGCCAGCAGCATTGTCTTTCCGAACCTGAGAAGCACGGACCCGTCAGCCTGCCTGGCCATCCTGCCCGTCTCAAGCGTAATTATTCTCCCGTCGCCGAGATCTATATTTTTTTCTTTAATGTTGAACATATATGATGATTTTATTTAAGGACTGAAATTATAAATAATAAGGATAAGAAAAAAGGCAACTTCAAATTGCCTTTTCTCAGAATATTATTTACGTAGCTTCAACGCCTTTACTATTTCCCTGTACCTTGAAATATCTTTGACTTTGAGGTAATCGAGCAGCTTCCTCCTCTTTCCGACAAGAGAGATCAGGGCACGCTGCGTGCTGAAATCTTTTTTGTTTTTCTTGAGATGTTCGGTAAGATGCGATATTCTGTATGAGAATAAGGCAATCTGCCCTTCTGCAGTCCCGGTATCAATCTCCGACGTTCCAAACGTTTTGAAAAACTCCTGTTTCTTTTCGGTGGTCAAATACATATCTTTTTTAAATATAGTGTTTATCCAAATATAAATCGAATCTCCGATTTTGGAACGCAAAAATAAGGCTTTTTTATGTAAATTATCAAACAATTGACTCTTTTTTTATGCCATCAATAACTTTTTTTATTTTTATTCCCTGACAAGGGCTTCCTGCAGGGCTTTCAGGAGGCTTAAAGAAACCTCTGTCCGGTCCTGAAATAATATCAGGACTTCTGTTTCATCCAACATATCAAACGGCAACTTCAAAAATGATATTGCCTGTTTTTCAAATTAAAAGACGGGAAAACAGTGCAAAAAGTTGCGTCGAATAGTGTTATAATTCAACATTTTATTAACATCGGGGGCTTATTTTTTCCTGATACCCGCCACTGTCCGGCGACTAATCTGCCTTAGTCAGGCCGGGGTTAATAATCTTCAGGGTTCAAGTGTGAGATTATGAGGCTCCCTGAGGGCTTTTCCCATACTGACGAGCCTGCAGCCTATTCTGCAGTCGAGGCATCTTCTCGTGCGGCAGTAACTGTTACGGAGCTGAAGAAGGGCCTGCGACTCAAAAGCTGATTCTGCTGATACTCCTGCCTCCTTCCACTCCCTTGTTATAAGATTATCCTCAGCAGGCAGGTTCTCAAGCATTCCGAGTGCTGTCTCACATTTAGCCGGCAGGCCACGTAGCCTTCCGAAGACAAAGACAACCGGAATCACGGCATTGATGAGGAGGATATCGGCTGCAAGAGCCCCGGTGCTTTTCCTCACCTGACGGCTTTCCCTGCCAAAAACAAAATGGGTGTTCCAGTATTCAGAGGCTTCAGTGGCAAACAGCTGTCTTAGAAGTACGGCGTCGTCCGTTTCCATAACCCTCGAGAACAGTCCGCCAGCCGTAGTAAGCATGGCAGCAAGCTGCGAGATTCTCAGGGTAGGGAAGTTGACAGGCCTGAGCCTGCTGAACTTCCATAGCCATCCGTGGATGGGGTTAAGGGAGTATTTTGATGCAAGGACCCTGTATTCCTTTACAAGCATCCTGTAGTATTCATCGCTGACTGCTTCTTTAAACAGGCTTTCTTCAAGCATGCCGGCTGTACCGAAAAGCAAAGCCTCAACCTGAAACCTGTTGTCTGAGTGCCTTCTGATGATCCTGAACGGCAGCGCGGCAGCAAGCATCTCAAAAGGCTGGGTGTTAACCCTGAAACCAAAATACCTCGATAACATCCTGTAGAAGGTCTCCTCCCAGTCGTTGCCAGTCGACGCAAAGATCTTCTCTATGGCAGCCGACTTCTCTGTAAGTCTTTCCACTGAGAGACAATGAAGCCAGTGCCGTATAAGAAAAATATCAATCTTACCCAGGTCATCCTGACAGGCGATGGCACAGGGATTGTTTACCAGGTCGAGGTATCTTTCATAGAGCTCCCTGTCAAAACCTATTTCAACCGTAAGTATCTCCACTCCCCTGGCATTATACACCTTCCTGTCGTTTTCAGCAACAACGTGCAGGATGACATTGTCAAAGGCATGATCGCTGTTATGGCCATGCAGGTTGAAGTGTGATGATTTTATGTGAATCTCCACGTTCCCTGCCCATTGGGTACCGCCTGTTATAATACGGGCATTGAAGAAATCGGGACCCGAGTCGCGGTTGTATTCACCCGGACTGACAACGATGATCTTCTCACCACTGGCATCACGGAGAGTGTCGTGGTCATAAAGACCATATTTCCACAGATAATGGAGAAACTCCTCTTTCATCCCGGAAAAAGCTTAAGTACAGCGAGACTATAAATATAATAAAGTTCCTGCTGTTTTCCAAAAATGAATCTTGTCAGGGATTTAGGCCGACTATTTTCTAATATGTCTGCAGGCAAGGCAAACTGCCTTAAGATAATTCAGATAATATTATGAGTCTTAAGATGTACTTCCATCTCAGCCTGCATCTCAGCAGCTTTCTCTCCGGCTGCCCTTCCGAAGTCGGGTGAACTGTCGGCATAAATTATTCCCCTTGAAGAGTTTACGAGCAGGCCGCATTTCGGGGTCAGGCCATTGGCGGCCACTTCGGCCAGGCTTCCTCCCTGGGCACCCACACCGGGAACCAGCAGGAAGTTTTCGGGGATGATCTTCCGTATGTCACTGAGCATAGAGGCACGTGTAGCTCCGGCAACAAACATGAGGTTGTCGGGGTTACCCCACTGCTTCGAAACAGTCAGTACCTTTTCAAAGAGCCTCATACCCGCTTCGTTATGATACTGGAAATCGTCAGCACCTCTGTTGGAGGTAAGAGCCAGAAGGACAACCCATTTGCCGGGATATGAAAGAAAGGGAGTCACCGAATCCTCCCCCATATAGGGAGCAACGGTTACGGCATCGAATGACATATTTTCAAAAAAGGCCTTTGCGTACATCTTCGATGTGTTGCCTATATCCCCTCTTTTGGCATCGGCAATGACAAAGATATCGGGATAATTATCCCTTATATAGTCAAGTGTTAAACCCAGAGCCCTCCAGCCGGCGGTGCCGAGACACTCGTAAAAGGCAACATTGGGCTTGTAAGCCACGGCGAAGCTGTGAGTGGCATCTATAATGCCCTTGTTGAACTCAAAAACAGGATCATCGCAACCAAGGAGATGCGGGGGCAGCTTCCCTGTCTCGGGGTCGAGACCCACGCACAGGAAGGAGCGTTTGGCGACAATGTTATCAAATAACTGCTGATGGTTCATGGTATAAGGTTTAGATATTGCTTTCCTTCAGACGTTCGGCGTTCTCGGCCATCTGAAGCTTTCCTATTATCTCCTGAATGTTGCCATCGAGTATCGATGGGAGGTTATACAGTGTCAGGTTAATGCGGTGGTCGGTCATCCTTCCCTGCGGATAGTTGTAAGTCCTGATCTTGGCCGAACGGTCACCCGTCGATACCATGGTCTTCCTCTTCTGCCCGATCTCATCGAGGTATTTCTGGTATTCAAGGTTGTAGAGCCTTGTCCTTAGCTCCTTGAGTGCCTTGTCGTAGTTCTTTATCTGCGATTTCTCATCCTGGCAGGTAACCACTATGCCTGTGGGCACATGGGTAAGCCTGATGGCCGAATAGGTTGTGTTTACCGACTGTCCGCCGGGACCCGATGAACAGTAGGTATCCTTGCGAATATCTTCATTCCTTATCTCGACATCAAACTCATCAGCTTCAGGAAGAACAACCACTGTGGCTGCAGAGGTATGGATCCTGCCCTGAGTCTCAGTCTGGGGAACCCTTTGTACCCTGTGAACACCCGACTCGTATTTAAGAAGTCCGTAAACACCTTCTCCGTTGACACTTATAACTATCTCCTTATATCCTCCGGCTGTTCCTTCGGAATAACTGTTGACTTCATGTTTCCAGCCTTTCTGTTCAAAAAACTTTCCGTACATCCTGAACAGGTCGCCGGCAAAAATGCTGGCCTCATCACCACCCGTCCCGGCTCTTATCTCAAGCACGGCATTTTTATCGTCTTCAGGATCAGCAGGTATGAGAAGAAACTTAATCTCCTCCTCCATATCAGGAAGGCCTTCAGTAAGCTCCTCAAGTTCAGCCTTGGCCATCTCCCTCATCTCCTCATCCTTTTCGGTGGCCAGCAGATCCCTGGCACTGGCTATGTTCCCAAGCGCCAGCTTATATTTCTCATATGCATCTATGATCGGTTCAAGATCCCTGAACTCCTTGTTTAGCTTTACATACCTCTTCATATCCGACAGGATATCAGGCCTCGTGAGCAGTTCACTGACCTCAACAAACCTTGTCTTCACTCCTTCAAGCTTCTCAAGAATCATATTGTTTGCCATATACTCTGTAATTTTCAGGGTGCAAAGATAGAAAAAATGAGTTTTGGTTATTACAACCTTACATAAAACTTTTAAAAAGAAAGCTTTAGAATATCGCCACATGTGGCCGGAAGCCACATGTCCTTTCCTGAAGTCAGTATGAATAAGTGCCGGTGCCGGTCTTAATGGTGAGCCTTGACCTGTCTGAACCCTCACAATGGCCGATGATCCTTGCATCAAGATTATACCTGCCGGCAATGGATAT
>CAZXSW010000021.1:0-10850 GCA_964642615.1 uncultured Rikenellaceae bacterium | reverse complement strand
CCTGCCTGCATACACAAGGTCGTACGACAGGGTTGTGTCAAAGCTGTCGGGATACCTTGCTGCCAGGTAGGGGGCAAAAACATCATGACGGGCCGAGGTGAGTCCGTTACTTCCCATGCCGCTGTTGTATTCCTTCTCCCAGGTGGTCTGCCCCGACGAGGCCAGTCCCACTATTACATCTCCTGCGCTTATCTTTTCATTGGTGATTACATCTTTCTTCTTCATCCTTGCCACCACTGTTGAGTCAACAATGATTGTACGGACAAGATCCCCCACATCTGCTGTCTCTCCTCCCGTCGACCAGATACCCACGCCAAGTGTTCGCATCTCTTCAAGCACCTCTTCGGTACCTTTAATGACAGCCGAGATTACTTCACCAGGAATGAGGTTTCGGTTCCGGCCTATGGTTGATGAAAGGAGTATCTTATCGTATGCACCCACACACAGCAGATCGTCGGTATTCATCACCACTGCATCCTGGGCAATCCCCTTCCACACCGACATATCGCCTGTTTCTTTCCAGTAGATATATGCAAGTGATGATTTTGTTCCGGCTCCGTCGGCATGCATTATGTTGCAGTAATCGTCATCACCGGCAAGAAGGTCAGGGACTATCTTGCAGAAAGCCCCGGGAAACAATCCCCTGTCAATAGATTTTATTGCGGCATGAACATCTTCTTTTTCAGATGAGACGCCTCTCCTGCTGTATTTTGATTCTTTTGCCATGGCTTATAGGAAACATGGCAAATATAGAAAAAAGATATCTGTTAACGAACCATAATATGTTCATGACAGTAAGAAGGTCACCTGACGGGAGCCTCATAGTCGGTCCTGAGAACCCTGAACTCTGTTCTTCTGTTTATCTGGTGGGCTATCTCCTTCTGTTCTTCGGTTGCCAGACTGTTGATATACTGCTCGCTCAGTGTTGTGCCGGCATTAAGGAAGGGATACTGGCTGTTTGTAAGCTGATCGACAACTTTAGGTCCGGATTCCCCGTAGCCTTTCGGCGACAGTCTTTCAGACTCTATCCCTTTCTCTATAAGATAGGTCACCACCGACTGAGCCCTTCTCTGCGACAGGTCGAGGTTATATTCTTCGGTATCGCGCGAATCGGTATGTGACATAAGTTCAATGGTAACATTCGGGTTGTCATTAAGGGTTTCGACAAGCTTGTCGAGTGAGACCATAGATTCGGGACGGAGGTCCCATTTCCCGAAGTCGTAGAATATATTCGGCAGCTCTATGGGTTCATCGATAGCTGTAAGGAGTATGGTAACCATATAGTCGCGGCTCTTCTCCTGGCTGCGGGTGGTTTCTTTCTCCTTGCCATTGAGGTAGCCTCTTTTGCTGGCAAGGAATATATAGTCCACTTCGGGCTTCAGGGCAAACCTGAAGTCTCCTCCTGTACCTGTCTCGGCCTGCAGGTTTGATCCATCGCTAGCAATAAGCTGAACTACGGCCCCGGCAACGGGAGTGCCGTCTTTGTCATCCTTGACAAGCCCCGCGACATTGAACCTGAGGGGAGGCATCTCAAAGGAGTACAGATCGTCATTCCCTCTTCCCTTTCTTGATGAGCTGAAGATGCCACGTTCATCTCCGGCCTCAAAGGTTATCGCGAAGTCATCGGCCGATGAGTTGATTGGAGCTCTCATATTCTGAACCACCCATGAATCGTCGGGCTGCCGCACAGCCCTGAAGATATCTAGTCCACCCATACCTATATGACCATCAGAGGCGAAGTACAGCGATCCGTCATTCCTTACATAGGGGAATAGTTCATCGCCTGCAGTGTTGATGTCAGGACCCAGGTTTACCGGATCGCTCCACGAGTCGCCATCACCTGCCCTTGTCACGTAATAGAGGTCCTTGGCACCGAAGCCTCCTTTTATATCTGATACGAAGTAAAGGGTAGAGCCATCGGGTGAGAGTGCCGGATGGGCGGCCACCACTGAGTCGGGAAGGATGCCTGTGTTAACCGGTCTGCTCCATCCGTCTCCGCTTCTTTCAGAATACATTATTGCACAACCTTTCTGCTCCCTCTTGCCTGCTTCGCACATGGTAAAATACACCTCCCTGAAATTGGCTGAGAACGACGGGGTGCCCTCCTCAAATTCCGAGTTAATAATATCGACAGGAACGGGAGTACTCCACTTCGATTTTTTATCTATACGGCTCTCAAAGATATCTGTGAAATTCTGGCCTGTAGCTCCGTGTGACTTATTCCCAGCGGCATCGTCGCGTGAAGAAGTGAACCAGATTACTCCATAATCGTCCCTGGCATAGGCAGGTCCAAAGTCCTGGTCGCGCGAGTTAAGATCCTTAAGCTCCTCTATCTGGTAAGCATCGGGGTTTTTCAACCATTCATCAGCCAGTTCACAGGCCCTTATCTCCTGGTCGGCCCTTGGGTCACCCGGGGCTACCTGCTTGTAATTTCTGAATTCGGTTATAGCCTGTTGGTATTTGCCGTTCTTCTTAAGCGTCCCTGCATATTTAAAAAGAGCCTCCGGCCTTGAGTATGTTGACCGTACAGCAAGCCTGTACCAGGTCTCGGCATTACGTGGGTCATTTGTTATCCTGTAACTTTCTGCTATCATGAACACAAGGTCGGTCCTTGCAGCCTGGTCCGACCTGTTTGTTCGCGAATAGGCATCCTTAAAGAGATCGATGGCATCAAAATACTCCCCTGCTTCAAAAGCCGCATAAGCCCTTTCAGATTTTCGCTTCTGGGCAGGTGATTCCGGGGCAAAAGCCAGGAGTAATATTATGACAAGGAGTATGATCCGTTTCATGTAGGCTGATGAAGATTAAAAATTAAAAGTAATCATTTTAATTATATGGCTGCTCTAATCAAACGCCTGCAATATACAATTATTATGCCATTGAGGATCAATAATACAAAGGCGGGGATGTCGAAAGTGACACCCCCGCCGGCTGAGGATCCAGGAGAGAAAACCTTCGTTATCAATGTATGAACAGCAGCTCCCTGTATTTTGGAAGCGGCCAGATCTCATTGTCAACTATAAGTTCAAGCTTATCTATATGGTAACGTATGCTGCTCAGATAGGGCTTTACATTTTTCTCATAGGCAAGGGCCTTTTTGTATGAATCTGTGATCTTGTTTGCCTTCTTGCGCTCTTCAACCATCTCGTATTCCATCTTCTTGATGTTGGTGATATGATCTGATATAGTAACGATCACACCTTTACGCGAAGCTGACAGCCTCTCGAACTCTTTCTCGTCAAAGATCTCCCTGAGGCCTCTCACATTTTCTATAAGAGAGGTCATATACCTTATGGCTGTCGGAATAATATGGTTGATGGCAAGGTCACCAAGAACCCTTGATTCTATCTGAACCTTTTTTGTGAACTTTTCAAATTCAACCTCTACGCGGCTTTCAATCTCCTTCTCGGAAAAGACACCGGTGCTTATCAGGACTTCTTTAGCAGCGGGACTAAGATAACTGGTCAGTGACCCGGGTACGCTTGGGTTGTTTGTAAGTCCACGTTTAACTGCCTCTTTATGCCATTCCTGGCTGTAGTTGTCACCTTCAAAAAGAACTCTTTGAGATTCTATTATATTCTTTTTAAGAATCTGGAATATAGCCTCATCCTTACCTTTGCCTTTCTGGATAAGTGCATCTACCTCTTTCTTGAACATGGTCAGCTGATAGGCCATTGCTGAGTTGAGAGCTATCATTGCAGCGCTGCAGTTGGCTGAAGAGCCCACAGCCCTGAATTCAAACCTGTTACCTGTAAAGGCAAATGGCGAGGTCCGGTTCCTGTCGGTGTTGTCGAGAAGGATCTCGGGTATCTTGCCTATGCCAAGCTTAAGCTCGGTCTTCTGTTCAGGAGTCATCTTTTTCTCCGGGACTTTGCTTACTATGCTGTCGAGCATTTTGTTAAGATAGGTTCCCAGGAATATTGATATTATTGCGGGAGGTGCTTCATGACCGCCAAGACGGTATGAGTTGGACTCATTCATAACCGAAGCCCTTATCATATCGTTGCTGTCGTTAACAGCCTTTACAGCATTGACAAGGAAGGTCAGGAACTGAAGGTTGGTCTTGGGGTTCTTGCCGGGCGAAAGAAGGTTAACTCCGGTGTTGGTAGCCAATGACCAGTTGTTGTGCTTACCCGAACCATTAATGCCTGCAAAAGGCTTCTCGTGAAACAGAACCCTGAACTTATGTCTCCTTGCAACACGCTTCATGATATCCATCAGAAGCTGGTTGTGGTCGACAGCCAGGTTGACCTCCTCGTGAAGGGGCGCACACTCGAACTGGTTGGGAGCAACCTCGTTGTGACGGGTCTTGACCGGAATGCCAAGCTTATGGGCCTCACACTCGAAGTCCTTGATGAAATGCATAACCCTCTTGGGGATAGATCCGAAATAATGGTCGGCAAGCTGCTGATCCTTTGATGACTGATGTCCCATAAGTGTCCTGTCAGCAAGCACGATGTCGGGCCTTGCATAATAAAGGGCTTCATCAATAAGAAAATACTCCTGCTCAATGCCAAGTGTCGAAAACACCTTTGTCACATCCTTGTCGAAGTACTGGCAAACATCGACGGCTGCCTTGTCGAGGGCCGAGAGAGCCTTCAGCAACGGAGCCTTATAGTCGAGTGCTTCACCTGTATAGGATACAAAGATGGTCGGGATACAAAGCGTATTACCTACTATGAAAACGGGAGACGACACATCCCAGGCCGTATATCCCCTGGCTTCAAAGGTATTCCTTATTCCGCCGCTGGGGAAGCTCGAGGCATCAGGTTCCGACTGGACAAGCACTGCTCCCGAGAAATTCTCTATTATATGTCCGTTCTCCCCCATCTCAAGAAAGCCGTCGTGCTTCTCAGCGGTACCGTCAGTGAGAGGGTGAAACCAATGAGTGAAATGGGTGGCTCCACTTTCAAGAGCCCAGGCCTTAAGACCAATAGCTACCTGATCAGCTTCCTGCCTGGTCAGTGACTTCCCTTCTTCAATTGCCTTTTTAACTACCCTGAAAGCTTCCTTTGAAAGGTAGTGCTCCATCCTGTGCAGATTGAATACATCTGATCCATAATACCTGGAAATGTTCTTTGATGGAGTCTCAAATTCAACAGGCTCCCTGTTGAATACTTCTCTTAATGCACTAAAACGTAGTTCTGCCATATCTCATATTTTTATATGGCAAAAATACATATTTTCTAATACGACCCCCTATTTTTGAAGATATTTTTTTATTTTTTAGTGCTTTTTTTCAATATACCCCCTATTTTTAATGCCCATAATCAATTTTTTCTCTCTTTTCCTGCACAAAACCTATTCTTTAAAACCAATGTCTGAAATTCGCAATTGTTTTCATTTTGCACAATCAGCATTACTGAACCGGCTGTAAAGAGACTTTTCGAAATCGACCGCCACCACCTTATATTCCGGCGTCAGTGTATACTCATCGGCAACACCGCTGGTGAGGTAGTTGATTGAAGCTTCCGGAAAATGGAAAGTAGTATACAGAACGCCGGGCTTCACCTCGTCAGTGATCCTGGCCTTCATAATGGTTATGCCACGGGCCGAGCGTATCATCACATAGTCGCCGTCAGAGATATCTTTAACCAGGGCATCGCCTGGATTGACACAGAGGATATCCTCAGTGACGAGGATTCCGTTGGGAGTTCTTCGTGTCATAGAACCACTGTTATAGTGTTCAAGTATTCTTCCTGTGGTGAGTATATACGGATACTCATCAGAGTTTTCGGTCAGCTCCCCGGTCTCTTCAAAGTCCCACGCATGGAACCTTCCCTTCCCGCGTTTGAAGGTCGAGGTATGCAGTATACGTGTTCCTTCTCCGTCTTCCCCGACAGGCCATTGCTTTCCGTTTTTGCCAAGCTCCTCCCACCTGACTCCCCTGAAAAATGGTACTATGCCTGCTATCTCACGCAGAAGGACTGAAGGATCATAGGCTTCCTGCCTGTACCCCATCCTGTTCATTATGTCGGTTATTATCACACCATCGGGTTTTGTACCGGGCCGGGGCTCTACAACCCTGTTGACCCTCTGTATTCTCCTCTCACCGTTGGTAAAGGTCCCTTCCTTTTCAAGGAACGAAGATGCCGGGAGTACGACATGTGCCATCTCAGCCGTTTTTGTCATGAAGAGCTCCTGGACAACCAGGAAGTCGAGATTCCCTAGCGCATTTCTTACATGGCAGGTGTTAGGGTCGGTCTGGATAAGATCCTCTCCTATGACCCACATTGCCTTAAGATCTCCTTTTGCTGAAGCTGTGAACATCTCTGGTATCCTGTAGCCTGTATCTGAAGGCACCTCCCTTCCGTAGTACTCACTGTAGAGCCTGTTTATTTCAGGATCACCGACAGGAAGGTAGCCGGCTCCCTGGTGAGGCTGAACCCCCATATCGGCTGCACCCTGAACGTTGTTCTGTCCCCTGAGTGGATTGACTCCCGATCCTTCCCTGCCTATATTTCCTGTCATCATGGCAATATTGGCAATCAGGGTGATGGCCTTGGTTCCCTGCCAGTGTTCTGTAACCCCCAGTCCGTGAAACTCCATTGCCGCAGGGGCGGTTGAATATTCAACAGCGGCAGCTTTGACAAGCTCTGCAGCGACCCCGGTGATCCTTTCAAGCTCCTGAAGGTCGAGACCCAGCAGGTAAGCGGAGTACTCGTCCCAGCCTTCTGTCCTTGATTCAATAAACTCCTTATCCACCCTTCCGTAATCGAGGATGCACCTGGCAAACATATTAAGCAGGGCTACATTGGTACCGGGCCGGTTCTGCAGGTGATACAGGGCATAGCGAGCCAGCTCGGTCTTTATCGGATCGATAACAATAAGTGGAACACCTGCCTGGGCCACCGCCCTTATCCTGGCCCCTGTAACCGGATGAGCGGCATTGGGATTTGCTCCTATCATAAGTATGCATCCAGTTTTATACAGGTCATCAATCGAGTTTGTTGCTGCCCCTGTTCCATATGCCCACTGCATACCCATGGCGGTGGGGGCATGACAGACCCTTGAGCAGCCGTCGATGTTATTGGTCCCTATGACAGCTCTCATGAATTTCTGCATCAGGTAGTTCTCTTCATTGGTACATCGGGCCGATGATATTCCGGCAATGGCATCGGCACCGTATTTTTCCTTTATACTCTGAAGCCTTGAAGCAATATAATCATAGGCTTCATCCCATGTCGCCTCTTTAAATACCCCATCACGCTTTATAAGGGGAGAACTCAGCCTGTCGGGATGCCTGTAAAACTCAAAGGCAAAACGGCCTTTAACACAGGTATGGCCACGGTTTACTTCAGCGTCATCAGGTGCCTGAATACCCCTGACCACCCCGTCGGCAACACTTACATCGAGATTACAGCCAACGCCGCAGTATGTGCAGGTGGTCCTCACCACCCTGTCGGCGGCAAGGGTCTTGGTTCCATAACGGTCCGATATGGCATTTGTGGGACAGGTCTGGACGCAGGCGCCGCACGATACGCATCCCGATGAGATGAAATCGGTGTCATATCCCTTGATGATCCTGCTTTCGTATCCCCTGCCCATGATGCCAAGGATGTGTTCACTCTGCAATTCGTCACATGCCCTTACACACCTGTAACACTTTATACATTCATCCAGGTCAGACCACACATAGGGATGAGACCTGTCAGGAAGTGATGTGCCTGCACTATTATGCCGGGGATACCTGACCTCAGGGATCCCTATCGAAGCAATCACCTTCTGAAACTCGGTGGGCAGCTTTCCTGGCTCAGGATGTATCCTTCCGGCAGGATAATCACTGATTACCAGTTCGATTATGTTCTGTCTTAGTTTCTTTATCCGTGGCCCCGAAGGATAAATGTAATAACCTTCGGCCACAGGTGTGTGGCATGATGCCATTACCCTGGCGGGACCATCCTGTTTTAGGGCCACTTCAACAGAGCATACCCTGCATGAGCCGTAGTTTTTGAGGTTATCAGCCTGACAGAGGGTGGGCACCAGATCCCTGCCCCTGTGCCTCCGTATAAATTCAAGAATAGTCTCTCCCTCAATGATTTCATAGGGTATATTATCAATATATGCGGTGTTTTCCATAACTGTCGGGGTTTATTTGAATATTTCTCCAATCTCATCAGGAAAATACTGAAGGACGTTTCTTACAGGAAGAGGAAGACCGCCTCCCAGGGCGCATAGCGACCCTAGCTGCAGGGTATCGAGCAGGTCGACGAAGAGTTCCCTGTCAATCTTCCTTCCATCCTTTACTGCAGCTTCGAGCAGTTCTTCTCCACGCCTGGCTCCTATTCTGCACGGAAAGCATTTGCCGCACGACTCGCGCGAGGTGAATTCGAAAAGATGCCAGAGCAATTCGGAAAGAGGAAATTCCTCAGGCACTGTCACAACACCTGCATGTCCCAGCAGGAACCCTTTCCCTGAGAATGATTCAAAGTCGAGGGATAATTCATTTACCATATTGGCCGGGACGATACCTCCAAGGGGTCCGCCAACCTGAAAGGCCTTGACCGGATAGCGTGTCCCTCCACCCATATCTTCAAACACCTCCCGGAGGGGAGTACCCATCCTTACTTCATAAAGTCCGGGATTCCTGAAGCCGCCGTCAAGGGAAACAAGCTTGGTACCCGGCGACCTTTCTGTGCCCATCCTTGAATAAGCCTCTCCTCCATTCTTAAGTATAAATCTTATGTTTGCCAGGGTCTCGACATTACTTAGCAGAGTTGGCTTCCCGAACAATCCGTATGTGGCTGGATAGGGCGGACGTGTCCTGACCTCAGGCCTGAGTCCTTCAAGCGAGTTGATAAGTGAAGTCTCTTCCCCGCAGATATAGGCTCCGGCTCCCCTTATGACATGAAAAACAAAATCCTTGTCGCAGCGCCACAACTGACTGCTTGTAAGCTTTTCCTCCCTTAGTTCCTCTATTGCCTTTTTTACGGCTTCGATGGATTCGGGATACTCGCCCCTTATGTACAATATGCCTGTATCTGCACCAGTGATCATCCCTGCGGCCATCATTCCGAAGAGTACAGCATGTGGCCTTTCTTCAAGCAGCCATTTATCAGAAAAAGCACCCGGATCTCCTTCATCAGCATTACATATTATATATTTCCTTGCAGAAGGCACCGATCGTGAAGCTTTCTTCTTGGCCGAGAAGGAAAAGCCGGCACCACCCCTGCCCCTTAGCCCCGACTGCTCAATCTGTTCAATGGCATGAGGTATATCTGAGCAGAATGTCCTCAGTATGCCATAATACTCTTTAAGGTCGCCTGTGGGAGAAATCAGCGCAGGGTCCTGTACATTTGTCGCGGTGTTTATTTTTCCCGGGGCCGGAACCTCGGCCGGAAGTCCTGAATCCGAAGGGTCTTCTTTAAGAACCATAGTCCGGCCTCCACTTATAAAGGCATCGTTTGAATGACAATGACCCAGGCAGGTCATGTTTCCGATCTCCTCCTCCCTGTACAGTGTAAGAAGACGGTCCTTAAGCTTCTTCGTTCCGCCTGTGGTAAGGCAGGAAGTGCCATCGCAGACAAAAACCTTTTTAGCACGGTGTTCCTTCTTAAGAAAGTCGTAGAAAGAACTCACCCCGGCAAGTGTTGAACGGCCGGTGAGGTATTTCTCCCTGATAGCCTCCAGCACGGCTGCATCGTCGGCAGCCCCGCTGATACATGCACCGGCAAGCTCTTCAAAGAGCCCGCCTCTTATTCCTTTTCGTTCCGATAAACCTCTCAGATTTCCTGACATATCACCCGGCAGATTTGGTTAACACTAAACATAATGACATGCTGTGGCCGGACACCTTCCGGCCGTTTTATCATTTTACCGTATACAAGATATTCGAATATTTTCCAATTTTCGAATAAAATGAGAATTATCATTTTAAGCATGGCAATAACCTGTCTGTGATGAGAAAGGGCATGACACGATGCTTAAAAAGTCCCGTTCATGTTCATTTTTATCATAACATTGTTAATCTGACAATTAGACAATAAGAAACAAATTATTTACACGACAAGGTTTTAATGGAAATTTGTTATATTTGTCGCCTGTATTGAAAAATGGTTCATTTCTATTATTTTATAAAACACTTAATTCATGTCAGCACTTCAATTTTTAAGAGAAAAAGCCGGGGTTTTAGTGGTAGTAATTATTGGTGTATCTCTTTTACTCTTTGTCATAAGTGATTTCTTCGGCAATAGTCAGGGTATGAACAGCCAGGCCAGGAAGTATTATGAGATAGGCAAGATCGGCAAAGAAACCGTATCATACCAGGATTACGAAGGAAGGGTTCAGAACCTTTACGAGATATACAAGCTCTCCGGAACCTCAACAATTGATGAAGCAACTTCCGAATCGATCAGGGAACAGACATGGCAGCAGCTTATAAGGGAAAAGATCCTCAGCGAACAGTATGAAAGACTGGGTATTGATGTAAGCGAGGAAGAAGTTGACGACCTTGTGCTTGGAAATAATCCCCATCCGGTGGTACTTCAGCTCTTCACGGATCAGCAGACAGGAAGCTTCAATAAATCTTTCCTTATTAACTTCCTTAAGCAGACAGAAGTTGATGAGACAGCAAGAAGATACTGGCTCTTCTTCGAAGACGAGATAGTAAACGACATGATGAACACCAAATACAATACCCTGATTGCCAAAGGCCTGTATGTCACCTCAAAACAGGTTGAATACGACCAGAAGCTTTCAGCCAACTCAGTCGACTTCAGCTTTATAGGAAAGAATTACTCAACAATATCCGATTCACTTATCACCATTACCCAGTCTGAGATAAACCAGTACTACGAAAAACACAGGGAGAGTTTCAGAAGGACGGCTCTTAGGGATGTGGAATATGTGAC
>CAZXSW010000020.1:31024-32918 GCA_964642615.1 uncultured Rikenellaceae bacterium | reverse complement strand
TGCCTTAATTTCTTTGCAGGACCGACTGATCCTGCATTCACGGCCGGACTGAATTTTTATAATGTTCATTATGCTTTTACACATTTAACAGGCACATCGGGAGGCAACACCGACGACATGAAGGAGTCACTGAGAATGATGGGTGAAGGCAGGATAAACCCTGCAGTGATGATAACCCATGTAGGCGGACTCGACGCGGTGGTCGACACCACCCTTAACCTTACAGGCATTCCGGGAGGGAAGAAGCTCATCTATACAAATATTTCCATGCCCCTGATATCACTTTACAAGCTTAAGGAAGCCGGAGAGAAGGATCCCTTCTACAGGGGTCTCCATGAGATTGTTGAGAAGAATGATTATATCTGGTCGCTTGAAGCAGAGAGATACCTCCTTTCAAATGCCAGGCCGATATAGACAGCCCGCTATATAAGATTACAATCACTTCCTGTATCGTGAAGCAAGGTCGTGGGATATATAGTTGTCATATCCCATGCAGACGTCGGTAGCAAAGTCGATACCGCATTCAACAACCTTGTGCCACATCTCCCCTCCCATTGACATGAGCTGATCAGCATCAAGATCCAGGTCGCAGATAGCCCGGATAAGTCCTGCATTGAAGTTATCACCTGCTCCTATGGTACTTACGGGTTCTATTTTCCTCACCGGGTAGTCGGCAGAAAAAGAGCGGGTCCGCACCGAAACCCCTTTTGAGCTTGCAGTATAAATCAGGCAGGGGCATAGTTCGCTGATGACTTCCCATGCTTCGTCGGCTGTAGTAACACCGAATATGTTAAAGAAATCCTCATCCGAACCCCTTACAAGGGTTGCAGCGCTTATGTTATGAGTGATCAGGGGTTTCACAAGGGGTAGTTCGGCAAGATGGGCCGCCCTGAAGTTGGGATCGTATATTATGAGGGCATCATTGCCGAGAGCACCCTGAAGAAGGGCCCTGAGCTTCTCCCTTACTTCGGCAGTTATGGCATAAACAGATCCGAACAGAAATATATCACCTTTTTGAATAAGGGGCATTTCCATGTTGAGCCTGACGGGAGGATATTTCTTATAGAAGGAGTAGCGGGCATCGTTGTCTGCATCGAGAAAAGCAAGTGCCAGTGCAGTCTTTCCGTTGGTGTACCGGTATATATTACCTGTATCTACACCGTTTTCACTGAGAAAGTTATCGATGATGCTTCCTGTCTCATCGCCTGCATATTCTGAGATGAAGGTAGCAGGCATTCCTGTGCGTCCGAGTGAAACGACGCTGTTGAGCATGGCACCGCCCGGTTTCGCGGCCACGGGAGTACCGTTTCTGAAGATGATATCAAGGAGAGCCTCTCCCAGTGCATAAATTTTTCTCATCCTGTAGAATTAAGGATATTAAGATAAATGATATATCTATATTTGTTTCTTCTAAAGTAAAAAAATTAAGTAGAATGAAGGCAATGATGCTTACCGGACTCAGGCAGATGGAGCTGCGCGTTTTACCTGATCCTGAGATAGTGAACCCCGACGATGTGATGATAAGGATGCTTGTATCCGGAGTCTGTGGTTCGGACATCCATTACTACACCCAGGGTCAGATAGGCTCCCAGGTTGTAAGCTATCCTTTTTCGGTCGGTCACGAAGGTTCAGGTGTTGTTGTAAAGACAGGCAGTGCCGTAAGCAGTGTAAAACCCGGGGATGTTATAGCCATTGAACCGGCCATGCCATGCCATGAATGTGACCAGTGCCTTTCAGGCCGGCAGCATACCTGCCGCAAGATCCGGTTCCTTGGCTGTCCAGGTCAGGCCGAAGGCTGTCTGAGGGAATACATAATACTTCCGGAGTCAAGCTGTATCCCACTGCCTTCTGAACTTGGTCCCGACCACGGTGCCATATCCGAACCTCTGGCCAT
>CAZXSW010000020.1:17412-30924 GCA_964642615.1 uncultured Rikenellaceae bacterium | reverse complement strand
CGATGGATGAAGCTGTAAAGATATTAAAGCCCGGGGGGAAGCTTGTTGTAGTCGGCATACCTGAGTTTGGAAACTGGTCGGTTAATGTTGAAGATACCCGTAGAAAAGAGATCTCCATACAGTTCATAAGGAGGCAGGTCGACTGTGTGGAGGCTGCCATTGAGCTTATGAGGTCGGGTAAGGCCGATACCGGAAATATGGTCACTCACCGCTTCCGCCTTGAGGAGGCAAAAGAAGCCTTTGACATGGTGGCTGCTTACCGCGACGGAGTTATGAAGGCTATGATAGACTTCTGATACATTGTCTCATATCTCTACACCTTCACGGAGCAGGTCTTTATACCTCATAAGTGCTTCCACAAAGTAATAATCGGCATATGTAAGAGGCACGTCCACCTCGCTGTAGCTACGCAGCGAGCCGACACTATGTTTAAGAATGAAGTGGCCGTTTTGTCCTATGGCTGCCAGGTATTCAGGTGAAGAGAGTGTCTGAAGTTGCTTCTCTGCCACCCTGAGGAAGGAGGCTTCCTGTTCATCATCGACATATCCGCTCAGCTCAAGAAGTGCCGAAGCCATTATGGCACCGGCCGATGCATCCCTGAGGGCATCGGGTATTCCCGGGGTGTCAAAGTCCCAGTAAGGTATCATATCCTGCGGCATGTTACTATTGTTTATCATGAAAGAGGCAATACCAACAGCCTGGTCGAGATATCTCTTAAAGCCTGTTTCCCTGTACATCACCACGAAGCCATAAAGACCCCATGCCTGTCCGCGTGCCCATGCCGATTCGTCACTATATCCCTGATGAGTCTGTTTGGTCTCGACCTGCCCGGTGATGGTGTCGTATGAAACCACATGCCAGGTGCTGAAGTCGTCTCTGAAATGGTTTTTTATTGTAGCATCAGCATGGCTCACTGCTATTTTGTAAAAAGAAGAGTCGCCCGATTCCCTGAAGGCCCACATAAGCAGTTCGAGGTTCATCATATTATCTATGATAACCGGATATTGCCAGCCCCTACGGCTGTTCCACGACTGGATGCAACCTGTCACCGGTCGGAAGCGGGAACTGAGTGACCTGGCTCCTTCGAGCAAAACATCTCTGTAGCTGCTGTCAGCCGTGAGCCTGAGACCGTTCCCAAAGCTGCAGTAAAGCATGAAACCCAGGTCGTGGGTGCCCTTGTTGTCTTTCTGGCTCTCAATACGTGAAGTTATGTCACGTGCCGCATCCCTTAACCTGTCATCACCTGTATTTTCATAGAGGTACCACAGGGTTCCCGGGAAAAAACCACTCGTCCACCATCCGGGACCGGCCGTAACAAGCTTATTCTCATCATAGATAGTTTTGGGCAATAAGCCTGTAAGGGACTTCATGGTGTCATACATAAGCTCATATTGGCTGGCAGCCAACCCCAGAGCATCATCCGGAAAGATATAAACCGGTCTCTTCCTGCTGCACGACATAATAGTGGCAGCAAGAGCTGTAACAAGCAAAATATATCTCATAGTACGGTCAGGTAATTTCCCCGTGTTAAAATATGTTAAAAATATAAAAATTTGATAAAACACACAATCAGGATAGGAGTTTGTTAATTCTTTTCGATATAAAACATAAACATCGAGCCAACGCCGGAATGGGATGACAAAAGGTCATACGACCGTCTTTGGAGCTGAAGCAGGGGGAAAAAAATGCTGCCGGAAGACAAAAGCTTCCGGCAGTTTTATTATTAAGGCTTGATTAAAGATCAGGTCAATTTAACGGACAACCCTTCCTGAGGCGTCTCCCTTCATAAGCTGTTCCACCTCGGCAACGGAGACCATGTTAAAGTCTCCGTGAATTGTATGTTTAAGGCACGAGGCAGCAACGGCAAAGTTAAGCGCCCTCTTGTCATCACCCGGGTAGCTTATCAGTCCGTAAATAAGTCCTCCCATAAAGGAGTCGCCCCCTCCCACCCTGTCGACTATATGTGTTATATGGTAAACGGGAGCCGTCAACATCTTCTCACCGTCGTACATCACACCTGACCAGGAATTGTGATCGGCGTTTATTGAACCTCTGAGGGTGATTATTATACGGCGGGCTTTAGGGAACATAAGCTTCATCTTTTCGCAAACGGTCCTGTAGACTGATGCATCCACCCTGCCTGCCGACACATCTCCTTCATCGGGCTTTATTCCGAAAACCTTCTCAGCATCTTCTTCATTTCCAAGGATGATATCGGATGATCTTACCAGTTCGGGCATCACCTCAGCTGCAGCTTTTCCCCATTTCCAGAGGTTTTTCCTGTAGTTCAGGTCGCATGAAACGGTTAGCCCCATCCTCTTTGCTGTGATCACTGCTTCAAGGCATACGGCGGCAGCACCTTCTGATATAGCCGGTGTGATGCCTGTCCAGTGAAACCATCCGGCATCTCTGAAAATTTTTTCCCAGTCTATCATCCCCGGCTTGATGTCAGCAATGGAAGACCGGGCACGGTCGTATATCACCTTGCTGGGTCGGGCCACAGCACCGGTCTCGAGGAAATAGATCCCCAGCCTGTCGCCACCACGGATTATATGCTCAGTGCCGACTGAGTGTTTTTTGAGTTCCATCAGAACTGCCTGACCCAGATCATTACCGGGCAGACGGGTGACAAACTCAGTCTTAAGACCATAATTAGCCAGTGAAACGGCTACATTGGCCTCTCCCCCGCCATAGGAGGCGCTGAAAGAGGTAGCCTGGGTAAACCTCTGATGTTCAGGAGTTGCCAGGCGGAGCATGATCTCACCAAAAGTAACTACACTCATCTCTTAAGGTTTATATAAGTTTTTCTTCAGGGGCCAGATGCGGCTGGAGAAATTAACTTTTTACCTCAGCCTCCACAGGAGGTCTTTCTCTCCAGAAGTTGGCAAGTATTGAGCCTGTTATATTCATAAGTGATCCGAATATTGCAGGAGCAAGGCCAACGGTTGCCACTTTTCCCATAAGGAGGGCAAGGCCCGAGGCAAGTCCTCCGTTCTGCATACCCACTTCAAAGGCGACTGTACGGCGATCCCTCTCCGGGAGGCCTGTGAGCCAGGAGATTGTATAGCCCAGGCCGTAGCCCGCCACGTTGTGAACCAGACTTGTAAGTATAAGCAGTCCACCCACCTTCAGGAGGTTATCGCGACCCGAGGCAACTATAATACATATTATAAGAGCAATACCAACCATTGAGATAAACGACAGAAGCGACTCCATTAATTTGGTATTTCCTTTAAGATACTGGCGGAAGACAAGAGCTCCGACCATGGGCAGGAAGTAGAACCAACCCATTGTTTTGGCGAACTGGATGAAATATTCTCTTACACCACCATCATTTACTTTAATGAATATAAGGGTAGTTGCAAGAATTATAAACATGTATGACAGAAGCTGGATTATCATTGATTTGCGTGTTGTATCGCGCTTGAGGAAGAGGTTGAAGATGAAGCCTGCCACTATCGGGAAGATGATCATATTAAGGATATCAAGCATCATGCTCCAGAAATTTACTTCAACATACTGCCCACCGAGCCATTTCATAAGAACGGGGGTAAGAAGGGGCGAAAGCAGTGTTGCAATGGCTCCGATGGTTACTGCAAGTGCCAGGTTGGCTCTTGCCAGGAATGACATCACATTGGATGCCAGTCCGCTGGGGACGCAGCCAATAAGAATGATACCGGCAGCTATCTCAGGAGGAAAGTTGACGGCTTTTGCAATAAAATAACCTACAAAGGGCATTATTGAGAACTGGCATATAACCCCAACGATGACTCCCCTTGGCATTTTTATTACCCCTGCGAAGTCGTCAAAGCTAAGCTGTGATCCCATTCCGAACATAATGATCTGTAACAGAGGCACCATAGTAGCTTTGACCTGGAAGTTACCTATCTGAATAAAGTAATTAGGAAAGAACATGGCAGCGGCAACTGATGCAAAGATCCAAAGGGTGTATGAATATCCCTTATATTTTTCAAAGCCCCGAACACCCGTGGCAAGACTTATGCAAAACAGTATCAGAAGAATGCCTGTCAGGGTTATTTTACCAGCCAGATAAGCGCCTCCTGATCCCAGTAAGAAGACCAGTGAACCAATAAGAAAATAGTTGTGGTATGATTTTTTCATCTTTATATAATTTAATTTTTTATGGTCTGACGGGCCTCACAGGTAATATAATTATATCCATGGGTGTTTTTGTCTGCAATACATGTGGGGTTCGTTGTTATCTGACTGCTGCTTTGAATTTACCGGCATAAAAAAAGGGAATGGTGACGCGAAGGCGTTTCCGTTCCGGACTTGCTTCTGATGGGGTGAAAAGTTCACAGATTAATCAGAGTTTTTTAACAGGTCCTAAATATAGTAATATAGTTTCAACTGCCGAACCTCTTTCATTTTTTTTAAGACAGTTCCGTATGGCATCGGTTTAAGTTTCGGTTAATGCAAAGATTGATTAATTTCGTGCGTGAAATTTTTCAGGTATCTATGGGTAAGATTATAATTATCGGCAGTTCCAACACCGATATGGTTGTTAAGACAAAGAGGCTGCCCGGGCGTGGGGAGACTGTACTGGGCAGTTCCTATCTGCTCAATCCGGGAGGCAAGGGTGCCAACCAGGCTGTTGCCGCTGCCCGTCTCAACGGAGACGTGATCTTTGTTACAAAAACGGGAAATGACCTTTTTGGTGAGCAGTCAAAGGCTCAGTTTGATAAAGAGGGCATTGACACAAGCTTCATAATCAAGGACCTTAAGAACCCCTCGGGAGTGGCGCTTATAGCCGTTGACGAAGAAGGTGAGAACTTTATTGTTGTGGCTCCCGGGTCGAATGCAGCTCTGTCGGCCTATGACATTTCAGATGACATCTACCTGAGGGATGCAGATGATGTCTTTCTTATGCAACTCGAGATCCCTGTCAGCACTGTCGAATATGTTGCAGGCAGGGCCGCTGAGAAGGGAAACCGTATAATACTCAATCCGGCTCCGGTCCGTAATCTGTCGCAGGAGCTCCTTGCGTGTCTTTACCTTATCACTCCCAATGAAGGAGAGGCAGAGCTTCTTACAGGCATTGACATAAAAGATACGGCATCGGCAGCCAGGGCTGCTCAGAAGCTGTACCAGAAGGGAGTTAAGAATGTAGTCATAACCATGGGGGCAGCGGGGGCCTTTATTCTTTCAGACAAAGTTGAAAAGGTCATACCGGTGATACCTGTCAAGGCCCTTGACAGCACCGCTGCCGGTGATATCTTCAATGGCGCCCTGGCCGTAGCTATTTCAGAAGGAAAAGGTCTGGAGGAAGCTGTCATCTTTGCCAACAAGGCTGCTGCCATCTCGGTGACCCGGATGGGAGCCCAGGTGTCGGCGCCCTACAGATGGGAGGTCATCTAGCTATCAGGTAAATAACTCCCCGACACTAAGATATCGTTCTCCGGTATCATAGGCAAAAGTCATTATCTTCTGTCCGGGTTCAGCAAGTTCCAGCATCTGCTTCACGGCAGCCAGAGAAGCTCCCGTGGAGATTCCTGCCAGCATACCTTCAGTGGATGCAGCCAGACGTGCCATCCCGAAAGCCTCTTCTTTTGTTACCGTTATTATCTTATCAACATAAGCGTCTGAGTAGTTGGCCGGGATAAAACCGGCTCCTATGCCCTGGATGGCATGAGGACCGGAAGTGCCGCCGCTCAGCACGGGTGAGTCGGAGGGTTCGACAGCAAATACCTTCAGAGAAGGGAAGTGCTTCTTCAGGGTTAAGGATACGCCGCTGATGTGCCCGCCTGTTCCTACTCCGGTAACGAGAAAATCTATTCCCTCAGGAAAGTCTGCGACTATCTCCATGGCCGTCGTGGCAGCATGAATGGCAGGGTTTTCAGGATTCTCAAACTGCATTGGCATCCAGGCGCCTTCTGTCGACTTCAGGATCTCCGAAGCTTTTTCGATGGCTCCCCTCATCCCTCTTTCCCTGGGGGTCAGGACCAGTTCGGCGCCATAAGCTTTCAGAAGGTTTCTCCTTTCAATGCTCATCGATTCGGGCATAACAAGGATGACCCTGTATCCCCTGGCAGCCCCACATAAGGCAAGACCTATGCCTGTATTTCCTGAAGTTGGTTCAACAATGACACTACCTTTCCTGAGGAGACCCCTGGTTTCGGCATCCACTATCATAGCCCTGGCAATCCTGTCCTTCAGACTCCCTCCCGGGTTTCTCCTTTCATCCTTGATCCAGACTTCATGGTTTGGGAAAAGTCTGGATAGTCGTATATGCGGGGTATTGCCAATGGACTCAGGCAGATCGTTGAATTTCATTGTAGCTTTCTGTTTATTTTGTAGTTGGTCCGGGCTTTCTCTCTCTTACTGCCATCTGGTGTTTATGATAGACCATCGAGAAGGGAGGCACACTTTCAGTAAGCCAGACGTTTCCGCCGATTATACTGTCGTGTCCTATTATGGTGTTTCCGCCCAGAATAGTACTTCCTGCATAAATGATGACATCATTTTCGATTGTAGGATGGCGTTTTGTCGCCGCCATATCCTTACATACACTGAGGGCTCCTATTGTAACGCCCTGGTACAGTTTTACCCTCTCTCCTATAACCGAAGTCTCACCGATAACGATCCCCGTTCCATGGTCGATAAAAAACTGCGGCCCTATAGTTGCTTTCGGATGTATATCGATCCCCGTCAGTGAATGGGCATATTCAGTCATGATACGTGGCATAAGTGGTATTTCAAGTGCCGCCAGGCAGTTGGCGAGCCTGTAGACAAGGATGGCAAAGAAACCCGGATAGGCCATTACCACCTCGTCAATTTCAGTTGCAGCCGGGTCATTTGCTGCTATGAAGGCAGCATCGCCGCACAGAAGCTCCCTTATACCTGGAAGGCGCCCGAAAAAAGTGTCAGCCAGCTCAGCCGGAGCGACCTGCAGCTTCGGCTTCATAGGTTCGAGCAAGGCCGTAAGCTCCGAATGGAGTTCCTCTGACGAAGGAGGCTCGCTGTCACCGCCTTCCATTACGGGAAAGATGAAGAGGGCCACCCTCCTCGAAAAATGAGCTATTCCGTTCTTGGAAGGGTAGTTTAACCGCGACAGCCGGTGTTCCTCATTGCATCTGTTATCTTCCATAATAAGTATTCAAAAGGTATTCAATAACTTCATATCCGTGACTGCAAAAAATATCGTACTGGCTTATCTCTTTTCAATGGGGATATATTTCCTCCTGCCATAAACATTCTTAAAGGCAGGACGGACTATCCTCTTGGCTGAGAATGTAAGTTCCTCTACACGGTGGGCACACCATCCTGATACTCGAGCCATAGCAAAGAGCGGGGTATATAACTCGGCAGGAATGCCAATACATGAATACACGAAACCGGAGTAGAAGTCGACATTTATGCAGACAACTTTGGTCGACTGTTCACCTTTGAACTTTCTGAACACCTCGGGAGTAAGTTCTTCGACAATGTTATAAAGCTCGAATTCATCATTCCTTTTGGCTTCAACAGCCAGCTCCCTGGCTTTCTCTTTCAGAAGGATGGCTCTGGGGTCGGATATAGTATAAACGGCATGTCCTATCCCGTATATCTTCCCAGATAAATCGTTTGCCTGCCTGTTCAGTATCTTAAGGAGATATTTCTCAACCTCATCCCTGTCTTTCCAGTCCTTGACATTTTCTTTTATATTTTCCATCATATTGAGCACCTTCAGGTTAGCTCCTCCGTGAAGAGGGCCTTTAAGGGAACCGATAGCTGAAGTCACGGCTGAATAGATATCCGTTTCGGTTGAACTTGTGACCCTCATAGTAAATGTCGAGTTGTTTCCACCGCCGTGTTCTGCATGCAGGACCAGGGCAAGGTCGACCAGGTCGGCCTGCAGTTTAGTGTAAGAGCCTTCACCCTTGATAAGGTGGAGGAAGTTCTCAGCCGTTGACAGTGAGGGCTGGGGGTGACGTATGGACAGGGTCTTTCCCTTGTAGGCGTGACGAAGTGCCTGGTATGAATAGGCTATTATGGAAGGGAATTTGGCTATGATGTTAAGTGATTGCCTGATCATATTATTAAGGGATATGTCGTCAGGCTTTTCGTCGAGAGTATAGAGTCCGAGAACCGCCCTTGCCAGCATGTTAAGCACGTCCTTCCCTTTCATTGAAAGGATCATATCGTTTATGAACTGGTCGGGAAGGGCCCTCAGCGAAGCCAGATGGGAAGTAAAATCCTTAAGCTCTTCACTGTCAGGAAGGCGCCCCGTCATCAGAAGAAATATAGTCTCGTCAAAACCGTGCCTGCCTTCCTTCTGAAAGCCATGAGTTATTTCGTCTATATCTATTCCCCTGTACAGCAAACGACCCGGGACTGCCAGCACGTTCCCGTTTTCCTTTTCATAACCAACAACATCACCAATATTGGTTAGTCCTACCAGAACACCAGTCCGGTCGTTGTTACGAAGGCCCCTTTTGACATCATAGATATCGAAAAGATCGTTATCGATGTCGCATGATTTCCTTGCCAGGTCCTCAATTTTCGAAAAGAATTCCCTGTCTTCCATATTCAATCCTTATATTTTAGAAATTATTGTATCTGCAAATTCTGAAGTCTTAAGCAGTGTTGCCTTATCCATCAGCCTGTGAAAGTCGTAGGTGACCTGTTTATTGCTGATGGCGCTCTCAAGTCCGGAGTAGATCCTTTCGGATGCTTCATCCCAGCCCATATATTCGAACATCAGTGCTCCTGAGAGTATTAACGAGCCCGGGTTGACTTTGTCAAGTCCCGCATATTTCGGAGCGGTACCGTGTGTGGCCTCGAAAATGGCATGACCGCTGTCGTAGTTGATGTTAGCCCCCGGGGCTATCCCTATGCCTCCCACCATGGCGGCCAGGGCATCGGATATATAGTCACCGTTAAGGTTAAGGGTTGCTATAACCGAATACTCGGCCGGGCGTGTGAGTATCTGCTGAAGGAAGGCGTCGGCAATGACATCCTTAATTATAACCTTTCCCGAAGCAGCTGCTTCTTTGAGGACTCTGTCGGCTTCCGGTACCCCCTTTTCGTCAGCTATACGTTTATGCTGCTGCCATGTGAACACTTTATCAGGGAACTCCCTTTCGGCCAGGGCATAGCCCCATTTCATAAAGGCCCCTTCGGTGAACTTCATTATATTTCCCTTATGAACCAGAGTAACAGATGGAAGACCCCGTTCAACGGCAAATCTTATTGCCTGACGTACAAGACGTTCTGTACCCTCTAATGAAACTGGTTTTATGCCAAGGGAAGAGGTAGCCGGAAACCTGATAGACTTCACCTTCATCTCACCTATAAGAAAATCCTTAAGTTTTTCAGTTGCCGGATCGCCGTGCATGAATTCAATACCTGCATAGATATCTTCGGTGTTCTCCCTGAAGATATGCATATTCACCAGTCCGGGATTTTTAACAGGACTAGGCACCCCGCTGAACCAGCGGACGGGTCTGTAACATGTATAGAGGTCGAGTTCCTGTCGGAGAGCCACGTTGAGTGATCTCATTCCTTCACCCACAGGGGTTGTGAGAGGGCCTTTTATACCAACAAGATAATTCCTGAAGGAGGCCAGTGTTTCCTCCGGCATCCAGTTACCTGTCAGCCTGAAGGCTTTTTCACCGGCAAGCACTTCCTGCCATTCGATCTTCCTGGTGCCCTTGTAAGCTTTGCTTACAGCTGCATCAAATACCCTGACGGATGCGTTCCAGATATCGGGACCGGTACCGTCGCCTTCGATGAAGGGTATCACTGGGTTGTCGGGGACAATAAGTTTTCCGTTTTCAAGTCTTATCTTCTCTGCCATAATATATACCTTTCTATTTATTTTTCATTAAGTTAAGTGCACTACCGGCTTTAAACCATTCAATCTGGCTACTGTTATATGAATGGTTTGCCGCTATTGAATCTGTGGATCCGTCGCTGTGATTCAGAATGAGTGTAAGTTGATTGCCAGGGGCAAACTTTTCGAGGCCGGTGATATCGATGATATCATCCTCCCTTATAAGGTCGTAGTCCGACGGATCGGCAAAAGTAAGGGTGAGTACTCCCTGTTTCTTCAGGTTGGTCTCATGGATCCTGGCAAACGACTTCACTATTACAGCCCTGACGCCCAGAAACCTGGGTTCCATTGCCGCATGCTCGCGCGAAGAGCCTTCACCGAAGTTTTCCTCACCGGCGACCACTGATCCTGTTAAACTGTCGCGGTAAGCTCTTGCCACCACCGGAACCTGTCCGTAATCACCTGTAAGTCTGTTAAGGACCCTGTTTGCCTGGTCGTTGAACCAGTTGATGGCCCCGATCATGTAGTTATCCGATATTTTCTCAAGATGGCCGCGGTATCTTAGCCAGAATCCAGCCATAGAGATATGGTCGGTTGTACATTTCCCTTTTGCCTTTATAAGAAGAGGCAGTCCGGTCAGATCTGTTCCTTCCCAGGGTCTGAAGGGTTCAAGCAGCTGAAGCCGTTCAGAGGCAGGATCGATCCGGATCTCATTTATATTATCTCCTCCCGCTGGTTTCTGATAGCCCACCGTGGCAGCCGGGAATCCTCCGGCCGGAAGTCCGGCACCCTGAGGCTCGGCAAGTCTGACAGTCTCTCCCTTGTCGTTGACCAGAGTGTCGGTAATGGGATTGAAGGTAAGTTTGCCTGCAACGGCTATGGCAGTTACTATCTCAGGCGATGCCACGAAAGCATGGGTATTGGGGTTGCCGTCGGCACGCTTTGAGAAGTTGCGGTTAAAAGAGTGTATAATGGTATTGACCTCATTGTTATCACTGTTTTTCCTGTTCCACTGTCCTATGCAGGGTCCGCAGGCATTGGCAAAGATCTCGCCACCAAACTCCCTGAACAGATCTGTGAATCCATCGCGTGAGGCTATGGAAAATATCAGTTCAGAACCCGGCGTTACCTTGAACCCGGCTTTTGCCCTGAGGTTCTTTGAAAGGGCATCCTTCACTATGGAAGCTGCCCTCGAGAGATCTTCGTACGATGAGTTTGTACATGACCCTATCAATGCTTCCTGCACGTCAACGGGCCAGCCGTTCTTTTCAGCTTCTTCCTTCATCCGCGATACGGGCACTGCCCTGTCGGGAGTAAAAGGACCATTAATATGAGGTTCGAGCTTGTCGAGGTCTATTTCAATAAACTGGTCGTAGTAGTCAGAGGGATTCAGGAGAACCTCAGGATCGGCACACAGATGGCTGCGGTTGGCAAGGGCCAGACCGGCGACCTCACTTCTTCCTGTGGCATTGAGGTATTCAGCCATGGAATCATCGAACTGGAACAGGGAGCATGTAGCACCGGTTTCAGCACCCATATTGCATATTGTTGCCTTTCCCGTACAGGAGATAGCTGAGGCTCCGTCACCGAAGTATTCGATAACAGCTCCTGTTCCTCCTTTTACGGTGAGTATCCCGGCAAGCTTAAGAATCACATCCTTGGCTGAAGTCCAGCCGCTCATCCTTCCGCTTAGCTTAACTCCGATGATCTTAGGGAGTTTAAGTTCCCAGCCCATACCTGTCATGACATCTACTGCATCGGCTCCACCCACTCCTATTCCAATCATCCCCAGTCCCCCGGCATTCGGGGTATGTGAGTCGGTACCTATCATCATTCCCCCGGGGAAGGCGTAGTTTTCGAGTATTATCTGATGGATGATCCCGGCTCCGGGTTTCCAGAAACCCATGTTATACCTGCTGCTTACCGAGCTCAGGAAGTCATATACCTCTCTGTTTGAATTCATAGCCTTCAGGAGGTCGGCAACGGCCCCCGATTCAGCTGTAATAAGATGGTCGCAGTGGACTGTTGCCGGGACAGCTGTCTCATCTTTCCCTGTCACCATAAACTGAAGCAGAGCCATCTGAGCCGTGGCATCCTGCATGGCAACCCTGTCGGGAGCAAAAAGGACATAGTCGCGGCCTCTTTTGAAATCTGCAGACGACTCCCTGTCGTACAGATGTGACAAGAGTATCTTCTCAGTCAGGGTCAGAGGTCTGCCTGCTTTTTCTCTTACTGAGGCAATCCTTTCCGGCAGTTCCCTGTAAAAGGAACTTATCATGTTGAAATCAAAAATCATAATGCTGACCTTTTAGTTATTTCCTTATCTGTCCCTCTCCCTCAATTATCCATTTGTAGGTAGTCAGTTCGGCCAGTCCCATGGGGCCGCGTGCATGAAGTTTCTGTGTAGAGATGCCTATTTCTGCTCCAAGGCCGAATTCGGCACCATCGGTGAAGGCTGTCGAGGTATTGGCATAGACTGCCGCAGCATCAACCTGCCTTAGAAACAGATCCCTGCGCGAGGAGTCTTCGGCAATAATGGCTTCGCTGTGTTTCGAGCTGTATTTTTCAATATGTCCAAGAGCCTCGTCTATCGACCCTACTGTTTTGACTGCCATCCTGTATGAAAGGAATTCAGTTCCGAATGATTCCCTGTCAGCCTTGCGAAGCAGGCCGTCGGGGTATGATCCCTTAAGAGCCTTGAAGGCTTTGGGGTCGGCAAAGATCTCGACATCCGAGCCGGCACACAGTCCGGTAATATAAGGCAGATCGGCGAGCCTCGACTCATGGATAACAAGGCAGTCCAGGGCATTGCATACGCCTACCCTCCTGGTCTTTGCATTGTTTACAATGAGCCGTCCTTTTTCCCTGTCGCCCGACTCATCAAAATAAGTATGACAGATCCCTGCACCTGTTTCAATAACAGGAATAGTAGCCGATGAGCGGACAAAGTCGATAAGTTTTTTACTACCCCTGGGGATTATAAGATCGACGTAGTCCCTTGCTGTCAGAAGACTCCGGGTTTCCTTCCTGCCTGAAGGCAGAAGGGTAAGTATGCCGGGGTCGAATCCTTCCCTTTCGAGAACACCCTTAATAAGTTGTGTTATAACTGTATTCGACTCAATAGCATCACTTCCGCCCTTAAGAATACATGCATTCCCTGATTTAATGCAGAGAGAGAAGACATCGAAGGTCACGTTGGGCCGGGCTTCATAAATAATGCCTATGACACCGAAGGGCACGCTTATCCTTGAGATCCTCAGTCCGTTTGGTCTCACGCTTTCGCTGAGTTTACGGCCAAGGGGAGAAGGCAGTCCTGCAACATTTCTTATATCGCCTGCTATTGCCCTTATTCTCTGCTCATTAAGCAAAAGCCTGTCGTATTTCGGATCCAGCCTGTCCATACGGTCGAGGTCGAGCCTGTTGCGTGCGATAATAAGATCTATGTTGTTCTCAGCCTCATCAGCAACTGCCAGAAGGACCCTGTTTATCTTTTCCGGATCGGCCAGACCCAGGGTGGTGGCTGCTTTCCGGACTCTTTTAAATATTGTTGTCAGATTCATAAGTGCACTACTATTATTCTTCTGGTTTGATGGAACCCACATGTATACAAATTATTTTCCTGCGTATTTGTGTAAGTAATACATACTGGCTTCATCAAAAAAAAAGATAAGAAAAATTTCTTAAACAGGATAAATATTCCTTATATCTTCATTAATAATAAGATAATCATACTTCAC
>CAZXSW010000020.1:0-17312 GCA_964642615.1 uncultured Rikenellaceae bacterium | reverse complement strand
CCATTGTAAATACCGTCGACATTTGACAGAATAAAGAGGGCCTCACAGTTGGTCATCGACGAGATAAGACCCGACAGTTCATCATTGTCGGTAAACATAAGTTCGTTGACCGATATTGTATCATTCTCATTTACAATAGGAAGAACCCGATTCTCGAGCATGGCTGAAATACAGTTCTTGAGGTTAAGATAATGCTGCCTGTCGCTGAAGGCTTCTTTTGTTGCCAGCAACTGTCCGGCATGAATCCCATATTTCCCGAACAGGAACTGGTAGTTTGTCATCAGTTTCACCTGCCCTATTGCAGCCCATATCTGTTTGGCAGCAACAATGTTGGTCTTTCGCGACGGGGAAATATCATTCCTTCCGGCGGCAACAGCACCTGAGGAGATAAGAATGACCTCAAGACCCTGTTTTGTAAGCACCGCTATATCCTCCACTATCCTTAACATCCTGCTCACATTAAGGGTCCCGTCGCTCTGGGTTATAACATTGCTGCCAACTTTAATTGCAATTTTCTTGAATTTCCAATCAGATTTTTTCAATTTTCTTAAAAATTAACCTCCTGTTTCATAAATATGTGCAATATTAATAGAAAATGTTAATATATTAAAGCTAAAATCCAAAATCCTGATTTACTGCTGCAACAACATCTCTACGGCATATCATTATATATTAATAGTTTACGGTCGCGAAAGGTATATACCCTGATGCTGATAATGATCAGTATTTTTTAAAAATCAGCAAAAAAGCCGTATATTTAAGCTCCATACAACCTGAATAGCTTCAACAGCTGTTTATACAGCCTTCTTAATTAGTCATTTGCAATCAGCCCGGTCCGGAAAAGAAGCTTCAGGAAGGAACGGAGGGATGGCGGCTGATTTGATGTAAAGGTGATCCGGACCTGAGAAGATTAATGTTTAATAAAAACCTTAAAGAATGGAGAAAGATTTCTTGTATCAACCCAGAAAGTATAATACGATAGAGCTTTGGAAAGATGTTACTGAGGAGGAATGGAACGACGCGCTATGGCAGAGGAAGAATTCGATCAGGAGTGTGGATCAGCTTAAGCAGGTTATAAAGCTTAACCTACATCAGGAAGAAGAGATAACCAGGACCATTGACCAGTTGAGGAAAGAGGGAAAGGAGCCTTTCAGGATTACCCCCTACTATGCATCGCTTATGCAGGAGGATCCCTTTAATCCGGTGTTTGAAAGAGGGGTTTCAAAAAAGAAACTCGACCCGGTCTTCTGGCAGAGTGTGCCTACTCCGGCCAACCTGCTGTTCCCCGATGCAGGAGCTGAAGGTGCCATGAGTGAGGGTTCGAGAAGCTTCGGTGCCGTCTACCAGAGATATCCGAACAGGGTTGCCCTTTTTGTTGCAGAAAACACGAGCTGTGCCTCATACTGTGTCCATTGCCAGAGGGCTAAATCGCTCGACAGCACAGTCGATGTTAACATGAAAGAGATAAATAAAGGTCTGTTTTATATAGGATATAACAGGAACATAAACGAAGTTCTGGTTACCGGCGGTGATGCCCTTATGATCAGCCGGAAGCTGCTTACCTATGTTCTTGAGGAACTGAGCAGGATAAAACACCTGAGAGCGATAAGGATAGCCACCAGGGTTCCGGTTGTGATGCCAATGGCCATCACTGATGACCTTCTTGAACTTATAAACAAAGCTGCAAACAGGTATAACGAAGGTGTTGAGAAATATGTCTATTTCATGACACATATCAATCACTACCAGGAGATTACCGAAGACCTGAGGCAGGCAGTCAAAAGGATTCGCAACCATGGCTTCACAATAAGGAACCAGACTGTACTTCTCAACCATGTAAACGACAACTACAGTATACTGGCCGAGACATTCAGGAGGATGTTCTGGGTAGGGGTTCACCCGTACTATCTTCTTCAGTGCCACAGAGAGAAAGGTATAGTACATTTCATAACACCCATCCAGGTGGGCAAGATTTTTATGAAACATCTCCAGGGCTGGATTTCGGGCATCACCGTGCCCCGCTATGCAGCCAATATAGAGGGAGGAGGAGGTAAGGTACTGCTTATGCCATCAGGACATGATACTCTTAACACCGACATAAGCATCGATGACAAGATTTCTGAGAGTTTTGCCACGGTTTTTACCTGGGACAGTAAGAAGATTGTCAGGTATGAAGCCCTGGGCAGGGCCACAAGGGAGGAGTATGATGAAGCTGTAAGGATTATGGATTCATTTATCGGACGTAAGGGAATCTTTCTGCCCAGGATCATCATCGTTGATGAAAAGGGAAATCATTTAGAGACCACCAACAGGACGAGGCTGCCGGTTTTTGAGAAGACAAGGAAGACAGAACTTCTCGACTATGAGATGTTTGACAAGGATATGCCTCTTACAAATCCGGTGGATGCCCTTGATATTCTGGAAGCTGAGTTCGGAAGGTCGGCCTACAACACTTCAGGAATAAGGTGATCCTTTACCCGGAGGCGAACCAGTGATTATTTCATTCCCCGGATTCTGAATACATAAACATGACTGAAAGAGTCGGGCGTCAGTGCAGGCGGCCGGATAACAAGGCTGCCTCCTGACATTGATGCCTTAGCTTTAATGTTTCCGTCAAGAAGAACAACATCGGGAGAGGATTGCATCTTCAGTCCTTTTAATACTATGTTCCCTTCGGGCCATTCTGTGCAGAAGAGATAAAGGTCATCGTTTTTAACTGTAAAGAATATTGTCCTGCCTGTCTCAGGGTTTATAAGCTTGTCTTTTTCTGAGCGGATGAAAGCCCTCGTTCCGTATATGGCCTCCCCGTTTATCTTAAGCCACTGTCCCATCTCAAGAAGGCGCTGCTGCATTATCACGGGGATGGTTCCATCGGCTGCTGGTCCTATATCAAGAAGAAGGTTTCCTCCGGCTGCCACTGTTGACACAAGCAGCCTTATCAGTTCATCAGCAGTTGAATAGCTATCGGCGTTTTCAGCCCTGTTAAAGCCGAATGAGGTTCCTATGCCCCTGCATTCCTCCCAAGGCCTTACCATCTCCTCTCCGACACCTTCCTTGTCTCCCACCAGTCCATATTCGGTTGTAAAGAAGCCCCCGTGCCTGCTTCTTGTCTCACTCCCCCATCTGTCGTTGACAACAACTGTTTCCTTAACAGGCGATTCATTGTAAAGCCAGGCCAGGAACTGTTCGCTCTTCCAGTCCTTGCTGGGCCTGTCCCATTCCCCGTCGGTCCAGAAGACATCCGGACTGTATCTGTTAACCAGGTCCTTCATCTGGGGAAGCATGTGATTGTCAACATAAGTATTGAAATCGTTAAGATATAATGGATTGTACCATTCATACAGGGAATAGTAGAATCCCATCCTCAGACCGGCCTTTTTTACGGCTGCAGTCAGGTCGCCGCAGAGATCGCGGTGGGGACCTATATCCACACTGTTCCAGTTCCAGCTCCTGTCGCTGGGCCATAGTGTGAATCCTTCGTGGTGTTTTGATGTAAGAACCACATAACCGGCACCGGATTCCTTAAAAAGCCGGGCCCACTGGTCAGGGTCAAACAGTTCAGCCCTGAACATCGGGGCAAAATCCTGGTACCTGAAGTCAGGCCCATAGGTTTGTTCATGGAAGTCCCGGAAGTGGCGGTTGACACTGCTTTTAGTGTTTGTAAGTTTGTTCCAGTACCATTCTGAATATTTGTCATATACACCAATACTGTCGCCTGTTGGTGCCCAGGCTGGAACTGAATAAAGGCCCCAGTGAATGAAGATCCCGAATTTTGCATCTTCGAACCAGCCCGGCACAGGCCGTTTATCGAGTGACTCCCAGCCGGGTGACCAGGTCTGTGAAGACAGTCCCTGAGCAAGCATCAGGGATATGACAAGCACCTTGATTCTCAACATATCTTAAAATGATTAAACTACAATCAGAGCCATGTCTTTAACAGCCCACAGAGTGGACCTGACCTTTATCCTGCCGGAAGAAGCTACCTCAGTTCCTGGAAACGAAGTATCCCTTCGTTGCGTTTTCTCTCATTAAGTATCTCAGCATATCTTAGTCCGGCTTTTATACGGTAGTCTTCCCAGGCCTTCTGAGCCCACGACAGTGCCTCATCGAGCTTTCCGTTAATTTCGCTTATGATGGCCATATTATATGTTGCCCTGCCTGCGATCTTCCCGGATGGATTATCCGTTTCAGCATACCACAGTTCACCAGCCTCATCCCATTTACCGTTCTGTGCCTTACGTTTAGCCGTTTTGAAACTGTCGCTGCCTTTTACAAAATAATCCCTGGTAACCGAAAGGTTCCATGGCAGGAGCCTTGTGGCGTAAGTATGCCCTGCATTTAAGCTGGCCTCAGTCACTGCTTCCCTGCGCGATGCCAGAGCCAGAACGGTGGCAAGCGGATTTATACCACTTCTGAAAACGAGTTGTTCGGCAAAGCTGACCTCATCAACTATAGTTTTTGACGACGGATCGTAAATCCTCCAGCCTGTATTTATTATTATCTCAACAGCTGAATTAAGCCCTGGTATATTCCCAACCGGAGTTTTTACTGATGTGATGCTGCCCGAATGATCGAGCCTTGTATCCGTGTCGAAACGCTCGAGGGCAAACAGGGCATCGGTCTGCGATTCGCGGCAGATCATCTCAACAATATCCCAGCTGAGGGGTGGAGGCAGAAGGCCGATTCTTGAAGCCCTGAATTCGGTATCGTCGATTATCTTCACCTCGCTGAACCTGTCATTACCGAGCAGCTCGTCGCGTAGCCCGGCAATACTCTGCTGAGCCCCGTTCCTGTCGAGATCGGCTGATTCAAGAGTGAGTGCCTTGTCTATGATATCAAAGATCTTTGTTTCATCGGTGGGTATGCTCCGGTTTATTATCCCTGCCTTTTTTATTTCAGGTGATATGGTTACCGGAGCGGGTTGAACAACATTTATAAAAAGCTGGTTTGTCTTGCATGAGAAAAGCGCCGGAACCAGCAGCAGAAGAGTTATGTACCTGGTCATTGACATTTCAGAAGGATTATTATGCTAATATCCGGATTTTTTTTGTCAGAAACGTAAAGAATCATAAGATCAGGGGTAATTTTCTCACTAAGCACCCGGGAATCCACTTCCCGACAGCATCCTTTGTCGATTCCTAGAAGGCCGGTCGTTTCCCGGGACCTGTCAGATATATTTAATCCGTATATTCCTTAATGCTGCAGTGGTTCTCCACGAAGCAATGCCGAAAGGTCTTGAGAGTCCTACTTCAGGCCTGACAGAGAGTTCCTTACCGGCAGTCTCAAGGTTCACAACCTTTTCGTCATCGATCCAGGCTTCTATCCTGCCAGGAGTGACCTTTGTCCTTATGGTATACCACCTGTCGGTCTCAAAGGACCTGAGCTGGGTAGTCTCATTCGCCGAGGCATCCTTTCTGTCGATACTGCTTATCCCTACTGTGTTGCCGGCCCATCCCCCGACTATGAGCGAACAGAAGCTGTCGTCAACAGGGAAAGTCATTCCGCAGAAGAAATCAATACCCGACACTCTTTTGGCTTCGAGGCTGACCTCGTAGTTCATCACCGGGAAATATCCCTCCCATGTGACCCCGGTGCAGCCGTCGCCCATGCCCAGCATTATATTTCCTCCCGAGACGTAAACAGGTCCCTGCGGACCAAAGTTTGTTATCTCCCATCCGTCGAGTGTCTGTCCGTCGAAAAGCAGGCTTGTATCCTTTGGTGCCTGAGTTACTTCAGTAGCAGCAGGTATGTTGCCCGATTCTGACGTATTTCCCGATCCGGTCTGCCCGCATGAAACGAGGAGAGCCATAATAAAGAACAGACCAGCCGTTGCGATTCTTACCATTCTGCCGGCCATTCCGAAAGGTTTTTATAGAACATTATATCCTTGTAGTAGGGCTTTGTTTTTTCTTCTATAGCCAGCATCTGATCGGCCGAAAGGGGTTTGAAGTTTTCGGCAATTGATATGTTCTCCTCGAGATGGGCAACAGTGTCCAGACCAATTATTATTGTACTTACAGGCAGGCTCATAACGTATTCCATTGCTTCCTTTATGGAAACGATTCCCCCATGTGCGAAAATCCTGTCTCTTGCAGGAATCTTCATTCCCACAATACCCATTTTCTTTGAGACAGCCGTTGGCAGGAATTTCTCAATAAAGGGATCGTGGTGTTTGTCGGCAGGGTTAAGGGCTACCAGCACATTGTCGAAGGGATATCTATCGGCAAGGGCTTTAAGGACGTCGGGACTCTCGTGTCCGGTGAAGCCTGCAAAGCGGACTATCTTTTCTTCTCTGGCTTTTTCCATAGCCTTTACCACTCCGTCGGCAGCAAAAAACCTGTCGAGGTTCTGCAGTTCGGCAGTCCTTACGTTATGTATCTGCCACAGATCGAGGTGATCGGTCTGAAGGTTCTTAAGAGTTCTTTCGAGGAGCCTCATCGAACCGTCGTAGGTCCTGTCGTGGGTCTTTGAAGCCAGAAAGACCTCATTCCTGCGGGTCTTCATAACCTGGCCAATATTCCTTTCGCTGGTTCCCATGGCATATTCGCGTGTGATGGTCTCGTTGGAACGTCCGTACGCGGCAGCTGTATCTATATAGTTAATACCAAGGTCAATGGCCCTGTTAACAAGTTCCACGGCAAGCTCTTCCTTGCCGGGAGTTTCGATGGTGGCCTGGCCTCCAAGGCTGTAAATACCGACCATATAACCGGTATTGCCAAGCGGACGAAGCGGCATCCTGCCTTTTTTATTCTGTACCGGAGCCTCTCCGGCCATCATATCCAGATATGGATAGAATCCCGCAGCTGCCGTGGCAGCAAGGAGTTTCTGAAGAAACTCGCGTCGTGAATTAACAGGTCTGTTTTTCATCTGTACCGGGTTTTATATTAATAATTCAATTTGCTTTATTTAATTGATAATAAATCTGATAACCTGCCTGAAGGCATGAAGTGTGCGGACAGGCTTTTTATTCTCTTCCTTAAATTTAAGTAATTTCTTCAAATAAAGATTTACCTAATGTTAAATAACAGCAAAAAGCATTCATTGTTCAGAGTTTCTGCACCAACCCTTGACATTATAATTGCTAAAAAGGAAATAAAAAGTTAAATTTGGTTTGAAAAACCTGTGCCATGCAGTATTCGTGGTTACTTGAATATAAGATAAAAATCAACCGGTCGGGTCTCTGCTGATCTGCAAACATCCCTTGCCGGCCTTATGTTTTTTCCCGGATGCCTGTCCCGGCGGCTCTCCGGAACCATACATTGTTTCCAGGCCATCAACTACCCGGGTAGTACTTTCAATCCATAAAAAATGTCACTATGAAAAAGCTTATTATAAAAGGCTCGGGTCTTACATGCGACGACGTTGTCTATGTAGCCAGGCACGGGCAGGAGGTTGAGTTGCATCCCGATGCATGCAGCAGGATAGTTGAATGCAGGGATATGCTTGAAAGAAAGATAAATGCACACGAGATAATGTACGGAGTAAATACCGGCATTGGCGAGTTTTCAGAGGTTGTTCTTAACGATGACCAGATAAAGGATTTTCAGAGATACCTGGTATACAACCATGCAGCAGGAATTGGAGAACCTGCTTCCATTGAGACAGTGAGGGCAGCAATGCTGGGAAGGATTAATGTCCATTCACACGGCAATTCGGGCAACAGGCTGATAATAACCGAAACTCTCGTTGAGATGCTTAACAGGGGAGTTACACCTTACGTATGTCAGAAAGGGTCGGTGGGGGCATCGGGCGATCTGGCACCTATGTCGCAGATAGCCCTTCTGTTGCTCGGCGAGGGGAAAGCCTGGTATAAAGGGGAGCTTCTCGAAGGAGCTGAAGCCATGCGAAGGGCAGGCATTGAGGTTCCCGGACTTCAGGCACGGGATGGTCTGGCAGTCATCAATGGTTCAAACATGCTTACTGCCATGAGTGCCATATGGCTGGTCGACGCCAACAACTGGCTCAAGCAGGCTGAGATTGCCGCATCGATGTCGCTCGAGGCACTTAAGGCCAATATGAAGCCTTACACCCCGCTTCTTCATGAGGCAAGAGGTTTCAGGGGAGCGATAAGAAGTGCTGCGGCAATAAACAAATGCATTGCAGGGGGCGACATCATTGAAGGCAGGGTAAAGTCAAAGGTCCAGGATGCCTATTCGATGCGTTCGACACCGCAGGTCATCGGGGCGGCCCACGATATGCTGGCCTATGCCCGGTCGCAGGTTGAGATTGAACTTAACGGTGTGGGCGATAACCCTGTGTTCTTTCCCGACAGGAATATACAGCTCACAGGCGCCAACTTCCAGGGGACACCTGTATGTGTACCCATGGATATGGCAGGGGCCTGTATCACCATGGTAAGCGTGATGTCTGAAAGAAGGATGAACAGGCTTAACAACCAGGCATTGAGCGCCGGGCTCCCCGACTTTCTTACAAAAGGAGCCGGAATGTTCTCGGGGATGATGCTGAGCCAGTACACAGCCGACACACTTATCGTTGAACAAAGGATACTCTCGGCCCCCGCATCAATACAGTCGATACCGGCTGCTGCCGACCAGGAGGACTTTGTTTCGATGGGAATGAACACAGCCATAAAGAACAACCAGATCCTCGACTGTGCCTATGGCATACTGGGAATTGAGTTTATGGCAGCCGCACAGGCCCTCGACTTCAGAAAGGAAGAATACAGCTTTGGGAAAGGAGTCACTGCCGCAAAGGATGTTATCAGAAAACATGTTAGCTTCCTCGATATTGACAGGCCGCTGTATCCCGATCATACAACGATGAAGGAACTTGTAAGGTCGTGCGAGATTCTTAGGGAGGTTGAACAGGTAACCGGCAGCCTTGAATAAAAATTCAGCTTATATTTGTAAACTAAACCCGACTAACATGAAAAAAAGAACCCTTCTATTAATTACCGTGACGACCGCTGCTCTTGTATGGTCGTGTACATCGCAACAGGAAAAAACAGAAAACAGGATGAGGGAATTCATCTCAGAGTATGAGGCAAAGGTTATTCCGCTCTACAGGGAGGCCGGACTGGCAAGCTGGAACGCGGAGATATCAGGAAGCGACGAGAACTGGGCAAAAAGTGAAAAGGCTTCCTTTGGTCTTGAAAAAGTGTTTTCAGACAGTGAGGCCTTCGCTGAATTGAAGGAGATCAGGGAATCGGGACTGGTTAAGGATTCTCTCCTGGCAAGACAGCTCGACATACTATATAGTGCCTACCTCGAAGGTCAGGTCGACACGGCACTGACTGCCCGGAGGATAAGCATGGAGACGGCCATAAGCAAAAAATATTCGAACTTCAGGGCAAGTATCGACGGCAAAGAGATATCAGACAATGAGATAGAAGGGATTTTAAAGACATCGACAGACAGCAGGAAGCTTAAGACCGCATGGGAGGCGCATAAGGAGATAGGCCCGCTGGTTGCAGCCGATGTTGTTGAGCTTGTTAAACACCGTAACCTCATAGCCAGGGAACTGGGATTCAGCAACTACCACGAGATGAGTCTAAAACTTTCGGATCAGGATCCTGCCGAGGTGACCGCCATCTTCGATGAGCTGGATGAGCTTACAAGAGGAACATATGCGGAGTTGAAAAGCGACATCGACAATTTCCTGTCGCGCCGGTACGGGATAAAACCCGGGGAGATGATGCCATGGCATTACCAGAACAGGTTCTTCCAGGAGGCCCCAAGGATCTATTCAGTGGATTTCGACGCCTATTATGCCAGTCAGGATCCCGCAAAGCTTGCTGCCACCTTCTACGACGGGATAGGCCTGAATGTTGATGCCATCCTTGCCAAAAGCGATCTTTATGAGAAGCCCGGCAAGAACCAGCATGCTTTCTGTATAGACATCGACCGTTCAGGTGATGTTCGTACGCTTAACAACATAAAGCCTGACCACAACTGGACCAACACCATACTCCATGAACTCGGACATGGTGTTTACTCATACTACAATGATATGGACCTGCCCTTTACACTGAGGGATGCGGCTCATACCTTTACCACAGAGGCAGTGGCCAATCTCTTCGGTTTCCTGGCCAGCGACCCTGTATGGATGAAGGATATGGGCATCATCGACGATGAGGAGAGCAGGAAGATTGCTGACGACAGCCGGAAATCACTAAGGCTTGAGATGCTTGTCTTCAGCCGCTGGGCCCAGGTGATGTACCGTTTTGAAAAATCAATGTATGAGAACCCCGACCAGGACCTTAATAAACTATGGTGGGATACAGTTGAGAAATACCAGATGATGGCTCGTCCCGGGGGAAGGGATATGCCCGACTGGGCCACAAAGATACATGTTGCCCTTTACCCCTGCTATTATCATAACTACCTGCTTGGATACCTGCTGTCTTCACAGTGGCTGGCATACGTCCAGACCAACATAGCCGGCGGGGAATCGTTTGCCGGGAACAAAGCCATAGGAGATTATTTCAGGGAGAAGGTCTTCCTGCCGGGTGCAAGGTACTACTGGAATGAGATGATAGAGAGGTCGACAGGAGAAAAGCTGACAGCAAAATACTATGCAGCACAGTTTGTTAACTGAGAACAGAAAGATCGTAACAATTAAGACACGGATCGTTAAAACCGATAATAATACTATTAAGTAAGATGAAGAAGACAATTTTTCTCCTGCTGCTTGCATTAAGCTCATGCGTTGCCCCGGTGAAAAAGCAGGCCGGCACTACTGAAGCGGCTTTCGTGACTGATAAGGTAGTCGCTGCTGCAACAGACACTATCCGGACGGTTTACCCTTCGGCTGACATGGTCACTGCTGAAAAGGGTGTCAGGCATGCGGCATCACTATGGAGGGTTGAGGATGGTTCTCCTGATGAATTCATTCAGTTTGTTAAGGAAAACTATATAGCCGACCCTGCAAAACGCCGGGAGGTATTCAACAAGGCCAGCGGGTATTTTGAATCTATGGCCGGTAACTTCAATGAGATCACCCTTGACCTGAGGAGGGTCCTCGATCTTTCAACCGGTGAGATAGACCCTACCGACAGGATGTTTGGCAACTATGCCGTCGACTCACATATTCAGGAGGATTTCTACAACAACAAGATAGCTTTTGCCATTGCACTTAACTTTCCCTACTACACCCTTGCCGAAAAAGAAGAACTGGGCAAGGGATGGTCGCGTGAAGAATGGGCCATGGCACGGATGGGCGATATGTTTGTTACAAGGGTACCTGCTCAGCTGACCCAGGCCCTTGTTGAAGCCACTGGCAATGCTGAGATGTATATTGCTGAATATAATATTCACATGGGAAAGCTCAGGAACGAAGACGGAGGTCAGATCTTCCCCGACGGGATGGTACTTCTCTCCCACTGGAACCTGAGAGATGAACTGAAAGCCGACTATGCCGATGCTGAGAACGGAGCTGAGAAGCAGGAGATGATTTACAAAGTAATGGAAAGGATAATAAGGCAGGAGATACCCGCTGATATAATAAACGACGGCAGCTATGAATGGTATCCCTTCTCCAACAAGGTTATAAAAGAAGGTTCTGAAGTTGAAGCTGAAGAGGAAGGAGAACTCAGGTACTCACATGTTATAAATATCTTCCGGGCCCAGAAGGATATAGATCCTTACTGTCCGGAGATGAATACGGCTATTCTGCGTAAGTTCTCGTCAGAGATGGAGATCTCGCAGGAAGAAGTGGAAGCATTGTTCGACTCCTATCTCAGATCGCCTCTGCTATCTGACCTTGGAACACTTATAAGCCAGCGGCTTGGAAGGGAACTGAGGCCTTACGACATATGGTACGACGGTTTCAAGGCCAGAAGCACAATTTCGGAGGACCTGCTTACTTCAAAGACCTCAGCCCTTTATCGCGACCCTGAAGCTTTCAGGGAAGGTATGCCTGCTATACTCAGGAAACTGGGCTGGTCGGCTGAACGGGCCGCTTACCTTGCCGATAAGATCGTTGTCGATCCGGCCAGGGGATCGGGTCATGCATGGGGAGCAGCCATGAAAGGTTCTGTTTCGCATCTCAGGACAAGGATACCTGAGACAGGTATGGACTACAAGGGTTATAACATTGCTGTCCATGAGTTCGGCCATAATGTTGAACAGACTATCTCACTGTATGATGTCGATCATTACATGCTCTCGGGAGTTCCCAACACTGCCTTTACCGAAGCCCTGGCCTTTATCTTCCAGAGCCGCGACCTGTTTCTGCTTGGGATCAATGATGACAATCCTGAAGCAGAGAAAATGCAGAACCTCGACCAGGCATGGTCGCTTATGGAGATCATGGGAGTTGGCATGACTGAGATGAAAGTCTGGAAATGGCTGTATGAAAATCCTGACGCCACTCCGGCCATGCTGAAGGAAAGGACCATTGAGATTGCAACAGAGGTTTGGAACACATACTTCACACCTGTCTTCAAAATAAGTGACTCGCCCATTCTCGCCATCTACTCGCACAGCATAGAAGTGCCGCTTTACCTTCCCAACTATGCATACGGACAGATCATTGAGTACCAGATTGAAGAATATCTGGGGGGAAAAGATTTCTCAGATGAGGTTGACAGGATTTTCAGACAGGGAATGCTTACACCGCAGCACTGGATGACGGGGGCTGTCGGGACCAAGGTATCGGCCGAACCCATACTCCGTTCCCTGGAACAGGCTTTGAAACAATAAACCAAATGATATGAAGATTAAAATCGAAGACCATCCCAGCTTTGTTAAAGAGTGGGATAAAGACAAGACTGAAGAGAAGACCAAAAAGATACTCAAGAAGATAGGGATGCTTCAGCATAAGATGTATGCCCAGAATAAGTTCAGCCTGCTGGTTGTACTTCAGGGCACAGATGCATCAGGAAAGGACGGGCTGACCAAAGGACTTCTTAGATACTGCAATCCTGTCGGTATAAAAATTTACAGCTTCCGCAAACCCACCGAGATTGAATATGCCCATGACTTTCTGTGGAGGGTTCACCAGGCCGTTCCCCGGAAAGGTGATTTCCAGGTCTTCATACGTTCACACTATGAGGATATCCTTGTCCCTTCGGTTGAAAAATTCATTCCTGAAGAAGTCATTGAAGAACGCTATGGCATGATAAACAACTTCGAAAAGCTTCTTGAACAAAATAATACAATAGTACTTAAGTTCTTCATGAACGTCTCGAAGAAGACCCAGGAGGAGAGGCTGAGGGAACGTATTGAGCTCGAAGAGAAACACTGGAAGCACAAGGATGGAGACTGGGACACCAGGGAGAAATTTGACGAATACATGGCCGTCTATGAAAATATACTTAACCGTTGCAACGACATACCATGGCATGTAGTGCCTTCAGACAAGAACTGGCAGAAGCTTTATTTTACGGCAGAGATCATTCTTAAGACACTGGAGAAGCTTGATCTTCAGTGGCCTGCACTTGTTTCGGAGAAGTTCAGACCATCCGGAAAGAAGAAATAAAAATACCGTCACTGCACCGCACCATTGAGTGCAGAGAGAATTATTAACGGCCGTACCCCCCTTTTCCGGGTGATACGGCCGTTAATCTTCACAACCGTGAGTAAAGGATCTCATAAAGATCATCTTCAGACAGGGCTACAGGGTTGTTCTTTATGTCTGTCTGACTGCAGATGGCGCGCAGGTCATCTTCCCTGATGCCATAATTCCCGAGAGCCGGCATCTCAAGCTCAAGCGAAAGAGCTTTGAGATGATCGGCAAAGCCGTCGATATACCAATTACTGCTCCTTCCCTTTTCACCGAGGAAGAGTTCACCAAGTAATGCATATTTCGCAAGAGCCGGATTACCGGTGTCCTTTTTCCTTAGTTCCCTTATATTTACCTCGTTGGCTTTTGCCATAAGGGTGCCGCAGACGACCCCGTGAGGAATTTCAAACATACCTCCCATTGTTCCGGCAAAGCCATGGACGGCTCCAAGCCCGGCGTTGGCCAGACAGATGCCCGAGGTAAGTGCGGCAAATGACATGTCCGATCGTTTTTCTTCATCCCTGCCATTATGAAAACAACCGGCTAGTGAACGGCTCACTGCCCTGAGTCCCTCTATGGCAAGGGCATCGGTATATGGCAATGCCTTAACCGAAAGAAAGGCTTCGGTAAGCTGGGTGAAGGCATCCATCCCTGCCGCAGCGGTCACGCCGGGCGCTGCATCAAGGGTAAGAAGAGGGTCTGCAAGGGCTATGTCGGGGACAAAGTTATCGTGTCTGAGTGATTTCTTGAAGCCTTTGACACCAGTCTCGGATATCACGGCATTCTTAGTGGCCTCACTTCCTGTACCTGAGGTTGTCGGGACTGCTATAAAGGGAACCTTCGTTCCCGGATGCTCCCTGTCCCCTACCCCTTCGAGGAAAGTTTTTACTGATTCCTTCATGTTAAGCATGGCCGATATTGCTTTGCCTGCATCAAGTGAACTGCCTCCTCCTATTGCCACAACGACATCAGGCCTTATGTCTGCGCATTCCCTTACCGCATTGTCGACAACAGCCGGTGAAGGTTCTCCGGCAACCTTAATTATCCGGCATGAAATATTCATTCCTTTTAATGTGTCGAGAAACCGGCTGGCCCGCTCAGTCGTGATAAAGGAACTGCGGCCGGTAACCAGACAGGCCGTGGTGCCGTACCTTCCTATAAGCGACGGAAGCATACTGAACCTGCCGTTACCGAAGACTATCAGAGGAAGACGCGAAAAGCTGAAAGGAGCTGTCATCAGAGTCCGGATGAAGGTTCAATGACATTATACCTCATTCCGGTCCGTGGCGACGCCATCATCCCGCCGACGGCATCCCTCCATCTGAGATACTGGGGAGTATTCTTATGGGCAGCTGCAGCAGCTTCATCGACATAAGCCTCATATAGCAGAAACCGGCAGGGATCGTCCTGTTGCTGGGAGAGGTCAAAACGGAAATTTCCTTCCTCCTTTGACGATTCGCGGCAGTTCATAACGGATGCTTCAATAAAGCTTTCAATAAACTCAGGCTTTACATGAACATAGATACAGGTGACTATCATGGCTTTTTTAAGTAAAGGTACTTTTTAGACAGCAAACACGCAAACCGAAGCACAATGACATTATCAGTCCGGCGGAAACCCTGCAGCATTTCAGGTTATTGACTGGATGACTGCATTTTCATCCTTTCTTCATCTTTATTGTTTATTTTTGATTTTCAGAAACTGCCGGGAAAGTCCTGAAGATAACAGGATATGTATTCCGGCGAGTAAAGAAACGACTTAAAGATTAAGATATCATGAAGACAGGTATAGCAGGCACACTTATTTTCACACTCTTCCTTCTGGGAGGAGAAGCTCTGTCAGGCCAGGGAGTTGTAACCCAGGTCAGGGATACCCTCAGGGTACAGACCTCAGGTAATAGCCAGGAAGCCCAGGGGGAAAACGGAAATCAGGTTCAGGAAAGAGTCCGGAATGAGAATCAGGGACAGGGACAGGAACAGAATCAGTCACAGGCTCAGAACCAGAACCAGAACCAGAGTCAGGCCCAACCCGGAAACAGTAACGGTAATGCGGCAAAGGCTCCGGCAAACGGCAACGGCGGAGCTGCTGAGGTTAAAAAGATAAAGGGTGGACGTCCCGATATGTCAAAGGCCAGTGGGGCCAGACCTCCATCAATAGTAAGACCCTCGGGCTCAGGAATACCAAAAGGTATAGGGAAACCTGCAGGAGTGGGCAACCGCGGTGGAAGATAAACCTCACTCTGATAATTAAATGAAAAAAACCATACTTACCGGTTATGTTCTGTCGTGGCTGCTGTTGCTTCCCTGCATGACATTTGCTTCAGCATCATTAAATCAGCAGGACATTGTAACGGATACTGATACTGCAGATACCTCAGGAAATCATTCACTGTTTGCAGGAACGGGCATCGGAAGTAACATGACCTATCTCGGATCAACAATCTCGGGAGAAAATCCATACGGTTACGCATCGCTTACCTATGGATTTAAAAACGAGTTGTACCTGTCACTGTCGGGGGTACATCTTACAGAATTTAATCCTTTTGTGGCTTTTTATACGACTTCCCTTAGCTATACACACGTGTTCAATTCGTGGTTCGACATCAGTGCCGGCATCTACAGGTATAATGTGGCTTCTGCACTGGCCGACACCCTGTTCGGCAACTTTACCTATGCTGATCTGACTCTTGGCTTTGACTGGAAGATACTTTATACCAAAATATCAGGGGGAGGACTTATTTCCGATCAGACATCGGCTTATTTTCAGATCAGGAACTCAAGGTATTTCGAGACACCACGGTTCTCCCGTGACAGATTCTCCTTCTCTTTTGATCCTTATGCCAATGTGCTTTTTGGCACACTGACAACCATGGAAACGACACCGGGGACAGGTAGTCCAGTCACCCGGCCTTTCAGGCGCTGGAATACTGACGGACAATCGGGAGGGACCACTACTTATTCTCAGAAACTTGGAATAATGGAGTTGGATCTGGGACTTCCCGTGGCTTTCAATACAGACAGGATGACAATTGAAGCCGAAGCCGGCTATATAATCCCGTTCAACTACGAGCCAGGCTACCAGATACCCAAAGGATTCGTTTTTCTCTTTAGCGCATTCTTCAGGATTTTTTAAATTAGCACACATGAATGTACTTATTGTAGAAGACGAAAAAAGTCTTGCAAAAGAGATAGCATCGTTCCTGACAAGGGAGAATTTTATCTGCGACATGGCCTTTACGGGGATGGATGCATCTGAAAAGATAGCTGTAAACCTTTATGACTTTATTCTTCTGGATCTCGGTCTGCCCGACTATAACGGACTTGATCTGATAAAAGAGGCAAGGGAACTCAAAAGCGAATCGTCATTCATAATCATAACGGCCAGAGGTGCTGTTGAAGACAAGGTTAAGGGCCTCGACCTCGGCGCCGACGACTACCTGGCAAAACCCTTTGCCCTGGTTGAACTCCTTTCGAGGATCAATGCCGTTGCCCGTAGAAAATTCAGCATAGTCAGCCAGGATGTCATCCTCGGGGAATTCACCATGCAGGTCCAGTCAAGGAAACTTTCCTGCAACGGAAACGAAGTTGATCTCACAAAGAAAGAGTTTGACCTGCTTCAGTACCTGGTACTTAACAAGGACAAAGTTCTGACACGTATGCAGCTCTATGAACATATCTGGGGGAACATGCTCGATGACCAGTACGACAGCAATTTTATTGATGTCCATATAAAGAATCTCCGCAAAAAGCTGAATGCCCATGCACCCACTCCATGGCTTGATACTGTAAGGGGAGTCGGTTACAGGATAAGTATTGACAAGCCGGATCGCAAAGAAAACTGATGGTCAG
>CAZXSW010000019.1:0-33037 GCA_964642615.1 uncultured Rikenellaceae bacterium | reverse complement strand
GGATAACCGTTATGCATACCTATCCTGTTGAGATGGCACAGAACTTCTGGACAGCCATAATAGCTTTTACTGTGAGTACTGTTACCACTGTCGGATTGAGCCTTATGACAAGGCAGCAGAAATCCGATACTGATCTGAAGGGTCTTGTTTATTCGCTTACACCCAGGCTTCAGGATGAGCCCGGACTGAGATGGCATGAGAAGCCGGTGGGAATGGCTGTTATTGTTTCGGTTATATGTGTTTTGTTAACAATTATATTCTGGTAGGAGGATAGATCATGGTTGATATAAGGATACCAATAGGTTTAATGTTCACCATATTCGGAGTGCTGATCTCTGTATTTGGTCTGGTGACAAATAATACCCCCATATATCAGAAATCCCTGGGCATAAATGTAAATATACTGATGGGTATTCTGATGCTTGTATTCGGACTTGTAATGCTCTGGTTCGCAAGGAAATCAGGTAAGAAGGAAGGTTAATCAGCAATCCGTTCAGTTCTGGCCGGGAATATGGAATTAAAATACTGTATAGGAAAGCAGGAGAAGAAATTTCCGGCGACAGGGCAATAGTATATATTTTCGCGAAAAATACTTAATGGAAATCAGGAATAATAAACGTGGATTTGCAAGTGACAACAATTCGGGTGTTCACCCCGATATTCTTAAAGAACTTGCATCAGCCAATGAGGGTCATACGATCGGCTACGGTTCTGATCCCTATACTGAAAGGGCTTTAGAGCTTTTCAGGGAGAAACTTGGAGATGATACCGAGGCGTTTTTTGTATTTACAGGTACAGCCGCCAATGTTCTGGGATTAAGCGGAGTTACCCGATCGTGGAATTCAGTGATAGTAGCGTCAACGGCTCACCTGCATCAGGATGAGTGCGGAGCCCCTGAAAAATTCAGCGGATGCAAGGTTCTTACAGTTGACACCCCTGACGGGAAGCTTACCGTGGATAGCATAAAAGGGTTTATGCACGGCTTCGGTTTTGAGCATCATGCACAACCGGGGCTGGTTTCGGTTTCCCAGTCGACCGAGATGGGAACTGTATATACTCCTGAGGAGATAAGGGAGATTGCTGAATACGTTCACGGGCTTGGATTGTATCTGCATATGGACGGTGCGAGAATAGCAAATGCTGCTGTTTCCATGGGGCTGTCGCTTAAGGAAGTTTCAACCGGAGCCGGAGTGGATATTCTTTCATTTGGTGGTACAAAGAACGGAATGATGTTGGGAGAGGCTGTTTGTTTTCTCAGGCCGGGACTTTCGGGTAACTTCAAGTATATCCGCAAGCAGGGGATGCAGCTGGCATCAAAGATGAGGTTTATTTCGGCCCAGTACATAGCATATTTCAGGGATGACCTGTGGAAAAGATGTGCCGGGCATTCAAACAGGATGGCTCAGGTGCTGGCTGAGGGACTGAAGCAGATTGGCGGGGTAAGGATAGTGCAGAAAGTCGAGTCGAATGGTGTTTTTGTCATGATACCTTCTGTCACAGCTGAAAGGGTAAGGGAAAAATACTTTTTCTATCCCTGGGATGAGTCAAAGTCAGAATACAGGCTGATGACAAGCTGGGATACCACACAAGAAGATATTGAAGATTTTCTGGAGGTTTTGAGAAAGGAAATAAGAAATAAGGAAGTTTAACAAAAAAGGCCGGATCGTAAGATCCGGCCTTTTATATAAAAAGTAAAATGAATTACTTAAGCGTAAAGGTAATAGGAACCATGTACCATACAGGTACCGGTTTTCCACCCTGTTTACCCGGCTTAAATGGAGGAAGTGTCGAAACAACTCTCATAGCTTCGGCGTCAAGTTCGGGGTCAACTCCCTTCAGCACCGAAACCTGGTTTACGGTACCCTTTGCTGTAACACAGAACCTGACAATAACCCTGCCCTGAATGTTGTTTTCTTTTGCTACTTCAGGATAGTTGGTGTGCTCGTTGATGTATTTAAGAAGTTCGACATCACCACCAGGGAACATTGGCATCTCCTCAACAACCACGAATGGTTCTGGTTCTGCTTCTTCTTCCTGGACTTCTTCCTGGACTTCTTCAATAATAGATACAATCTCATTTACATCCCTGTCTTCGATAGTGGACATAGCCATGTCTGCCGTCATAAGCTGAACAGCTTCTTCGGGTTTGACTGAGTCAACAACAACGGGAGGGATGTACCTTGTGGTTGCAATAGCATCTGTCGGCGGGGGAGGAGGGGGTGGAGGAGGAGCAACAGCATCAGCTGGCTGATCAAGGTTCTCCATCTCAACAATTACCTGTCTCTCTTCACGTTCAGTGTTCTGTCTTTCCGCTGCCTTTGCATTCAGGTATGGAGTGATTACTGCAGTGCTGAAAATTATTACTGATATCAGCATAGCAATTATCACATTACGGTTGTATTTTTTCCGTAATCTGTAAGCTCCGTACTCCTTATTCCTTTTCTCGAAAACTATTTCGTTAAAGGCAGGGGCTTTAAAATTATCATTTGCCATCTCTTTTAAGGTTTACGGGTTAATTGGCGGCTGTGGCCGGAGTTATTGGTAATCCGGCAGCTCTTTCCACCATCTGTCTTTCATACCATGCGATATCCATGAAGGTATAACGGGCAATTCCACAAATGTTCATCTCGTCAAGGATATCAACAAAGTTTCCGTAGTCAGCTCTGTCATAAGCTTTTATCAGCACAATAGGACCCGTATCGTCATCGTTCTTAAGTTTACTTATTGAAGACGCTAACGAGTCCTGGGAAATACGAATTTTCCCTTCAATGACCTGCTGTTCGAAGTCATTGATAGTCCTGAAAAGAGTTGTGTTCCTGTCGAGCAGCAAAGCACGAATTCCTTCAGCACTGTAGTCAGTCTCAATTACCGGGGGCAGATTCTCATAGTCCTCGGCATCAACACCACCGGGATACCAGTAGATCTTGTCATCAGGACCCAGTAGAATGTTTAGGGTACGGCTGGCAGAGATCTTTGGGGGTGCTGCATTGGGATCCTTGATCTTTTCAGGAAGCATTATTTCCATGATCTTTGACTTGCTCAATGAAGTGGTAAGCATGAAGAATGTTATCAGCAACATCATCAGGTCCACCATAGGAGTCATGTCCATGTGCGGGAGAAGCTTCTTAGCTCTTTTCTTCCCGCCTCCACCTTTTTCCTGTTGAATTATTTCTGCCATGTTACTGTTGTATTTCGTCAAGGTTTATTTTTACCGCTTCAAGGTTAGTAATCAGGTTGAACCTGTTCACGTTTTTTTCCTGAAGTATGTCAAGCACCTTTTTAATATGGGGAAACTCGGTATTCGAGTCACCTTTTATAGTGGCTTTGACTGCCGGGTTAATCTGTCTGGAATAGAGTATCCACATTCCCAGCTGGTTGTCAGTAGAATCTATAGGGATACCCACTTCCATGGTCTTCCTCTCTGACATGTCCGCATTGAGAAACTCCTTCATCTGCTGCATTGGAACACCAATGGGCGAGGGATATTTCTCAAACATCCTAAGTTCAGAGTCGGTGAATTCGATGTTGTACTGTTGTCCCATTTCCCTGAGGATTTCTCTTCTGAATTTCAGTATAGTATCAGGTCCGTTGTCGACATTGAAGAATACTTTACCTTCATTGGAAATAAGAAAAGTCATCGAATTGAAATCAGGTGTAGGTGTCTCTGATATCGAAAAAGGCATATCAACATTTGCCGGTTCGGGTGATCTCATCTGTGATGTAAGAAGAAGGAATATAAGTATCACAGCGAAGGTATCAACCATCGGCGTCATGTCGATCCGGGGCGACTTTGTTGGTAATTTAATCTTTGGCATCTTTTTCTTATTTAAGTGATTTTAGACCACAAAGATTCTTTATTACACATTTTTCAACGAGGCAGCAAAATTCTGGGTCAGACTAAAACCTGCTTCATCAATTTTAAATGTATATGCATCAATAGTTGTCGAGAAGTAGTTGAATGCAAGAATCGCGAGTGTGGAACCTGTAATACCGAATGCTGTATTAACAAGGGCTTCTGAAATACCCTGGGAGAGAGCAAGGGCATCGGGAGCACCTGACTGTGCAAGAGCTGCAAATGCACGGATCATACCGAGAACCGTACCGATAAGACCGATAAGCACTGATACTGAAGCAAGGGTTGAGAAAATAACCATGTTTCTTGACAGCATCGGGAGCTCAAGGGCTGTAGCTTCTTCAAATGATTTCTGGATTGAAAGAATCTTCTGGTCCTTTTCAAGATCCTTGTCTTTCTGAAGATCACGGTAACGGACAAGACCGGCTTTCATAACGTTTGCAAGTGAACCTTTCTGCTTGTCGCATGCTTCAAGAGCTTCTTCAATTTTGTCTTCTGCAAGAAGAGTCTGGAGTCTTTTTACAAACACATTTAATCTGCCTTTACCTTTGGCTCTTGAAAGGGTAATAATTCTTTCAATAACAAAAATGATAAGGACAAGAACGCAGGTCATCAGAACAGGTACGATAAACCCACCTTTGTAGATAATACCAAGATAGTTACCTTCCAGAGCATGTCCTTCAGGATTACCACCCTCGAAATTTACAGGATTTCCCATTACATTGACGAACAATAAATAGGATACCACAAAAGCTATTAAAATAGCACTTGCTGCAAAAACGTTTTGCAACGCATCTTTGAACGAACTTCCTTGTTTACTCATTTTAACTATTTGTTTAGGTTTAAGATTTTACGATCTACAAATATATATTTTCAATTGTTTTTTTCCAATAAGGTTTAAAATTAAAATCTTTTTTTGGCAAATTATCTTATTACCCGAGATAAAAAAACTTCAAATCATTAAAACCCCCTGGTTTAGTTCATTTTAAATTTAATATAATACCTGCTATTTGTTAAGTGAAACGTTGTAAATCCTTGATTTTGTTACTGGAATTTCCTGGGACTGATAGCCTTTGGCACTGATAATGAGAGTTTCAGAACTGGCAGGAATCTCGAATTTATATTCACCCCTCTGATTTGAAAGGTTTTCAACAGCAGTGTCTTTTACCCTGACTGAGGCATACGCAATGGGTGCACCGCTTGCAGCATCCTTAACAACTCCTTTGATTTCATTGGGGTTGATACCTTTTCTTACAGATGCGGAATATTCCTGAACATAGCTCAGAGAGCTTTTTGCCGACTGGTTGGCCGGATCAAGCTGGAGTATCCTGTTATAGGCTTCAGAGGCCCTGGAAAGGATTGAAAGTTTGCCTTCAAGAGTCTTTTCATTACCTGCAGCTGTCATCTCAAGGGAGCCCAGACCATTGTATCCGAGAATTCTGTATTCTTTATTGGCAGGGTTAAGGTTGATCATCCTGTTATAGTAATTTCTGGCAAGACCGGGATTACCGTTAGAGCTGTGATAGTAGCCAAGGTAGGTGAAGGCTTCCATCATCTCTGCGGCGTTCTTTACAGAGTCTTTTCTGGCAGCTTCAATTACCCTTTCAAATTTGGGTCTGGCAAGACCCATTTTGGTATCGGGATCCATTCCTGAATAGGCACGTGCGATATAGATATGTGCCGGGAGGTAATCAGGTGATTTTTTGGCAACAATGCTGAAGATAGAGTCGGCACTCTTGAAGTTCCTGGCTGAGTAGTATGCCCTTCCTACCTGCATGTATTCCTGGGTATTGTCTTCTTTTGCCGGATCAATAAGTCGTGCCCAGGCTTTGGCTGCTCCTTCATATTTTCTTAAGTTGTAGTTTGCTATGGCAATCTCGTTAAGAATGCCTTTTTCATATGCTGTAAGTGGAGAAGTGTCACCTGGTTTCCTGTCGAAGGTGAGAGCTTTTTCATATTCTGCAAATGCCCTGTTAATCTGTGCTTCAGCGGCATTGACCTCTGAAGTGAGCGCTGCAACCTTCTGGGTGAGTTCATCGAGGGAAGCTTTTGTTTTTGTTTTATCGGCAGCTGAAGCGGTGTTGAATCTCTGTTTGTCCCTGTCGAGCTGTGTTTTCAGCTTTGCAAGCTCATCTGCTTTGGCTGGATAATCCTGATATTTCTTGAGGAGAATCTTGGCCATGTAGTGATAGTCTTTTTTAAGAAGACGTTCGGCAGAAAGAGACTTGAAGAGAGTCTCCATATAGCTGAGTGCCTTGTCATAATCGGGATTTTCTTTCTCGAAACTCGAATAGCCGGCAAGACGGTTTATATAAAGCCTCGACTGGTCAAGCTTGAGGATCTCTTCAACATTCGAAATTACCTCTTCGTAATCCTTGGCATAGAAAAGGGAGTTAACGTATTTTATCCTGGCGGGCATGTTGCCGGCAGTAAGTTCAAGATATTTTTTATAGTTCTCCTTTGAGAGTTCTAGTCTCTGTGCAAGCCAGTAAAGCTGACCAAGCTCGCGGTAAGCCGGAGCATAGGAGGGATCTATGTTTATGGCTTCCTCAAAGAACGGGATAGCCTGCTGAAGTACTCTTCCCCTTACATATACATATCCGATCTTCATGTTAGCAGTCGGTGATGCCGGATTGTAATACTGGGCCATGTTGTAGTTTTTTATCGCTGCAGATCCGTCATTAACAAGCATATAGATATCTCCTGCAATAAGATATATGTCGGGATTTTTCGGATCAATTTTAAACGCATGTCTTACCAGGGGCAGTGCCTTGGCTGTATCAACAGCATTCCCGTTGATATATGATTCGCCTAATTTGGCAAGTATGAAGGCATATTCAGGGGCGGGAGGAGTCATCTTCTTGATTTTTTTGTAGGGTAGAAGAAAACTCTTTGCCTTTTCCCTCATCTGCTCGGCAGTGCCATTGTCGCCCAGATATTGAGCTACCTTCGCAAGGCCTATGTAGTTAAGAGGCTCATTGGGGTTGGCATCAACACCCTTCTGGTAGATTGCCTTGGCTTCCTGGGTTGCAACAGCCAGGGAGTTGGATATTGTATCGGCAAAATAGTTTAACAGATAGTTTTCACCGTAGTAGAAATAATTCTTTGCATTTGACGGCTGACTCTGAATCAATTGCTTAAATACTTCCTCCGCTTTGTCATACTGCTCGCTCTTTGTGAGAAGTATCCCACTGTTCAGGTCCTGGGCCTGAAGGTTTCCGTTAAGCGAAACTGATATCAGAACTGCCAGCAAAAAAACCGGACTTAATTTTGAACGTTTCATAGCTTTCTTATTTGATGTCAATTTTTGTTTATGTATATCGATTAATGTTTCCTGCTTTGTTGTGTTTTTCTATATCTTAAAATTCATTTGTCAGCAGCAATAAAATTCTATTGTTTTATCTGCACAAGCCGGATAGGCATCATCGCAGGTACCAGTCCCGACTTGAGTACTATCCTTTGTCCCTGTTCGGCCGTTGCAAACTGGATAAAGCCAGCCCCTAGTCCGGCGAATGTCTCGCGGGAGATGAATAAAATCTCTCTTACAAAGGGATAGGACTTGTCATAGATGAATCCCTGGTAAGGTCGGTAGAAGTTTCCGTCATACGACTCCTGAGAGACAGCTATTATATTAACCTTATCGATGAAGCTCATGCTGAGCGAATCATCCTTGTCACTTATCCAGTTAACGCTTATTATTCCGAGGGCATCAGGATTCCGGGAAACAAAATCAATTACCTCTGTGTTGGAGTTTACAGCAAAGAAGTTTTCCTCCAGACTACCCTCAATTTCAAATAACTCTTTAAAGTATCTTATGTTTCCTGATTTTGTGTTGTCAAAAATAACACTTATTTCATTACGATCTGACTTTGGGTTTATGTCTTTCCAGTTTTTTGTTCTTCCCTTGAATATATCCCTGACAGTGTTGTATCTTAACAGGGTATCCTTGTTGTTCTTGTTTGTAACAAGGGCAAGTGCATCCCAGGCAAAGGAAGTGGTACGTGCAACCACAAGTGTGTCGCGCAGATACTGTATCTGATCCTCGGTCAGTCTCCTGCTTGTTACTATAACCTTTACCGAGTCGTTCATGAAATCATTTATAAGATCAACCTCAGGCTTGTAGTCGACCTTGATTTTGGCATTCTGGTATAGTGAGGTGAAAGTTTTGACCTCGGTGTCAATAAGGAGTTCAAACGACTCATCGGCCATAATCCTGATGTCCCCGCGGGTAGGAGTCTCATTGAGCTCCCTGGGTCCGCCCGGCCTGCATGAGACAACCGTGGCAAAAAGCAGTATCATCAGAACCGCCGCCCTGCCAGAAAAATAACCTAAATCCAACGATCCTTTCAATATTTCCCCAATTTCTTCAGTAAGATTCTGAATCGCAATATTAATAAAATTTCGCTTACCTTTTACGCTGCTCATAATCATTTCAATTTTAACGGCATTACTAATTTACTTAGTTTATAGCAAAGTATATGCCAATTGTGATCAAAAACAGACTAGAAGTTTAATCATTTTTATTTTTTCTTCCTGAGAAGAAAAGTTCAACTATTTTAAAATAGGTTCTGAAAGCCCTGTAAACTCCAAACAATAAAAAAGATGAACCTACGATAACCCTAATGGATTTATCAAGATAATCCGAATTGAAGAAGAACAGAAGATAAGTTCCTACTCCTATATAAAACAGGACCATAAACAATCCGAAAATCGCATTTACCTGTTCAACCGTTCTGTTTTCATCCATTTTCTTTTTTTTTGGATTCCAAATAAACGAATTATCAATTTACTTTCAAAAAAAAAATCACATTTCCTTGCTTAAATATATCACTATCGGCACTATCTATCTATATAAAAGTGAACTGTCTCCATAGCTAAGGAATCTGAAGTTATTCTTAAGGGCATAATTGTAAATATCCTTCCATTTTTCCCCGGTCCAGGCTGCAACAAGCAGAAGCAGAGTGCTGCCAGGCTGATGGAAGTTGGTGACAAGTCCTTTTATCATCCTGAACCTGTATCCGGGCACTATAATAAGACTGGTTGATCCGTTAAGGCAATCCAGTCCGGCCTCATCCATCGCTTTCCCAAGGGCATTAAGAGCCATTCTGACGGGTACCTGAGATTCTTTCTCATAGGGTTCCCACTGATCTGTGCTTAAGCTTCCATTACATGGGACTGCTCCGCCCAAAACTTTTACCCCCATCCAGTACAGGCTTTCAAGGGTTCTGACTGTAGTTGTTCCAACAGCAATTATACTGCCAGCATCCCGTGCAAGTTCAGCAAGACAGCCCCGGGAGATGACGAAATGTTCGCAGTGCATTTCGTGTTCATTTATATTTATTGTCTTTACTGGTTTGAAAGTGCCGGCCCCCACGTGAAGGGTTATTTCAGCCTTGCGTATACCCCTGCCTTCAAGTTCCGACAGAAGCCGGGGGGTAAAGTGAAGTCCCGCTGTAGGGGCAGCTACAGAACCATCAACCGATGAATATACAGTCTGATAGTTCACAACATCTTCTTTTGTATCGGCTCTGTCTATATAGGGAGGCAAAGGTATGTGACCTGCCATCTCAAGTATCTGTCCGAAACACAGGTCGGGGCGGTTCCACGAAAACCTTATTCTCCATGCATCCTCACCTTCATTGCCTTCTTTTGTCGCGGTCAGGGATACCCTTCCCTTTCCGTCATGAAAACCAAGGACCATACCTCCCTTTTTCCATTTCTTGAGGTTACCTACTATGCATTTCCATTCAACAGGTCCGGATGAAGCAAAGGACTCACCGTAGTCGCTGGGATTAAGCGGCTCAAGACACAGAACCTCAATGCCTGCACCAGATTCCTTCCTGAAAAGCAGCCTTGCCCTGATTACCCTTGTGTTGTTGAAAACCAGGAGTCCGCCCGGGGGAAGATAATCCCCGATGTTCCTGAAAACATCCGTGGTAATACCTTCACCTGACCTTACAAGGAGTTTTGATGCATCTCTTTCAGCTGCCGGGAAAAATGCTATTTTCTCAGGAGGCAGATGGTAGTTGAATTCGCTTAGATCTGTCGTTATATTCTTTGTCATCCTTTTTCAGGCACCTTACTGCCGGTGACCGGGATGCAAAAATAGAAATAATAAAAGCATCTCCTTTAAATATTTGTATCTTTGTGACGCAGTTGGCTGTTCCATCGTTCCGGCACCTCAGAGGGCCGGAAAGGAAAGTCCGGGCAACACAGAGCACCATGCTTCCTAACGGGAAGATATCCGCGAGGGTATAGTAATGTAACAGAAAATGACCTCCCCGGTCATCCGGGGGAAGGGTGAAAAGGTGAGGTAAGAGCTCACCGGCCGTGGTGGCGACATCGCGGGCCGTACATCTTATGGGTTGAAAGGCCATGTATACCGGCGCCAAGGACTGCTCGTCCGATGCCGGGGGGTAGGCTGTATGATCCGGTCAGCAATGACCGGGCTAGATAAATGATGGAAAACGGTTCCGTCATTCTTTCGCAGAAGCAGGAACCGTGACAGAATCCGGCTTACAGGCCAGCTGCAAAAGATAACGCGGAAGAGTTTCAAAGCTCTTCCGCGTTATTGTTAATTTTAGGGCAGTCGGGCCTTAAGGCTCAGCCATACTTAACCCTTTATGCGTATCGTCATTATTATCAGGCAATATGCATTAATATACCTACTTAAGGCTGAATACCGAGTCTTCTATCGGGATATTAACCTCTATCTTTTCAAAAGTTATCACTCCTGCCTCCATCCCGTTGGCCATAGCTGTTGTTTTGCCGGGCATTACAACACCGTCGACTTCCATATAGTTGCTCATCAGCGATTCGACTTCGATGGATGTGCCCATCTGTTCGGTGGTTGTCTTTGATTTGACGGGAAGAAAAGTGGTTTTGTCGAGATAAAGGGTTACCGGCCCGGCAGATCCACTTTCAGCTTTAAGTCTGAACGCGGGCTTTCCGTCGACATTTTCTTCTCCGTCAAGGGTAAGTTTACCCGACTTGAAATAGTTAAGTATCTCATTGGAGAAGATATTGTTGTTCTGAACCTGTCTGAGCTGATCACCTGTTATCTCAACGGGGTCGTTCGAACCGCTCATCGGATTGATTGTGTAACCTTTTACCCCGTCGTAGGCAGAAGCCATCTCCTGGCCGCCCATAGAGTACACTACCTTGATCTTGTTGGGGTTCTTCATATACATGGTCATTGGCATCTCCATGCCCATGGCCGACATTTTTCCCGAGATCTTTATTGTTTTTACACTGGCCAGCTTATCGGCTTTGATGGCCGAAGAATATTTGTTTACAATTTCTTCGAGCGACTGAGCATTTACGCCGGCAACTGCAAAAAGGACCGTTAAAAGAAGTACTGTTTTTTTCATTTGATTTGTAATGGATTAATATTAGGGTTAACTGTTGAATCCGTTGATTGTTTTCTTAATGGCACATAGCCTGGCAAGCAGATTTTCAATATCGGAGAGTTTAAGCATATTGGCTCCGTCAGACATGGCTTTTGAGGGGTCAGGATGGGTCTCTATGAAGATGCCGTCGGCACCGACGCTTATGGCAGCACGACCTATTGTTTCAATCATCTCCGGATTTCCTCCGGAGACTCCTGAATCCTGGTTAGGCTGCTGAAGAGAGTGTGTTATATCCATGATAACCGGAACCCCGTTTTTTTTCATAAGCGGTATATTTCTGAAGTCGACAACTATATCCTGATATCCGAACATGTTGCCACGGTCGGTTACCATTATATTATCGTTTCCGGCAGAGGCCACCTTGTCGACTGCAAATTTCATTGAAGCACCCGACAGGAACTGCCCCTTTTTTATATTTATCCATTTGCCCGTGGCAGCAGCTGCTGTCAGAAGATCGGTCTGCCGGCACAGGAAAGCCGGAATCTGAAGGATATCGACATAGCGTGCCGCCAGAAAAGCTTCTTCAGGGTTATGGATATCCGTAACGACGGGAACTGAAAATCTTTCCCTTATTCCGGCAAGAATCTCAAGAGCCTTCAGATCGCCTATGCCTGCAAATGAGTCACCTTTCGACCTGTTTGCCTTTCTGTATGACGATTTAAAAACGAAAGGAATCCGGTATTTCTCCGACAATTCAGCAAGGTGTCCTGCAGTTTCAACGGTGATTTCTCTGCCCTCGACCACACAGGGGCCGGCAATTAGGAGAAAGTTTCCCGATTCCCCGAAACTTATCCCCGGTATATCTTTAATATATTTTATCATCTGAACTGCAAAATTAGTAAAATAGTATCCTATTTATTGTCATCCTTACCATAATTATATACTCCCTTCCACATGTTCCCAAGCCGCCTGGCGGTCTCTTCCTCGCGCGGATTGTCTCCGGGTTCGTAGAACAGCGAACCCTTAAGTTCTCCGGGCATGAAATTATCGGGGGTAAAATTGCCTGAATAGCTGTGGGCATATTTATAATCCTTCCCATAGCCCAGGTCTTTCATGAGTCCGGTAGGAGCATTCCTGAGATGCAGGGGCACGGGAAGGTCTCCGGTTTCCCTGACAGCTGCAAGGGCATTTTCTATTGCCATATAGGCTGCGTTGCTCTTGGGTGAGGTGGCGAGATAAATTACTGTCTCGGCAAGGATTATTCTTGACTCGGGCCAGCCTGTGAGGTTGATTGCATCAAAACAGGCCTGTGCAAGCAGAAGGGCATTAGGATTGGCAAGGCCTATATCCTCTGCAGCCAGTATCACCATTCTCCTTGCTATAAACTTTGGATCTTCCCCTCCTTCAACCATCCTTGCCAGCCAGTAGATGGCAGCATTCGGGTCGCTGCCCCGCATCGACTTGATAAAAGCCGAAACAATGTCATAGTGCTGCTCTCCGTTCTTGTCGTAAACAGCAAGGTTTTTCTGGATATGTCTGAGAACCATTGCATTGTCAATGACGACCTTTTTTTCTGCATCTTCCCCTGCCTCTGAAACCACAACAAGTTCGAGGGCATTGAATAGTTTGCGGGCATCACCCCCCGAGATTCTTATAAGGGCTTCATACTCCTTTACCTCAACCTTCAGCCCGGAGAGGTGGATGTCGCGTGTAAGTGCTTTGTTAACAAGACCTTTAAGCTCATCTTCATTAAGGGGATACATTGTGTAAACCTGGCAGCGCGACAACAGGGGCGATATTACTTCAAATGAAGGGTTCTCCGTGGTTGCACCTATAAGGGTCAGTATCCCCTGCTCAACGGCGCCCAGCAGAGAGTCCTGCTGCGACTTGTTAAACCTGTGGATCTCATCAATAAAGAGGATGGGATTGGGCTGGTTGAAAAACTGCTGCTTCCTGGCCTTGTCGATGGTCTCCCTTACATCCTTTACTCCCGAATGAACTGCACTCAGATGAAAGAAAGGCCTTTTAAGGGTGTGTGCAATGATCCCTGCAAGGGTAGTTTTCCCAACCCCGGGTGGCCCCCATAAAATAAAGGAAGGGATGTTTCCCGATTCAATAGCCCTGCGCAGAATGGCATTTCTGCCTACCAGATGTTCCTGTCCGCAGAAGTCTTCAATATCTTTCGGCCTCAGCCTTTCTGCCAGTGGTTGATTTGCCAGCATCATCGCAAATTTCTGTAAAAGTATAAAAAAGTATCGGGTTGATAGCCGTCACGACATTTTTGAGAGATCACGACAGCATCTGCAGTTTCATCAGGGCCTTTGCAGTTTAAGATTTTTTACTAAATTGCTTCAAAATTATTTTCCTGAAATGAAATAAATTAATACTTTTAACGGTTGAAATAGTAGTTTTCAGTCAATTATTGCATTTATAAATTCTTGATTACTGTCATATATTTACTAAGTTATGAAAAAGCCTCTTCTAATTTTTATTATCATTCTGGCAGTATTATCAGCCCTCCCTTTCATAAGTTTTGTCCGCTGGGCTTTTCAGGAAAAGAAGCCTATGGATATCATAATCGTTGACAAGACTGTTCCCACCCTCGACCGTGTGAAGCATAAATCGTTTAACTGGGTTCTTACCAGCGGTAGGTTTGTAAGCAAGGATAAGAAAAGCAGTTATTCCTACAAGAAGGATTATTACGGCTTTGCACCTACAAGGCCGCTTAAGGAGAGGGGAAGCGTTAAGAATGAGTATCGCCTGTCCGATATGATCGAGCTGCCAGAGAAAAGCGATGCCCTTTATATTGCAGATACTTACGGAGTCTTTTTTAATGACTGGTACAGCGGGATAAACAAGAGCAGAAAATCAAGGAAACTTTACGGCGGCTTAAACAATAATGACTACCTTCTGATAAATGAAATGAAGGAGAGGAACAAACTCGTTATCCTCGAATACAATTCCTTCGATTATCCCACGGCACAGTTCGAGGCTTTCAGAACTCAGGAAAAGCTTGGGATAACATTTTCGGGATGGACCGGTAAGTATTTTGCCAGTCTCGATACCACAACAAAGGATTTTCCGGTATGGATGACGGCCATGTACAGGAAACAGTACAGGGAGCCGTGGACCTTCACAAAGCCCGGAGTTGTTCTTATTACCGAGAAAGAAATTATTGTACTTGAACAAGGAACCCACCTCACAGGAGCACTGCCGGTGATACTTACAGGACCGGAAGATTCTCAGAAATTCGGAGTTCCCGAATCTGTTACCTTTGACAAATGGTTTGATATAATTGATCCTTTGGCAAACAACGTCATTTCAAACTTTAAGCTGGATGTGACTTCACAGGGCGAATCCCTGCTCGCCGGTTTTCGATTGTCAGCTTCGTTCCCTGCTGTGGTTCAGGAACCTATTTACGGCAATACATGGTATTTTTCAGGCGACTTTGCCACCAACAGGGTCATGTACTGGACATCAAGGATAAAAGGTGCTGAGAAACTCAAGGGTTTTCTTTATTCTGCACGTCCCGATGATCCCCGCAGATTTTTCTGGGTCTACTACAGGCCATTGATTACAACTATTTTTGATAACTATTATAATTCAATTAATAAATAACGGACCCATGGTTCAGTAAATATAACGACAGGTTCTCCGGATCTGTCGTTTTTTTTAATAGGAATGTGATTTTGATTTTACTGTCTTGGAGAGCACATATATCAGAATATTAGATACATGAGTGTTTGGGTATTGAAGAAAATGAGTTATTAATTAAGAATGATTATCAAATGAGAATATCCATTGTTCAGTATGATATTGCATGGGAGGATAAAGAAGCCAATTTCGAAAGGATCGAAAAGATAATCTCAGCAGGGAAGGCTGCCACAGATATTATCATCCTTCCTGAGATGTTCACTACCGGATTCTCAATGAACGCCGGACACCTTGCCGAAGCTCCCGGATCAACTACCTCCGCATGGATGTCGGACCTTGCTGCCCGCCGTAACTCCGCTGTGTGCGGAAGCTATATAGTCATGGACAGGGGCCGGAACTTCAACCGCTGGATCTTTGTCACACCAGAAGGGGAGACCTATACCTATGATAAAAGGCATCTCTTCAGCATGGGTGGTGAGGATAAGGTATTTACGGCAGGGAAGGAGCGTCTCATATTTTCATTCAGGGGGATACGCATCTTTCCGATAATATGCTATGACCTCAGGTTCCCGGTGTGGAGCAGGAACAGGGAGGAATATGACCTGCTCATCTGTTCAGCAAACTGGCCGGTCCCGAGGATGCATGTATGGGATACACTTCTTAAGGCCAGGGCCATTGAGAACCAGTGTTTTGTCGCAGGTTCAAACAGGCTTGGGAAGGATGCTTCAGGACTTGAATATGCAGGTGGTTCAATTATGTACGGACCTTCAGGAGAACTACTTGCCGGATTGCCTCCTGAAAAAGAGGGTCTGGTTGAAGCTGAGCCGGATCTTGCCGGACTTGCAGATCTAAGGAAAAGATTTCCCGTTATGAAGGACGCGGATGACTTCACTATAACGGTTTAGAGTTTTCTATCCTTTGTTTTTAAGTGCGGCATAAAGGATATCGGCAGGGTGCCTTGCAGTCCTGCCCGTACCGTCGAATATCTGACTTCTGCAGCTTGTGCCCGGGGCAGCAATAATATCATTTTCCCCGGCATCACGGATTTCTGGAAAGAGAACCATCTCACCAATTTTCATAGATAATCCGTAGTGCTCCTTTTCGTAACCGAATGAACCAGCCATGCCACAGCAGCCCGAGGGTATTTCCCTGACTGAATAGTTGACTGGTATAGAAAGCATTTCAATGGTTGGTGCCGATGAGACAATAGCCTTTTGCTGACAATGCCCGTGAACTATAATTACTGCACTGTCAGTTGTAAAGTCTTCCTTCACTATTCTTCCGGCCCTGAACTCACCAACAATGAATTCTTCAAGCAGGAAGGTGTTTGAAGCCAGACTCAGGGAGGCTTCCCTGAGTTCTTCTCCGGCCAGGTCGGGATATTCATCCCTGAAACTGAGTATGGCTGAAGGTTCTATACCGACAAGAGGATTCCCGGATGATATAACCCCCGATAACGATTTAATATTCTTGCGGGCCCTTTTGGCTGCATCCCTTAGAAAACCCTTTGAGATGAAGCTGCGTCCGCTCTGGCAGTGATCAGGTATTAAGACCCTGTAACCCAGCGATGTTAGCAGCTTTATTACTGCTATCCCCGATTCAGTATCGTTATAGTTGGTAAACTCATCAACGAAGAGAGCTACATTTCCTTTCGGATCTGAAGGGTTTATCTTCCGGAGATTTCCTGCTGCCCATCTCCTGAGTGTAGTCTTATAAAGCAACGGGATACTCCTCTCAACGGCAATGCCGCTTATTCTTTTAACAAGACCCGAGAAAAAACTGTTTTTCAGAAAGAAGTTATAAACCGGAGGAATGAGGGAGCCGATAGAGTTCAGGGTGGATATATGGGCGAACATCCTTGTACGGATTGAAGCTCCGTGCCTGTCGTGCCAGTGCTGAAGGAACTCCGATTTAAGCTTGGCCATATCGACACCGGAAGGGCATTCTGATTTGCATCCCTTGCACGACAGGCACAGATCGAGTATCTCATGTATCTCGGGATGATCCCATGGATCGGAGTTTTCGTCGCTCATAAACTCCCTGATTACATTGGCCCTTGCACGGGTTGTATTCTCTTCCTCGCCGGTAGCCATGTAACTCGGGCACATGGTTCCGCCTATCCTTACTGATTTTCTGCAATCGGCTGATCCGTTGCATTTCTCTGCTGCCCTTATGATTCCGGCAGTGGATGAGAAATCGAGGATGGTTTTAATTTCCTTTGTATCCTTCCCGGGCTTATACCTGAGGGAGGTGTTCATGGGAGGGGTGGAGGTTATTTTTCCGGGGTTGAGAATGTTACCGGGGTCCCAGCAAAGCTTTACCGCCTCAAGAAGCTTATAATTCTCTTCTCCCAGAATTAATGGAATGAATTCTCCCCTCAGGCGACCGTCGCCATGCTCTCCGCTCATCGATCCCCTGTATTTCTTAACTATCCTGGCTGTCTCGGTCCCTATCCTTCTGAAGAGAATGACATCATCAGGGTCCTTGAGGTTGAGAACCGGTCTCAGGTGCAGTTCCCCTGTGCCTATATGTGCATGATAGACGGCATCCCTGCCAAAGTCTTCAAGCATCTTCCCGATGTCATTTATGTAATCATCAAGCTGTTCTACACGAACAGCTGTATCCTCGATAAGGGAAACCGGTTTGGGATCACCTTTCATGTTGGCCAGAATCCCCAGTCCTGCCTTCCGGAGGTTCCATACCCTTGTAATGTCCTTTCCCCTTATGACAGGATAGGCATAGCCAAGACCATGTTCTTTTAGGTCATCTGTAAGGTTTTTCACTCTGAGTTCAAGATCATCAACAGTATCGCAGGCAAATTCAACTATCATGATGGATCCGGGTTTCCCTTCGAGAAAAAACCGGTTATGCTTCTGGCTAAGGTTGTCCTCCGTCAGTTCAAGTATCCTGTTGTCCATCATTTCAACGGCTACCGGCTTATACTTCAGGGCAGTCATGTTGGCTTTGAAGGCTTCGTTCCTTTTATGGTGATGAACACAAACCAGGGCTTTGTGAGGGGGAGGAAGAGGTACAAGGTTAAGCCTGATTTCGGTTATAACAGCCAGGGTACCTTCCGATCCGGCAAGCAGGCTGCACATGTTGAACTCCCTTGCCGACTTATCGTCGAAGATCTTTGAATCGAGCAGAAGATCAAGAGCATATCCCGAATTCCTGCGGGGTATCAGCGGATCGGGGAACCCCTCCCTTATTGACTCCCTGTTAAGGGGATCGCTCAGTATGGTCCGGATGTTTCTGTAAATTCTTCCCTCAAGCGTATCTGACTTACACTTTTCGCTAAAGGCCTTTGTATCGAGGGTGCCGAAGACGGCCTCACTTCCGTCACTTAGTATTGCCTTGATTTCCAGTGTGTGGTCCCTTGTGGATCCATATACAAGAGAATGGGATCCGCATGCATTGTTGCCTACCATCCCGCCGATGTTGCACCTGTTCGAGGTCGAAGTCTCAGGTCCGAAAAAAAGGCCGTACTGCCTGAGGAAGAGGTTCAGCTCATCGAGAACCACCCCTGGCTCCACCCTTACCCACTTTTCATCAGGATTGACCTCAATGATGCGGTTCATGTACTTTGAGATATCGGCAATGATACCTGATCCGACAACCTGTCCGGCAAGCGAGGTGCCTGCCGCCCTGAGGGTGACGCCTGTCGTTGTATCCGAGGCAAAAGCCAGTATTTTTTTTAAATCATCTGCTCCGCGGGGCCAGACAACAGCAAGGGGCTTCTCCATATAAACCGAAGCATCTGTCGAATAGATGGTCCTTGTTATGTTATCATATTTCAGTTCGCCATCCAGAGATGACTTAAGTTCTTCCAGCCTGGTTTCTGTTGAGCTCATATTAAAATCGGTACTTGAGGCTGCTAATTTAGAAAATCAAAATACAAAATCATTCTTTTGAAAGGCGGGCTTTGTATCTGAAGTAAATTACTGACAATAATCATATATTTTATAATAGTTTAATAGCGCTTTTTTTTTGTACATTTAAACACAAAATACAAAACAATTTAAATTATTGATACACAATGGAATTATTAGATCGCATCAGGCAGAATGCCAAAAAATTAAATAAAAGGATAGTTCTGCCGGAAGGATATGAGGAGAGGAATATCAAGGCTGCCGATATTGCCCTGGAAGAAGGACTGGCTGAGATCATACTTATCGGAGATCCGGAGGAGATAAGGGCAAATGCAAGGGCATTTAACCTGAAGAACATTTCAAAAGCTACAATAGTAGATCCAAAATCCCATCCGCTCAAAGATCATTATATTGATCTGATGGTTGAGCTTAGGAAGAGCAAGGGTCTTACAAGGGAGGATGCTTCGAAGCTTATTGAGAACCCGCTTTATCTGGGAGTTATGATGATAAAGAACGGGGATGCTGACGGAGAGGTATCGGGAGCGGACCATTCAACAGGTGATGTGCTAAGACCAGCATTTCAGTTTGTTAAAACGGCTCCCGGTATATCTGTTGTATCGGGAGCTTTTATTATGATACTGCCTGATAAGAATCAGGGAGCCGACGGCGTGATGATATTTGCCGACGGAGCCGTTCATCCCGATCCCACTGACAGGGAGCTGGCCGAGATAGCCGTTGCAACAGCCAGAACGGCAGAGACACTGGGAGGTTTTGTACCTAAAGTGGCTTTGCTCAGTTTTTCTACCAAGGGAAGCGCAAAGCATCCAATGGTTGATAAGGTGGTGAATGCCACAAAAATGGCCCGTGAGATGGCACCGGATATAATTATTGACGGTGAGCTCCAGGTCGATGCCGCACTTGTTGAGTCGGTGGGACTGAAGAAAGCTCCCGGAAGTGAGATCGCCGGCAAAGCCAACGTACTTATTTTCCCGAACCTCGAATCGGGTAACATTGCATATAAACTCGTACAGCGCCTTGCAAACGCTGAAGCCATAGGGCCAATCCTGCAGGGGATGGCAGCCCCTATCAACGACCTTTCAAGGGGTTGTTCAGTAAGCGACATAGTTAACATGATCGCTATAACTGCCAACCAGGCTGCTGCCCGAAAATAATTCTTTAATTCTTAAAAACTCTGAAATGAAAGTTCTTGTATTAAACTGCGGAAGCTCATCTATAAAATACCAGTTGTTTGACATGACTGGCGATCCTATACTTCTTGCCAAAGGGCTTCTCGAGCGTATTGGCATTAACGACAGTATTCTTACACACAAGCCTGTCGGCAAAGATCCCTACAAGGTTATAAATGATATTCCTGACCATACCATAGGGATCAATCTGGTTATGGATGCCCTTACCGATCCGAAACACGGTGTTATCAAAAGTGTTATGGAGATCAAGGCTGTTGGTCACAGGGTTGTTAACGGGGGTGAGAGCTACAAGGAAAGTATCCTTGTTGATAATGAAGTAAAGAAGCAGATCGAGATCTGCAGTGAACTGGCCCCGCTTCATAACCCGGCCAACCTGAAAGGGATACTTTCGGTTGAAAAGCTTATTCCAGGAGTTCCCCAGGTAGCGGTGTTCGACACTTCCTTCCACCAGACTATGCCCGACTATGCATATATGTATGCCCTGCCTTATGAGTACTATGAGAGGTACAAGATAAGGAAATATGGTTACCACGGAACAAGCCACAAGTTTGTGGCATCAAAGGCTGCAAGATTTATGGGGAAGGATGTCAGGGACCTTAAGATAATAACCTGTCACCTTGGGAACGGAGCATCAATAACTGCCATACGTAACGGTGAGAGTATTGATACTTCCATGGGCTTCACCCCGGTTGACGGACTGATAATGGGCACCAGAACCGGAGAGATAGATCCCGGGGTACTTATCTATATTGCCGACAAGGAACATCTTAATGTAACAGGTGTCAATAATCTGATAAACAAGAAAAGCGGCGTTGCCGGAATATCACAGCTATCTTCTGACATGCGCGATCTTGAGAAAGCCGCCGGTGAGGGCAACCCAAAGGCATTACTTGCTCTTAGGATGTACGCCTACAAGGTTAAGAAATTTATAGGGTCGTATATAGCTGTTCTTAACGGCCTTGATCTGCTTGTGTTTACAGGCGGGGTAGGGGAAAACGACTTCAATATGAGGGCGATGATATGTGATGGAATGGAAAACCTTGGTATAGTCTTCGACAGGGAAGTCAACCATGCTGTCAAAAGCAGGGACATAGTTATCTCAAAGCCTGAATCGAAGGTGAAAGTAATGTGTATTACCACAGACGAGGAACTTGTGATTGCCTCCGACACCAAGTACATCATTGAACACCATACTGTCTGATAGTAGCTTAAAAGACTGAAGATATGGCATTAAAATACCTTTCTGATCTTAAACAGATCGTGGCCGGCAAGCCCAAAAGAAAACTGGTACTCGCCGCCGCCCAGGATCAGCATTCACTGGGAGCTGTTATGAGAGCCTGGCAGGATGATATCATTGAGCCTGTGCTTGTTGGGGACAGGGAAGGGATAATGGCAATCTGCGAAGAAATCGGTTTTTCTGTTACCGGTCTGACGATCGTTCACCAGCCCGATATAGATCTTGCAGCAGAAACAGCAGTAAAAATGTTAAGTTCTAAACAGGCTGATGTCCTTATGAAAGGAAAGATAGGGACATCAGCCTTACTTAAAAGGGTTCTTAACAGGGATTGGGGCCTGCGGACGGGGAATCTGCTGTCACATATTGCCCTCTTTGAGGTTGAGACATACCATAAGCTGATTGCGGTTACAGATGTTGCAATGAACATTGCCCCCAACCTCAGGGATAAAATAGCTATTATCAACAATTCGGTCTCCTTTCTCCATAGCCTGGGTTACCAGATGCCCAAGGTGGCAGTGCTTGGTGCAGTTGAAATGGTGAACGAGAATATGGAAGCAACCCTTCATGCAGCACTGCTCTCGAAAATGAACCAGAGGGACCAGATACGCCACTGCATTATTGACGGACCGCTTGCTTTCGACAATGCCATCAGTCTCGAAAGCGCCCGGCATAAGGGTATAAAGAGTGAAGTGGCCGGAGATACTGATCTCCTGCTGATGCCCGACATTGAAGTGGGCAATGTCCTCTATAAGTCACTTGTGTTTTTTGCAAGGGCCAAGGTCGCATCCATGATACTTGGAGCCTCAGTGCCCATTGTGCTGACATCAAGGTCCGACTCGGAACAGGCAAAATATGACAGCATACTTCTGTCAGCTGCTGCAAGCAGATAACTGAAAAAGATGCCGGAGAACAGGCAGGTCCTTCTTTTAGTTGTTAATGATTATACCTTGCACGTGCAGGGATGACATCATACGTATAAAACAGGTATCACCAGGCAAGCATATATGTCGGAACGTTTGATCTTAGCCATTAATCCGGGATCCACCTCCACCAAGATCTCTCTCTTCGGGGAGGAGGAAAGAATCTTTGAGGTGACACTGAGACATTCAGCCGTTGAATTATCATTATTCGACAGAATTTCAGATCAGTTCTATTTCAGAAAAGACCTGATAATGAACGAGCTGATTGTCAGGAATACCGATTTTGACAGGATAGCTGCCGTTGTTGGAAGGGGTGGCCTCCTAAAACCCGTTCTTTCTGGAATCTATGCAGTAAACGAAAAAATGAAACACGACCTGCATGAAGCAGCCAGAGGACAACATGCCAGTAACCTTGGTGGTCTGATAGCAGATGAAATTGCAGCCTCGCTTCCCTCGGCCCAGGCCTTTATTGTTGATCCGGTGGTGGTTGATGAAATGACTCCTGTGGCCAGAATTTCAGGGCATCCGGAGATAGAAAGAATATCTGTATTCCATGCCCTTAACCAGAAAGCAGTAGCAAGGCTCTATGCCGGCTCCGTGGGTGAGAAATATGAGAACCTTAACCTTGTCGTTGCCCATATGGGCGGAGGTATAAGCATAGGGGCTCACAGAAAAGGAAGGGTTATAGACGTCAATAATGCCCTTGACGGAGAGGGACCCTTTACTCCCGAACGCTCAGGAGGACTTCCTTCAGGACAGCTTGCCGGACTATGTTTCAGCGGCCGCTACACTCATGAGGAGATAAAAGCCATGATTGCAGGCAGAGGAGGAATGGTAGCCTACCTGGGAACAAACGATTTCAAGGAAGTATGTGAAAGAGCTGAAAGCGGAGATGAGAATGCCCGGCTTATAAGCGAAGCCGCAGCCTACCAGGTTGCCAAAGAAATAGGGGCCATGGCTGTTGTTCTGGCAGGTCAGGTCGATGCCATTATTCTAACCGGGGGAATGGCTTATCAGGAATGGTTTGTAAACCAGATAAAATCTCTTGCGGGCTTCCTGGCCCGTGTTGTCGTTTATCCCGGAGAAGACGAAATGAAGGCTCTTGCCCTTGGCGGTCTGATGGCCCTGGATGGAATTATGGATATAAAAACATATACTTGAGGTGAATTGCTTCTTTATGTTGATAAAGAGGTCATTAAATATCAAGATAGTATAAGATTAAAGACTTCTGCCAGCTTATCTGTCTTAAGGATTATTGACAGCAACCGGTATCACTTTCCCGTTTATAACAACATTGGCTGATTCAGCAAACCGGGCAATGAAAGCCCCCATGTCTTCAGGTTTAACGGGTGCCGAATGTCCGGGAAAGGCTTTCTCAAACATACTTGTACCAACCGAACCAATAGCCAGGGTGTTAACACTGATACCTTCAGACTTGAATTCCTCTGCAAGGCATTCGGACAGGCATGAAAGTGCTGCCTTTGAAGAACTGTAAAATGACAGTCCGGGATATTTTGAACTGCCCTGGTATCCCCCCATACTTGAGATGTTTACAATGTGGGAACCTCTTTTCAGGAGGGGTTTGACCAGTCTGACAAGAGCTGCCGGCCCTATAAAGTTGACCTCCATCAGATGCCTGGCATCGTCGCTGGTCAGAATCATGAAGTCACCCGTTATGAGTATCCCAGCGTTGTTAATCAGTATATCCAGAGAGCTGAACCTCCTGTTCAGGTGATCCCTGATATAAGATTCCTGTTCATCGGTCCTGGCCAGGTCCATTACAAGGTAAGTTACATTTCCATGTATGCTGCCCCTGACAAGCTCTTTAAGGGCAGTTTCATCCCTTCCTGTTGCAACTATTTGATTGTCTTTGTTTTTTGCGAAGTAAGTCACAACCTCGCGACCGATACCGTGACTTCCGCCATTAACCAGAATATTCATTTCAGGGGTAGATTATTTAAATAGCCATTTTTTTTGTTTATTTGCCTAACACTTTGTAAAGGTAATAAATTGCCTTTATGTTGAGCTGGGAAAAACCGATTTCAGTTATGTTAAACCGATTTGCTATTCTGCTGTTTTTCATCCTGCTGCTTCCTTCAGCGGCTTATTCACAGGATAACCCTGACTATGTTCCTCCGGTAAAGGAAAGGCTTTTTTTCGGAGGCAGTTTCGGGCTTCAGTTTGGAACAGTTACAGATATCCAGGCTTCGCCTGTTGTTGGAATGTGGGTACTTCCCCGACTTGGTATAGCCGCCGGTCCCAACTACAGGTACTACAGCTTCAGATCCTCAAACACACATATCTACGGTGGACGGTCCTATCTTCAGTATATCTTTCTGAGGGATATAAGCTCGGTTATCCCAATTGGTATCAATACAGGAATTTTTCTTCATGGTGAATACGAACTACTTAGCCTGGAGTCGTCCTACTGGAAGAATCCTTATATGAGCGGCCGTTTTACTACTTCGACATTGCTGCTGGGAGCCGGACTTTCCCAGCAGACCGGACGCAGATCATCCCTGAACTTTATGGTGCTGTGGCCTGTAAATGACTCAGGTTATGGCATATACAGTAATCCTGAAATAAGGGTTTCATTTCTGTTCTGATTTTATGTGATTAGGCCCGGGAATTCTTATCTTTACCGGCTCAAAAAAATCTTAGAGGTATGAAAATTGAAAAGAACACGATGGTCTCTCTCATTTATGAACTCAGGGAGGCTGATAATGAAGGAAGGATTATCGAGGCACTTGAGGAGAATCGCCCTCTGCGTTTTATCTTTGGCTCAGGCAGGCTGCTTCCGTCTTTTGAAAGCAATATTTCCGGACTTTCTCAGGGAGAGAGTTTCAGTTTCACCTTAAGTGCTGAAGATGCCTATGGTGAGAAGGAGGAGAGCATGATAATCGATGTTCCCGTATCAGTTTTCACAAAAGACGGAGTATTGGATGAAGCCATATGTCAGGTAGGCAATGAGGTTCCTATGATGGATTCACAGGGTAACCCTCTTACCGGTGTTATCAATGAGATCACCGATACCCATATTAAAATGGACTTCAATCATCCTATGGCAGGTGTTGATCTTTGTTTCTCAGGCAGGATAACTGAAGTAAGGGAAGCCTCCGCTGAAGAACTGAATGCAGTCAATCATTCCTGCTCTTCATGCGGCAGTCACAGCAGTAACGGATGCCAGGGCTCGTGCAGCGATGAAGGTCAAAGTTAATAGCCCTTCCTGATCGGATTACAGCTTTCTCAAAACTCATATCTTAAGGGTTTCCCCCTCGGATCTGGCAATAATAACTGCTGCACAGGTATCGCCATATACATTTATAGTTGTCCTGAACATATCAAGGATCCTGTCTACAGCCAGCACAAGACCAATACCTTCCAATGGCAGTCCGACAGCCTTAAGCACGACAGCCATCATAACCAGTCCGGCCATTGGAATACCCGCCGACCCGATAGCAGCCAGCAGCGCTGTAACAACTACAAGCAGTTGCTGTGTAATACTCAGGTCTATACCGTAAGCCTGGGCTATGAACATCACTGCTACGCATTCGTAAAGAGCTGTGCCATCCATATTTATGGTGGCACCAAGCGGCAGGGTGAAACTGGCAATCCTGTTTGAGACACCATCCCTGTTCTCTACGGCTTCCATAGACAGTGGAAGTGTTGCATTCGATGATGATGTAGAAAATGCTGTAAGTAAAGGTGTTGCCATATTTTTAAGATGCCTTATGGGGTTGGCACGACCAATGAACCTCACAAGCAGGGGAAGGGTAACCAGCCCGTGAATAAGCAGTCCAGCCATCACTGTCAGGGTATATAGCCCCAGACGACTAAGCACATCACTGATACTGTTCCCTATGAATATCTGCTGGGCAATAACTTTTGCCGTAAGACTGAATATTCCAAGAGGGGTGAAACGGATTATAAAAAGGGTGATCTTCATTATCACATCCAGTGCAGCATTCAGGACATCATTAAGTCCCCGGCTCTTGTCTGTATCGATCGTGGTAATGAAGTAACCTGCAAGAACGGCAAAAAAAATCACAGGAAGCATCTGCCCCTCCGCCATAGCTTTAAAAATGTTGTCGGGTATTATGTTCTTTAAAGTGCTTCCAAAGCTCTCCCCGACAAGCGATATATCTTCAACAGGAACCCTGAACCCAAGGTCTGAACCTTCCCCTGGTCTTATCAGAGAAACCAGGACAAAACCGGTAGTGATAGCTGCCAGAGTTGAAAAAAGATAAAATCCGATAGTCTTTATTCCCAGTCTTCCCAGACTGCCACTGCCACCGGTGGATGAAACCCCGGTGGTAACCGATAAAAGCACCAGGGGCACGATTATCATGTTAAGGGCTCTGAGGAATATTTCTCCCATCCAGTCAGTGTAGACTGTTGCCTCCGAAAAGAAGTAACCAAAAAGCCCTCCGGCCAGCATGGCTGTCAATATCTGGTAGTGAAGGGGAAATGATAAGCGTCGAAGACCCATAGTATTCGTATTTGCTTCATAAAGAAATACAATCCATCGCAATTATCCTTCCCTGAGATACTTTTTTTTATCCCAACCCGGCAGGAAAAGAATAATCCGTACCACTGCCGTTAATTGCCCCGAAAAACGCCCGGATTTTGATTTGAACTTTCAACCCTAAAAGGAGAGGTAAGGTATACCCTGCAACCTGTCCTCAGTCCGGCCCAAAAGACACGAATTACAAATGTAAATCAGCCTGACATTCCATTGAATTACGTCTGTAATCAAATATTTTACATAAATATATTTACAAAAGTAACTCCATTAACATTTTAATTATTTGAGATCATATATAATTATAAATTAATATATTATATGATTAATATCAAGTACTGGTAAACTATCTCGCTGCCTTCAGGGTAATAAAGGGATTCAGACGATTAGGTAGATTATATATAGTACTGTATACCAATTTACTATACATCTAAATTAAAGTAATACATCAGCTGGTTACAAAGCTAATTAATGTTATCGGGAAGCATTAATATCTGACTTTTTAATATAATAGTTACATAACTGTATCTGAATTACATTTGTAAACCAAATTAAATTACACAAGTAATGACTTAAATGTTTACATTTGTAAAAGGAATTTTAAAGATTAACCCCAAACATATGTATTACAAACACTCATTTACATAGTTTTCAAACATGTGGATTGCATCAGACAATTAAAATTAAAATTACAAACCGATGAAAGAACGTATTTCAGCCTTCCTCAGGAGTGAAAACAAGACTTCAGCGCAGTTTGCCGAGGAGATTGGGGTTCAGCCTTCGGGAATTTCCCATATTCTGTCGGGCAGGAACAAGCCCAGTCTCGATTTTGTAGTAAAAATGCTTGAGACCTACCCCTCCCTTTCAGTTGAATGGCTGTTATTCGGAAAAGGTCAGATGTACAGGGAAAAGACACTGGCAGAGCTTTTCAACAGTGAAATCAACCCTATGCCTGAACAGAAGGAAACAGCAACCATTAAGGCAGATGACGGAGATTTAATCCGCGAAAAAAATGGTATAATAGTATCCGATCAGGTAGCAGGTAATAAAAATGGTTGTTTGAAAATCAACAGGATAGTGTGGTTTTACGATGACAATACCTTCAGGGAGTATTTTCCGGGAAATGGAAACTGAATATTTTACTGTGATACTTTAAAAAAGTATATTTGCTGTAAAGATTATCCATGCCTAAAAGAACAGAAGACTTACGTGTAACAGCCAACAGAAAGATCAGCAAGGATCATTTTGTTCTGGAATTATTAAGTGAAAGAGGTCTTCCCGAGCTAAAACCCGGACAGTTTGCCCAGGTCCGGATTGACGGAAGTCCTTCTACTTTCCTCCGCAGACCGATATCGATCCATGACGTTGACTATGAACGCAATACCATCAGACTGCTTGTACAGATAGCCGGAAAAGGCACAAGAAAGCTTTCAGAAGCTGAGCCTGGTAACCGGATAAACCTTATATACCCTCTTGGAAATACTTTCAGCATACCTTCAGGCACTGAAAAGATTCTTCTGATAGGAGGCGGCTGCGGAGTGGCTCCTCTTTTATTTCTTGCAAAACACCTTAAGTCTTCAGGTTTTACCCCCGATATACTGCTGGGTTTCAGAAACAGCGAACGAATGATGGAGATAGAAGAATACAGGGCTGTAGGCAATGTTTTTATCACTACTGAAGATGGTTCAGAGGGGGTGAAGGGCTATGTGACCGATCATCCGGTTCTCAAGACTGCTGTTTATGACAGGGTATACTGTTGCGGTCCCGACCGGATGATGAAAGCTGTTGCCCGTTATTGCAGTGAAAAGCACATTATCTGCGAAGTTTCGCTTGAGAAACTGATGGCATGCGGAATAGGGGTATGCCTGTGCTGCGTGGCCGAAACTGTAAGAGGCAATGTTTGTACATGTACTGAGGGCCCTGTTTTTAATACAAATGAATTAAAATGGTAGATCTGGGCATATCAATAGGAAGGCTAAAGTTCAGAAATCCTGTTCTTACAGCCTCAGGCACATTTGGTTATGGTTCTGAATTTACAGATTTTATTAATCTGTCTGAACTTGGAGGCATTATACTAAAGGCCACTACCCTTGAACCCAGGGAGGGGAATCCATATCCAAGGATGGCTGAAACTCCATCAGGAATGCTAAATTCTGTCGGACTTCAGAACAAGGGCATGGATTATTTTGAGACTAAGATCTATCCTGTTGTTTCTGAATTCGATACAAATGTTATAATGAACATCAACGGTAGTACAGTTGATGATTATGTCGCTCTTGCCCAACGTGCCGGTAAACTTGAAAAGATATCCGCAATCGAGCTGAATATTTCCTGTCCCAATGTAAGGATGGGGGGCATGGCCTTTGGCACCAATACTCAGACGGCACGTGAGGTGATAAAACGTGTCAGGGCTGTATATCCGGGGGTATTGATTGTAAAGCTGTCACCAAATGTTACTGATATAGTGTCATTTGCAAGAATTTCAGAGGAGGAGGGAGCTGATGCCGTTTCTCTTATTAATACACTGCTGGGTATGGCTGTCGACACTGTTGCAATGAAACCTTCACTTTCAACGGTAACAGGCGGCTTATCAGGTCCTGCCGTCAAGCCAGTGGCCCTCAGGATGGTATGGCAGGTTGCAAAGGCCGTTTCGATCCCCGTGATCGGTGTGGGAGGGATAATGACTACCGAAGATGCACTTGAGTTCATCCTTGCCGGTGCCTCAGCTGTTGAAGTGGGAACTGCCTCATTTATCGATCCTGCTGCTTCTGTTAAAATTGTTAATGGAATTTCAGATTACCTGGAAAACAAGGGATTCGGCCATTTAGGGGAAATAACAGGCTTTATCAACCGCTAAAAATACAGCTTTCGTTTACGGCTTACATTTATTCAATTTTATTTATTTTATTTTTTGTTAGGAATAAAATTATTATCTTTTGCTTCTATTTAATAAGCATCCTGAAAAATCAGATTTAATTCATTAACCAGTACTTATAAACATGGCAGATAATACATATGTAGATGATCTGGATAGAAAAATTCTTGATATCATAACAAAGAATGCCAGGGTACCCTACCTTGAAGTTGCAAGGGAATGCGGGGTGTCAGGCGCAGCAATTCACCAGCGTGTTCAGCGTCTTATGAGGATAGGCGTTATAAAGGGTTCCGAATTCAAGGTTGATCCGGTGCTTGTCGGATTCAAAACCTGTGCTTATATAGGGATCTTCCTTGACCATCCCAACCATTTCAGGGAGGTGATAGATGAATTCAGGGATATTAAGGAAATAATTGAATGCCACTATACAACGGGCAACTATTCGTTGTTCATAAAGGTGTATGCATGCGATAATGAGCATCTCAGGACGATCCTTACAGATAAGCTCCAGACAATTCCGGGAGTTGTACGTACCGAAACCCTTATTTCACTTGAGGAATCCATTAACAGACAGATTCCTGTGCTTTCTAAATAATCACTGGTCATTTATTACCCGGGATTGCGGGTTTAATTTATAAGCTTGATTTATTTGTTTAGATAACCTTAATTAACTATTAATAATCAACTACTAAAACTAACACAACAATGAAAAAAATCATCTTTGTTCTGGCAGCATTTGCACTGACACTGTCTTCCTTTGCCCAGGCTCCTGATTTTTCAGGCAAGTGGAAACTTAATTCAGGCAAGAGCAAGCTGGGAGATCAGTTCAGCATGGCCCCTGCAACGGTATCTATCGTTCAGAAAGGCAATGATTTCAGTATTGAGAAGATATCTGACTTTGGTGGTCAGGAGTTCACTCTCTCCGAAAAGTATACCCTTGACGGTAAAGAATGTGTTAATACAGGATGGCAGGATTCGCAGAGAAAATCAACAGCAGTCTGGTCTGCTGACAAAAAGTCTCTTAAGATCACCTCTAAACTCAATATCGGTGACGGGGGTGACATGACTATCATCGAGGTATATAAGATGGATGGAGCAAACCTGGTTATTGATTCCAGTTCCTCGTCTTCGTTCGGTGATATGGCCGAGACGATGGCTTACGACAAGGTTTGAAAGTCATAAGTGATTTAAAAAAGCCGTCCCCCGGAATGAAGGACGGCTTTTTTTATTTTTTTCTCACAAGCCGCAGGTAAGAAACGGCACCGGCTGTGTTTCCGGGTAATGCCTGGAATCTCACCCTCACAGTATTCTTTCCTTTAACCATTTCATTGGGTATGGGATACTCAATATCAAAGAAGCGACTCTGATTCCATCTACCTGTGTTATCTTCAGAAACAAGCAAGGTGTCATCGATATAGATGTTGAAACTCCTGTTTCCCCATTCGGCTCCCCAGTAACGGACAAGCAGGCTCAGGTCACTTTCTGAATTGGTTGACATCAGATAGCTGAAATACCCATTGTTCCTGGCGTCGCGCCAGAATTCGTTCTGTGTGTTTCCTGTACCGGAACTAAGTTTTTCGATAAGGTGGTCAGCTTCAGGCTGCTGTTCTCCCGGTGCTACGAAATCCACTGTTCTTCTCTGAAGATCAGTCCTTTCTTTTTCAACCCTTGAAAGAGAATCGAGGTAGCTTGTGTACTGTTCATTGTTAAGCCACATCCAGTACACCATATACCTTTCATCATGGATCCTGAAAAAAGGTTCCAGAACCAGGCCTGGCTGATTTACGAGGTTAAGATCAGAGGCCGAAAAGGTAAGGGTTTTCCCACTTACGGGAGTCAGTTTCGCGGTGATGTCTTTTTCAGAACCCTCAATAATAACCGGGGCCTTGTCTACAGGAAGCCTTTCTCCTGCTGCAATATGCGACCATCTTCCGTCATCGGCAACAAGTCCTTTCAGATCTTCTTTGCCTGTCCTGGCACCCAGAAGAATCGGGCCGTACATAATTGCAACGTACTGTGGGACGTTTGGCATTCTTTCAACAGAAAGGTGCATTGGCAGACTGATATTTATCTCATCTCCTTTTTTCCATTTCCTATTAATTGCGATGTAGGAAGAAGGGACTGCGTTAAAGGCATAATCCTTGCCGTTTATGCTTATCCTCATGTCACCACTGCTCACCCATGAAGGATAGCGTACCATAAGGGTAAATGAGCCCTTTCCTTCCTTTATTCTCAGTCTGGTCTGTTCCTCATCGGGAAACCTGGTTTCCTGTACTATTTTAATTCCTTTTTTGCGCCAGTTGAGTTCTGATTCGACAAAAAGGTTAAGAAAAAGTGAGTCGTTGCTGTGTGTGTAAATGAACTGATTATATTTCCCGTGATTCTCCATCCCGCTTCCGACACAGCACCACATTCCCTCATTGGGTGCAGAGTACACCCTGTAGTGTCTTGGCCTTACGGGAGTGAAGTATACGTAACCGCCATGGTCGGGATGCTGTGTCGACAGGATATGGTTAAACATGGTTCGTTCATAGTAGTCTGAATATTCTGCCAGAGGACTCACTCTGAACAGGTTTTCAGTAAGTTTAAGCATGTTATAGGAGTTACACGTTTCCGGACCTTCAACATCAACTACAAAGTCCGTGCAGGCTTCCACACCGGGAAAGAATTCCCGCCTGCTGTTGCCACCAAAAGCCAGACTGCGGTTTCCTGTTACTGTTTCCCAGAAAAAGCGGCCGGCACGTGAATACTTGTCATCATCAGTAAGTTCAGCAATTCTTTGAAATCCAACGGCTTTTGGGACCTGAGTGTTGGCATGTTTGTTATCCAGATTATCAGTCCCGTCTGCCATGGCATCAAGAAGCATGTTATGAGAAAACCGTCTGGCTGCCCTGATGTACTTCTCATCACCTGTCATCTGAAAGGCGTCGGCATAGATCTCATTCATCCCGCCGTGTTCGGTGTCGAGCATTACCTGCATCTGTTCATCTGAGAGTCCTGATGTAATTTCCAATCCCCAGTCACAGAATTCAATAAAGATACGTTTTGCTTCTTCGTTGCCTGAATAGAGCCATGCGTCACGCAGTCCTGAATACAGTTTGTGTACGTTGTACCACGGGACCCATGCTGAACGGTAGGCTGAGAAGTTGCCTTCCTTCAGAGTACTCCATATCCGCTTGCTGTCAGGCACACCTCCGATATATCCTTTTCCCCATGAGGGGTTGTTTGCCGTATTGGCATCCTGGCAGGCTTTAAGTTCAGAAATGAAGTAATCCATTCGTTTTTTGCATTCAGCATTGCCTGTTGAAGCATAGTTCATAGCCAGGGCAGACAGGTAGTGTCCCCCGACATGACCGTCGAGTCCGGCCCAGTTCGGATACAGACTGGCTTTTTCAGGCAATCCTGCTTCCTTTCTGAAGGGAGCTATCAGCCTGTCTGTATCGTATTCAAGAAGCACCTCAAGGTTAAGTTCGCTGGCATGTTTAAGCGGCCCTCCTGTAATAGTTATATCACCAAGTGGAAATTCATTGCTGTACAGGGCTTCCTGGGC
>CAZXSW010000018.1:0-33059 GCA_964642615.1 uncultured Rikenellaceae bacterium | reverse complement strand
CTGTAATAGTTATATCACCAAGTGGAAATTCATTGCTGTACAGGGCTTCCTGGGCTTCAGCTCCCGCACTTAATATCAGAAGTGCTGTAAGAATCAATACATACGTTCTGGTTTTCATTTAATATGTAATTTATGGAGTTAATATTTTTTGAGCCGGTTGTTATCCTCTGGCAGCTAAATGATTACTGTCAGCCGGCAACAACGATTCATTTTGTTAATAGATGAAGGTTCCAAGTCTTCGGCAGGTGGGGGGGCTTTCCGGGCAAAGGTGACCGTATTTGACATCGCAAAAGCAAGCAATCCCAAAAATAAATTTTTAACCTTCGTCTTTGTTTCTGGTATTAAAAAGTATGGGGCACGAAGCTCCATACTTTAAATGATTTATTTTTTGAAAAGAAGCGGAGCAAGCTGATATAAACTGCGCCTCCATGTAAGGAATTCATGAGCTGTACCTTCAGATACAAAGGATACGGCATTGTAACCTGCTTCCTTGAGAGCTTTTGCGGCATTGTTTACACCATCGGGGTTCTCTTTGCTTCCGCAGCTCATAAAGACAAGTTTCACGTCCTTCTTGTCCTTGAGATCCTCAGGACTGTAGGTGCCGCCGCTCAGGAGGCCAAAGTGTGAGAAAATCTCAGGCTTGTTAAGGGTAATTGTTTTTGTCTGCATTCCGCCCATTGACAGTCCTGCCATGGCACGATTCTGCCTGTCTGCTATGGTTGCGAAGTTGGCATCGACATAGGGTATCAGTTCATCAACAAGTACAGTCTGGAACGGACTCATATCGAAGTTTCTCAGACCACCCATTCTGACTTCGTTGGTCATACCGTAGGTCATAACAATTATAAAGGGCTCTATCTTGCCATCAGCAATGAGATTGTCCATTATAAGGTTTGCATGGCCCTGGTTGCTCCATGCCGTTTCATCCTCGCCCCAGCCGTGCTGAAGGTAAAGAACAGGGTAACGCTTGTTCCTGTCCTTGCCGTAGTCGGGGGGAGTGTAGACAAATGCCCTGCGTGAAGTGGATGTACTGGGCGAAGGGAACAGGATCTGCTGCACAAAGCCGTGGGGAACATCCCTAAGTGCATAGAAATCCTGATCGTGTGCCGGAATCTCTATACCGCTTTCCCAGCGTGTTGATCCGTAGTAGTTAAGGGTTCCGGGATCGTTGAATACCCCTCCGTCAACAGTCAGATGATAGTAGTGAAAACCTTCATCCAGAGGACCTTCGGTGGTTCCGGTCCAGACACCGTCTTCGCCTTTTACAAGTTTGGTGCCACCTCTGCCACCAAGACCGAGACTTACGGAGACACTCTGTGCTTCAGGTGCTTCAATACGAAAACGGGCATAACCCTGTGAATTAACCATGGGATATTCTTTCCCGGGCTGGTTGAAAACGGAAGGCTTAAAGTCTTCCTTTACGGCTGCCGGTGTGGTCTGGGCATTGCATAACGATGCAGACAGACCGGCCACCAATACTAAACTGATAAAGAAATGTTTCATTGTAGGATTTGTTAGTGATTGAATTACTGTAGTTTGTAGAGTTATTTTCTTTTTTGACCCCGGAGGTATCCAGAAAAAATCGTCCTTATCATGCTTCCAGGGAACTTGTTTTCTCAGCTTTTAAATGTCATTTTTACACTTTATAAATATAGTAATTTTTTTTTATTGCATTATTATGAAAGGATATTCTTTGTTCTGCTGTCTTTAAAAAAGGAACAGGGGTTATAATGAACATTGTCCTGAAAACATAAGCGTTGGGGTAGAAGCGGCAAGGGATCCGTGTTCTTTCGGGGATGTCGCATTAGCGAAGGTGCCTGACTGCCGCGTAGGCTGTTCGGGCCACAGCAAAAAAAAGCAGTCTTAACGACTGCATTGTGATCCAGCTGGGGCTCGAACCCAGGACCCCATCCTTAAAAGGGATGTGCTCTACCAGCTGAGCTACTGAATCCTTTCTTCTGATTTTGCGAGTGCAAAGATAAATTAAAAATATTCCCTTCCAAAAAAAGTTTTCATTTTTATTATCCCTGTTTGTAATTCTTATTTTCCTGTTAAAACCAAAATATCTTATTTTCGCAGGTACTAAATAAGCAACCTGAAATATGGACAGTTTTTTTCGTGGGAAGACAGTCATTGTAACCGGAGCATCTTCGGGTATAGGAGAAGCAGTTGCGCGTGAATTTGCCAGGAATGGGAGCAGAGTGATGCTTGCGGCAAGATCGGAAGACAAACTAAGGTTGATAACCGGAGAACTGAAAGAACAGGGTTTTGATGTCTGCTATACCGTCACAGATGTTTCCCGGGAAGAAGACTGTAAAATGCTTGTAGAAGCCACTATAGGCAGGTTTGGAAAGCTTGATATCCTGGTTAACAATGCAGGAATATCAATGAGAGCTGTTTTTACCGATGTTGACCTGAAGGTACTTCACAGGCTTATGGACGTTAATTTCTGGGGAACAGTATATTGCACAAAATATGCCCTCCCTCACCTTATTGAATCAAAAGGCTCACTTGTGGCTGTCTCTTCGGTTGCCGGTTTTAACGGTCTTCCGGGAAGGACAGGCTATTCAGCCTCAAAATTTGCCATCCACGGTTTTATGGAGACCATCAGGATAGAGAACCTCAGGAATGGTCTGCACGTTATGGTTATTGCTCCAGGATTTACAACCAGCAATATCAGAAAACATGCCCTTACTGCAAACGGAGCGGAGCAGGGCGATTCGCCACGGTCCGAGGAGAAACTTCAATCTCCTGGTTTTGTAGCACGGAAACTCCTCGGCGGCATACGTCATAAAAGGAGGAACATGATCCTGACATGGGAAGGTAAGTTCACAGCACTCTTCCAGAGGATAATCCCTCGGATCCTCGACAGGGTCTACTATAATTTTATGTCAAGAGAGCCCCGGTCGCCGTTGAAATAGAAGTCAGGACTGTTGGTCTGACATTTTTAAATTTTTCCGGGATATTTCTGTAATGATTCCTGCTTTTGTCCGTCATGTAGTAAAATGATTAATTCACATTAAGATTTACTGCCATGAAAAATTATTTAATAATCTCTTTTTGCTTCCTTCTTCTTACCTGTTCACTGAATGCCCAACGATCGGTCGATGCGGTTTTTGAAAGATACGGTGACAGGGAAGGATATGTGACTCTCAGACTGGACGGCAGTCTTCTTAAGTTCTCGGGATTGTTTGAAGATGAATACGATGACGATGGTATCTCGGGAGAGATAACTGAGATACGTATTCTGGCACGGGATAACAAGGACCACGGCAGGGAGGCCAGCCGCAATCACCTGACGGATGAAGTGAGCACCAGGGGTTATGAAGAGTTCATGAGTGTCAGGGACTCAGATGGCGATTTCAGGGTTCTTATAAAAAGCAGGGGAAGAGCACTTTCTGAACTCCTGGTACTGGCAGGAGGAAGAGAGAATCTTATAGTCCAGGTAAAGGGAAATATTTCAAAGAAGGATGCCAGACGCATCTCGGAACATTTCAGAACGGAACAGAGATATAATGAATCAGATGAAGAAAACTGATATCTTTAATTGATAATTCTGAATTCAAATAATCTCAAACCAGGCATGACCGGTACAGAGTTTAATGATCTTATACGCTCACTGAGCCGCAAGTTGTACGGTTATGCCTACAGGATAATGAAAGACAGAAGTGATGCCGAAGATGCCGTGCAGGAAGTTTTTGTCAGACTCTGGCAGATGGGTGAAAGGTTGGATGAATATAAGAGTATAGAAGCTCTGGCGGCTACCATGACAAGGAACTGTTGCATAGATATGCTGAGGAAGAAAAGACCGGGAGAGACGGGAGATGCCTCACTTTTTTCAGAACAGGCAATAGAAGAACCTTCACCGCATGAGCTTATGGAGCGGGAAGAAATGACTTCAGCCCTTAAGAGGATTCTGATGCTTCTGCCCGGTAATTACAGGGATTTAATCCGTCTGAGAGAAATTGACGGATATTCGTACTGCGAGATAAGTGAACAGACAGGTCAGAATATAAATACTATAAGAGTGGCGGTATCGAGGGCACGAAAAATGATAAGAGATCAATATAACAGTTATCTGGATGAATAAAGATGAGATAGGACAGCTGCTGGAGAAGTACTATAATGCTGAAACCAGTGAGGAGGAAGAAGAAATGCTGAGGAAGTTAGTCCTGCAGGGAGATCTGTCACCTGAATCCTTTCCTGAAAAGGATATTTTCAGGTTTTATTCGGAAGATGAAGAAATTCCGTCTCCTTCTCCCGATTTTGAGGACAGGATAATTGCAGCCGTTGGCCTGGAAGAAAAAAGAAGGCGTAAGGGGCTGCTTATGAGAGTTATGTATTCGCTTACGGGTCTTGCAGCAGGAATTGTCTTGCTTACAGGTGTTTATTTTTTGTTAAGCGACAAGTCTGAACCTGCAGATACCTTTTCTGATCCTGAACTTGCTTACGCTGAAACCATCAGGATCCTTAACCAGGTTTCAGAAAAGATGAACTCAGGGATGAAAGGTCTTGAACCAATAGAAAAGATGAATAGTGCTACCCGGCTTGTGTCAGGGTCAGTATCAAGGATAGGGAAGGAGATGTCAGCCGTTTCCGACCTTGAGAACAAACTCAGGCTGATCGGATTTGATGATAATGAATAATAAAGGAAAATATGAAAAGAGTTGATTTTTCAGGAAGTGAAGATGATGCAGGGCATTGCATGAGCAGGGCCTTATTGAAAAATATATGTGCCGGCTTTATGCGCCGGACCCTTGCCGGATATACTGCAAAACCGGTTCTTCTGCTGGCTCTGCTGCTTTATGCCGCAGCTTTGCCGGCCCAGACAAATGCAACTGATGCTCTCTTTGAGAAGTATTCAGGGAAGGAGGGATTCTCTTCGGTTTATATTTCAAGCAGGATGCTTGGCCTGTTCACCCCGAAGGGAGAAGGCAGGGAGCTTATCAACAGGCTCACTTCGATAAGGATACTTACTGCCGAGGATAAAGGAGCAGGGAAAGGAACAGACCTTTATACGGAACTCAGCCGTAACACTGATCTTTCTGTATACGAAGAGCTTATGGTGGTTAAAGAAGCCGGGCAGACTACAAAATTCCTGATTCTGCCAAAGGGCGAAAGGATAGCTGAGTTACTTGTAATATCCGGTGGTGCTGATGATAACTCACTGATTTCAATAAAAGGGGATTTTGACCTCAGAAGCCTTCCGGGTCTGTCCGAAAGTACAGGTATCAGCGGGCTCGAAAGTCTCGACAGCCTTGAAAACAAATAGTGATATCCTTAAAGTTTAAGTCCGTACTGCTTTTTTAAGGCTTATTGTTAATCCGGTTCTGATTGCTTATTTTAGTGACTCAGAGAAGTCACTTATGGATCAGAGAAAGATACAATCGGGATACAGGGCATTGCTTAAGGCCTCAGCGGGAACGGTAGCCCCGTCCGATTCGGTTAAGATAAGAAAAGCCCTTGATCTGGCTGTCATGTCATGTGGTGACAATACCACAATTACAGGGGAACCCGGAATACTTCATGTACTTTCGGTAGCAAGAATTATTGCAGGGGAGATGGGGCTAGGCCTCACATCTATAATAACGGCTCTTCTTCACGATTCATACGGGAACCTAGATCTCTCAGATACCGAGCTTAATAATCTCTTCGGGGAAAAAGTCGTAGACATACTTAAAGGCTTCGCAAGGATCACAGGTATCAGCTCTTCAAAATCTGCCTACCAGTCCGAGAACTTCAGGAAACTCCTGCTCAGCCTGGCCGACGATGTAAGGGTTATCTTAATAAAACTTGTTGAGCGCCTTGAGTACATGAGAGATCTTGACAATGCTCCGGAGCCTGACAGGCTGCCTCTTGCTTCAGAAACATATTTTCTTTATGCTCCCCTGGCCCATCGTCTTGGCTTTTACAACATCAAGTCGGAGATGGAGGACCTTGCTGTCAAATATCTTGAGCCGGAGCAGTATAATTATGTGGAATGCCGGCTGAAACAGACCACAGCATCAAGGAACAAATTTATAAAGGAGTTTTCAGGACCTCTTAATGAAATCCTTGAAAAGCAGGGCTTGAAGTTTATTATAAAGAGCCGGACCAAATCGATTCATTCCATAATGCTTAAGATGAAGAAGCAGGGAGTTGAATTTGACGAGGTATACGATCTGTTTGCCATAAGGATAATCATTGATACAACACCGGAGAATGAGAAGTCAGACTGCTGGAGGGCATATTCGATAGTTGCCGATCTGTACCAGCCCAACCCGAGCAGGCTTCGCGACTGGATCTCGGTTCCCAAGTCAAATGGCTATGAGTCACTGCATACAACAGTCATAGGGCCCAGGGGAAAATGGGTTGAGGTTCAGATCAGAAGCACAAGGATGGATGAGATAGCCGAAAAAGGTCTGGCTGCTCATTTCAAATACAAGGGGATAAGGGGTGAGGGCGGACTGGATACCTGGCTGTCGAAGATGAGAGAGATACTTGAATCGTCTGATAAAGAGGAGAGTATGTTTCTTGACCAGGTCAGGTCGGGCCTTTATACAGATGAAGTGTTTGCCTTTACACCCAGGGGCGACTTAAGACAGCTTCCTGCCGGGGCCACTCTGCTTGATTTTGCCTTTGATATCCATACTGCAGTCGGCTCGACCTGTGTGGGAGGCAAGGTAAACGGGAGAAATGTCACTATCAGATACCAGCTTCAGAACGGTGATCATGTTGACGTTATACGGTCGAAGAATCAAAAGCCCAAGCAGGACTGGCTTTCGTTTGTTATAACCAACAAGGCAAAGACCAAGATAAGGCAGGCTCTTAATGAGGAGAAGACCAGGGCTGCTGCCGAGGGCAAGGAGATGTTAATGAGGCGTCTGAAGAACTGGAAGATCCCTTATGGTGACCAGGTTATACAGAAACTCATAAACCATTATAATTTCAAGACGGCCCAGGATCTTTATTTTCTAATAAATACCGGGAAGCTTGAATTACTTGATATTAAGGATATTCTGCTGGAATCAGACAGTCCGGGTCAGCAGGCGGGTGCATCGCAGGCTCAGACTCAGACTCAGGCTCAGCCTGCCGTGAAGGAGACAAAGGAGGGACAGGAGGTTCAGTATTCTGATTATCTGGTAATAGAGGACAGGGTTGAAGGTCTTGACTACAGGCTTGCAAAATGCTGCAATCCGGTTTTCGGGGATAATATCTTTGGTTTTGTAACCATATCGGAAGGGATAAAGATTCACAGGAAAGGTTGTCCGAATGCCCATAATATGATGTCGAGGTATCCGTACAGGGTCATCTCGGCACGATGGACCAAGGCAAAGACAAGTCCTTCGTTCATAGCTTCGGTAAAGATCACGGGAGTGGAAGAGATAGGTATGGTAAACAGGATAGCCGATGTTTTGGCCGCAAACAATGTTGCCATCAGGAGTTTCAACTACAATATGGAGGACGGGATGTTTGAAGGCATCCTCACAGTGATGGTCCCCAACAACGACATACTTTACGGTGTTCTTCGCAAAATGCTGGCTATCAAAGGGGTACTTAAGGCCTCCAGGCTTTCGGGAGAATGACAGGTCAGTACCTCGTGTCGGCTTTTACAGGCAGCTTTGCAAGTTTTTCGACTTCCACTGACGGGAAACCGAATTCCTCGACTATGGTTCCCATTATGAGATAGGTACCGCTTCCCCTGAAGGGATAACTGGCAAGCGAAGACGAGAAATGGGTTGTATCGAAGTAGTTGCCCTCGCTGTCTATGAAGCAGCCGAAGTTCATCCAGTCTCCTTTTACGGTCCGGATATACTTTATAGTAACAAGATGCCCTACCATTCTTACTTTTCTGCCTTTGTATCTCAGCATGTTACGGGCTGTCACCTCGCCTCTGAAGGAAGTGATGAGCATGTCGAACCATGATATTGTTACAGGGAATCCAAACAGTTCTATCTCGTCGTAAGCATCTTCCACGGCACCCTGGGATAGCTCGGGCAGGACGAAGTCCTTAGCAGGGGGGGAGAACAGCGGGCGCATGGTCTGCGGGGCCTTGCGGTTCAATATCATGTGGGCCTCCCACATAAGCTGTGCCTTGTTCTTTCCTGTGAACCTGAAGGCTCCGGCGCGTATAAGTATAAGAAGCTGCTCAAGGCCGGGGCACACCCTGGTTACGAAATCGTTAAGGTCCCTGAAATCACCTTCTCTTCCGCGTATCTCTTCTATTGACATGGCCAGGTTGTGGTTTATACTGAGGATATGGATGAATCCGGGGAAGATATCCTTTCCGATGATTGAGGTCTTATACCTGCCTCTGTTTACGCATGGCAGTTTTACAAAGGCGCCGTATCTTGTTGCCTCGTGGAAATATACCCAGGTCTTGTAGAACCCTCCGAAGTTATTTATCACGGCCACCATGAATTCGAGAGGGTAGTGGGTCTTCAGGAAGATGCTCTGGAAGCTTTCGACAGCATAAGAGGCTGAATGAGCCTTGGAGAAAGAATATCCTGCAAAGGATTCTATCTGTCTCCAGACCTCCTTTATTATCTCTTCGTCGTATCCTTTTTCACGGCAGTTGGAGAAGAAGCGGTCGACTATCCTCTGCATCTCCTGCTTCGACCTGTATTTTCCGCTCATGGCACGCCTGAGGGTGTCGGCATCGGCAAGGTCGAGTCCGGCAAAGTGATGGCACACCTTAAGAACATCTTCCTGGTATACCATAACACCGAAGGTCTCTTCAAGCTGCTCTTTCATTACCGGGTGTATGTATTTGAATTTCCCGGGATTATGAAACCTGAATATAAACTCTTTCATCATGCCTGATCGTGCCACGCCGGGGCGTATCACCGAGCTGGCGGCAACAAGGGTCCTGTAGTCCCTGCATCTGAGTTTCTGAAGTAATCCTCTCATTGAAGGGCTTTCTATATAGAAACATCCCTTTGTCTCGCCCGTGCTCAGGTACTCTTTGATAAGTGGGTCGGTTTTGAATTTCTGGATGGCGTGAACGTCAACATCTTCGCCTCTGTTGGCTGATATTATCGAGGCACATTCGCTTATATGCCCGATGCCCCGCTGGCTCAGTATATCGAGTTTTTCAAAACCTATCTCTTCGGCTGTATACATATCCCACTGTGTGGTAGGAAATCCTTTCGGAGGCATGTCGAGGGCAGTATAGCAGCTTACTGGTTCCTCAGATATAAGTATCCCTCCGGCATGGATGCTTCTCATATTGGGAAAATCGGCAATTTTTGATCCGGTAGAGAAGATAAGACGTGTTATATCGTTACTGTTATTCTCTGCGGAAGGGTTTTCTATTATGGCATCTATCTCTTCTTTGGGCAGTCCGTGGATCTTCCCCAGTTCACGGATTATAGACCTGCCCCTGAATGTGTTTATTGTCCCCAGGAGAGCAGTATGCCTCATGCCATACCTTTTAAATATATAATCGGTAACCTCATCCCTTTCTTTCCACGAATAGTCAATGTCGAAATCGGGAGGAGAGCTTCGTTTGGGATTGATGAATCTCTCGAAGTAAAGGTTCAGGTCGATGGGGTCAACGTTGGTGATTTTAAGGCAGTAAGCAACGATGGAATTAGCTCCGCTTCCTCTTCCTACATGATAGAATCCCCGCGACATGGAGTATCTTATTATATCCCATGTTATAAGGAAGTATGCTGAGAATCCGAGTTTGTCGATGATTTCGAGTTCGTGACTTATTCTTCTTTTTGCCTCGGCATTGTTTTTTCCGTATCTGTACAGCATCCCGTCCCAGGCAAGTTTTTCAAGAAGCTGTTTATCATCGTACCTGCTTGCTGAAAACACCTTCTTATTTTTAAGTCCATTGGTGTCGAAGCTGATACAGCATTCGTCCGTTATCCGCGCTGTGTTTTCAGGTATTTCCGGGAATCGTTGAAGGATCTTGCTGTAATATCCTGAGGGCCTGAAAAACTCGTCTTCTCCGGCATGCTGGTGAGGTCTGAGGTGGCTTAGCAGGATGTTGTTGTCGACTGCCCTGAGGCTTTTGTGTATAAAAATGTCGTCGGCTTTTGCAAAGGTCACCGGGCATTGCAGAATGAGGGAGCCGGGTTTTAATTTCCCTGATGGGGAGAGGGAGATGAGTCTGTTGATCTCATCAGGTCTGATTCCTATAAGCTCATTGTCGAAGAGATTTCTGTCGGGTATTCTGCTGAGTGAATATACTGTGAAGGCATCGTTGAAGCGAGGAGCAGGGAAGGGGATGGGTATCTTTTCGAAGTTACACATGGTAAGGAACTCGTTAAGTTCCCGCATCCCGTTGTTGTTGCGGGCTATACCCGTATATTCATAGCGGTCTCCGTTTCTGAATTCGATTCCTCCGATGGGTCTTATTCCGTTTTTTGTGCATTCCACGCAGAAGTCGGGGATTGCAGTTGAGTTGTTTATGTCTGTCAGGGCCATAGCCGTCACGCCGGCGTCTTTTGCATTAAGTACCAGCTCTTCCACTGACATCATACCGTAGCGGAGACTGTAATATGAATGGCAGTTAAGATACATGGCTTCAGTTTCTTTTGATTCAGTTCAGAAAGAAGTTATTTTACGAAGCCCCAGACTCTCTTAAGTCTGTCTTCCATCATTTTCTGCTCGTTAATGGCATTTTCGAGCTGTCTGAGGGCTTTTTCCTCTCTTTCGGCACCTGTCATAACCCCTGAGGCCCGGCACACGGCATCGCGTCCGAAACGCTTTCTTATCCTGTCCATTGCCAGGTAGAGATTTATCTTTTCAGGAGTGTCGTCGAAGATGTCGAGTTGCTGAACGCCGCGGACAAGATGGCTGAACCTGACCCCTACAAGACGGATGAGCATGCGCCGCTGGTAGAGTCTGCTGAAGAGTTCACGGGCAGCATCAGCCAGCACATGGTCAAAGGAAGTATACGGTATCCTCTTCTGCAGGGTATGGGTGTCAAAGTTGGAGTAGCGTATCTTTACCGTGACGCAGGATGTAAGTTTTTCCTGATTCCTCAGTTCGTATGCATTTTTTTCAACCATACCCGAAATAAGCCGGTTAAGCATTGTCATATCTGTGGTGTCCTTTTCAAAGGTATGCTCGGAGCTTATTGATTTCCTTTCAGAGTAGGATGTTACAGGCGTGGAATCAATGCCGTTGGCTCTTTTCCATATCTCAAGACCGTTTTTGCCCATTAGCTTTTCAAGCATCTCTGCCGGAATGTTTCTCAGTGTATAGATCGTTGAAATACCCATTGAACGAAGGGTGTGATAGGTCTTCTTCCCTACCATGGGGATCTTGCCTATTGAAAGAGGATCGAGAAAGGGGTGGATGGCTTCTCTTTTTACCTCAATCTCACCATTAGGTTTTGCTTCTCCTGTTGCAATCTTTGAAACCGTTTTGTTAACTGAAAGACCAATGGATATGGGAAGCCCCGTCTCCTTTATTATGAACTCCCTGAGCTCATGAGACCATTTGTGGCAGCCATGGAAACGGTCCATCCCGGTAAGGTCAACATAATGCTCGTCAATGGAGGCCTTCTCAAATAAAGGCGCCCTCTCTGAAATTATTTCCGTGACAATAGAGGAGTATTTTGTGTACATCTCCATGTCACCTCTTATTGTTATGGCATCGGGACATAATGTCCTGGCCATCTTCATGGGCATCGCCGAACTTACCCCGTATCTCCTTGCCTCATAACTGCAACCGGATACCACGCCACGGTCAGACATACCCCCGACTATCACAGGCTTTCCGTTAAGCCTGCTGTTCTTAAGCCTCTCAACCGATACAAAAAAGGTGTCGAGGTCAAGATGAAGAACAGTTCTTTCAGCACTTCCCGCTATAAGCATTTCCTGGCATTTTTTATGTTTTGTCCGCCGGCCGGCCCCGCCTGACGACAGTCAATGATGACGGGTTGAATTATTTCGTTGAGGCCTGCATTTTTTTTCATGTTAATTTGTTTATTTCAATATTTTAATTTATTTTTGATTAGAAATTAATCAATATTATGATTACAATATAATCAATATTTCCAATATGTATTTCGCATCTAACATAAAATTTTTAAGAAAAAGGAAGGGGAGGACCCAGGATGAAGCTGCTGCAGGGCTTAACCTGAAACGGTCTACTCTCAGCGGTTATGAGAACGGTGTGGCACAGCCGGCAATAGATGTCCTGGTGGCCTTTTCGGGTTATTACAACATTTCAATTGACACCCTTCTTAAGATTGACATCCCGCGACTTTCAGAAAGTCAGCTTGGAGAACTTGAACGCGGGTATGATGCCTATATAAAAGGTAGCAACCTCAGGGTTCTTACAACGACTGTTGATCACGGGAACAGGGAAAACATAGAGCTGGTTGCCGAAAAGGCAAAAGCCGGATATACCACAGGCTATGCTGATCCTGAGTATATCGGGGAATTGCCGGTGTTTACACTGCCATTCCTGTCGGATAAAAGAAAATACCGTGCTTTTCAGCTTAAGGGCGATTCAATGTTGCCTATTCCCGATGGGTCGTGGGTAACAGGTGAATTTATAACGGACTGGAGGGAAATAAAAAGCGGCCAGGCATGTGTGGTGTTTACCTTCAACGACGGGATAGTGTTCAAAATAGTTGAAAACAATATACTTAACGACGGTAAGCTTATCCTTTATTCACTTAACCCTATCTACGAGCCATATGAGGTTCATGTAAGTGATGTCCGCGAGATATGGAAGTTTGTCAACTACATAAGCAGTGAACTCCCTGAACCTATTCTTCCAGGAAATCAGATAATAAAATCCATTGAGGTTATGAAGAATGATCTGGAGAAGATCAAGGCACGGCTTGGCGGAAGGGATATCTCAGATATAAGCGAGGTCAGGTGACTATCCCATACTTCCAGCTCAGCCATCTCCCTTCACGGAAAAGGACAGGCAGGGCTGATTCTGAATTTATATCTTCAAGCGTCATATCTACATGAGGTAGTCTTAACAACTGGTTGATATCCTTTTCGATATTTTCTGATGATGATTTCATTATTATAAGCAGTCCGGGCTCAACCTGACGGGCAAGTGCCGGTGATTCACATATAAGTGGCAGGTCGGGATCAGTAAAGTCCAGGATGGCGCGAAAGGCTGCCATAAGGTCGTTATCCCGTGCTTTGGCAAAATAAACAGCGGTGGCACCCGCCTTAAGCATTCTTGAAGTATCCTTTGTCAGGTCACTGTTGGTCTCCCTGTAAACAGAAAATCCAGGTTCTTCCTTTAAAAGGACAAGTCCGGGAGTAGTCTCATGGAAATGAGGAGTGATCTTTACCGACACAACACCCTGATCCCTTAATTCAGAAATAAGCCGGCACGCGGCTGAAGTCTTTCCCGACTTGTTGCCGGTGCCCGCTATTATAAGAAGATTGGGTTTCATGTTGCCTTTTAGCAGATCCGGCCACATAAACTGATCATTATAAGGCTATTCCTTTGTCAGATCAACAATGAGCTGGATAATTTTCTGATTTTCAGATTCAGGGATCTTACCTGTGTATATTGCCCGGCAAACCCTGTTTTTGTCGAGGATCACAACACTGTAGCTGTCTTTGGGCATGCCCCAGGTATCCTGAAGAGTCCCTTTATAGTCAAACAGAATGGTTGTATCGTATTTCTTTGCCTTGTTGCCTGCAATCATCCTGATGAGTCCGTTGGGTTTCCAGGTCGATTTGGTATCAACTATTCCAAAACCCTTGAAATAGTCGCGGTCGATAACCTTGTCAACATCGGCAGCTTTGTTTATGGCATCGTTGAAAGGATCATTAAGGTCTGATTCGTCAGGATCCACATAGTTGATCTGCAGAACTTTTCCTGCCCATGAATCCATTGTGAACTCGTTTTTGTCAGCATCCTGGAAGGTCCATTCCGGTGCTTTCATGCCCACCTTAAGGGTGCCTGTCTGGGCAACAGCCTGATTAAGAGCAAGTGTCGTTAAAAATAAGGTGAAGATCAGTTTTTTCATTTCAGAGGTTTTTTAATTTGCCGAAATATATGAATTTTTTGTTTCAAATTAATTTTCAGTGTTTTTTACATTAATCCGCTCAACAATATTACTTTTGCACGTTTTAAATATTTATATGCAGTCAATAAGAAATATTGCGATCATTGCCCATGTCGATCACGGCAAAACGACTTTGGTTGACAGGATCATCCAGGAGTGCAAGGTACTTGATCAGAGGAAGGATGCCGGAGAGCTTATACTCGACAGCAATGATCTGGAGAGGGAACGGGGTATAACCATCACGTCAAAGAATGTTGCCGCAATCTATAACGGAGTAAAGATCAACATCATAGATACACCGGGTCACGCCGACTTTGGAGGAGAGGTTGAGAGGGTACTTAAGATGGCCGATGGGGTTTTGCTCCTGGTAGATGCGTTTGAGGGACCGATGCCCCAGACACGTTTTGTGCTTGGAAAGGCCATTAACCTGGGACTGAAACCTGTAGTTGTTGTAAATAAAGTTGACAAGGAGAACTGCCGGCCCGACGAGGTTCAGCAGGATATCTTCGAACTTATGTATAACCTCGATGCCTCAGATGACCAGCTTAATTTTGAAACCGTTTTCGGATCATCAAAACATGGTTGGATGAGTCTCGACTGGAGAAAGCCCGCTGATAATATAAGGGCGCTACTCGATACTATTCTCATTCAGATACCAGAGCCCGAATATGTTGAGGGCACTGCCCAGATGCAGGTGGCATCGCTCGATTATTCGAGTTTTGTAGGAAGGATTGCCATCGGACGGGTTTTCAGGGGAGAGATAGTGGCAGGTTGTGAATATACCCTTTGTAAAAAGGGTGGCGAGGTAATGAAAGTTAAAGTAAAGGAACTCTACCTTTTCGAGGGACTGGGTAAGGTAAAGGCCGATGTGGCGAGGTGTGGTGACCTCTGTGCCGTGGTAGGCCTCGATGATTTTGAAATAGGCGATACCCTTGCCGACCTTCTGGCCCCCGAAGCTCTGAGCAGGATAGAGGTTGATGAACCAACTATGAGTATGCTGTTCACTATTAATAATTCACCTCTCTTCGGAAAAGAAGGTAAGTTTGTTACATCAAGGCATCTCAGGACAAGGCTGTTCAGGGAAACTGAGAAGAACCTGGCCCTGAGGGTTGAAGAGACAGGCTCGGAAGATACCTTCAATGTTTACGGACGTGGAATCCTTCATCTTTCTATACTTATCGAGACCATGAGAAGGGAAGGATATGAATTTCAGGTAGGCAAACCGAAAGTTATCCTCCGCGATATTGAAGGGGTAAAATCAGAACCTTATGAGACGCTGACAGTCGACGTGCCTGCCGATGTGTCGGGCAAGGCTATCGAACTTGTTACTATGCGCAAGGGTGAGATGATCTCTATTGAACCCCGTGGCGACCTTGTTCATATTGAATTTGACATTCCGGCCAGGGGACTTATAGGCCTCAGGAACAATATGCTTACAGCCACTTCGGGAGAAGCGGTGATGTATCACAGGTTCAGGGGTTATGATAAGTACCGCGGCGACGACCTTCTCCCCAGGCAGAACGGATCAATAATTTCACTGGAACAGGGAATGGCAACAGGTTATGCCATTGACAGGCTCCAGGACAGGGGACGGTTTTATATAGATCCGGGTGAGGATGTGTACAAGGGACAGGTTGTTGGCGAATATACGCGTCCGGGCGACATAGAGGTAAACATTGTCAAAGGCAAAAAACTTACAAACATGCGGGCTTCCGGTTCAGATGAAGGTCTTAAGATAGCTCCCAAGATAAGGTTCTCACTCGAGGAATCGATGGAACAGATAAAGGACGATGAGTATCTTGAAGTCACTCCCCTGAGTCTGAGAATAAGAAAGATACCCGTTCAGAGACCTTACTGACCCTGCCCCGGAAACAAGAAATCAGACTGCCTGTAATAATTATCAGATATGGTCAGCCGGCCTGATAGTCATTAAGGTAATCATTCAAAGGCTTCATTATCCGCGAAGCTTTTATTACTAGTTCAAAGCCTTCAGCACTGATAATGGTCGGGTCGGGGATCATCTTTGTTACAAGGAAACTCTTCATCCTTAACAGCCCTATGTGCGGATGATCAGTCGTGAACCCGCGGGGAGCTCCTTTAAGTTTCTCTCCTTCAATTGATCCATAAAAATCAATAAACTCCCTGTCGTTTATTATCTCAGTCAGTCTGTCTCCATCAATACCGATCTTTTCCCTGATCTCCTTAAGCCAGGGCATGGGAGGCATGTAGGCACCACCGGCTATCATACTGTTGTTGTCCGGTTCAACATGGATGTAATACCCGGCATACCTGTCACCGAACCTCTTTCCTCCCTTTACAATGAAGGCGCCAAGATGAGTCTTGTAAGGAGTCTTGTCATAAGAAAACCGTATATCGCGATTGATACGATAGGTACAGCTTTGAACTCCAAGTCCTTTTATAGTGGGATCAAAATCAGACAAAGCCTCTATCATGGATGTTACATATGATCCAAAATCCTTTCGGGCTCTCTCGTATCGGATCCGGTTTCTGTCGAACCATTCCTTATTGTTATTGAGCTTTAGCTCAGACAGGAATTCAAGCGTCTGTTTTTCAATGCTTTTCATTGATTAATTTTATTCTTGTGTAAAGGCGGTCTTGTGTATAAATGTAAACTGAAATAGTTTTTGTGATTAAGAACCAGGGAATATTATTTGTAAAAAACTTATTGTCAATATTTTGTAAAAAAATAACTTAAATAATTAAATGTCTGCCTATTTCCTTTATTCTAAAATGAAAATCTTTGCTAATTTTAATTTCAATCAAAACATTCCTGCAGACAATCGTAATGAAGAAATTAAAAACAGCAGAAAATTAATAAAATCCGGTGACTGCAAACAGGAAATTCTGACCAATTTCCTGAGATCAGTTAATGATCAGGTTACACCACTGATCTCATTTAAGACTAAGATATTATGAAACCCAGATGATTGAACCATATTTCAAAAACGTATGAATACTATTCATTATCAATCATGTGTGGTTCACCCGCAGATACGGGAACCTTAAAAAATAAATTATATACGGATGAATAAGAAAAAACTATTTTACATTCTGGCCCTGGCTGCAGGTATACTGCTGACAGCCGGAGTTGTTTACATTAACTCGCTGTTGCCAATAATAACCGGATATGCAGCAAAAAATCTTTGTTCCAATGTTTTTATTTCGGGGAGGGACCAGGAGAGTATTGAAGAGACAGATCTTAATTTTTCATTTATTAAACTAACCCGGAATGAAGTGGATTATGATAATAAAAAAGTTAAAAGCCGTTTTCTGTGGGGAAAGTCCGTTGCTTTATACAGGGATGGTTTCGGAGCAACTCTCCTAAGGGATGTTACTGAGGAAGAGTTGCTTGACATAGAATTTCCGGAACTTGATCCGCCTGCATTCATGAAAGACACTGTTCCCTGGCCTCTGGGCGACCTGCTTCCTGATTCTGCAATAACCGGTATAGATGCCGGAGCTCTTGGAAAGGTAACTGAAATGATAATGAGTGAAAATGGTTACAATGGAAATGCCTTTGCCTTTATGGTTGTACACAAAGGTATTCCTGCAGCAGAGGTATATAAGCCCGGATTCTCTGAAGATACAAGGTTTCTCAGCTGGTCGATGGCAAAGAGTTTTGTTAACTCTTTTGCAGGAATAATGGTAAGGGAGGGCCTGCTCGATGTCAATGCACCTGCCGGTCTGGCAGAATGGGAGGGTGATGAGCGCAGGAATATTACTATGAATGATCTGTTGCAGATGCAGAGTGGCCTGAAGTGGAACGAAGACTATGGTAACAGGTCGGATGTAACAGTTATGCTTCACTGCGACGATGATATGAGCCGCTATGCCTTTGACCGTCCGGTACAGTTTCCGGCCGGAACAAAATGGTATTATTCTTCAGGCACCACCAATATAGTAAGTTATCTGCTACGACAGAAAATAGGGAGCGATGATGAATACTACACCTTTCTTCACAGGAACCTGTTCAGCAGGACGGGGATCAGGAATGCAGTATTTGAAGTTGATCCGGAGGGAACAATGGTGGGTTCCTCTTATCTGTATCTGACGGCAAGGGACTACGCGCGATTTGGACTTCTTTACCTTAACGACGGAGTCTTTAACGGTGAGAGGATACTTCCCGAAGGATGGGTTGAATACTCCACGACACCTGCTTCAGCCAGCGGTGGTGAATATGGTGCGTTTTTCTGGCTCAACCGTAGCGGAAAGCTGCCTTCAGCACCCCGCGATATGTATATGTGCGTGGGTCACGACGGACAGAGGATATTTATAATTCCTTCCAGGGAGATGGTAGTTGTTGTATTGGGCTATTCACCTTCATCAAACGGGGGAATGGATTTTGACACACTGCTGAGTGATATTATCAGAGCTATAAAGGACTAAAGATCATTAAATAACGAGCAAATATAATTTCAGGCGCTGAAGACACCTGATGATCCAGGCTAAGGTCTTTTGCAGTAAAATTATATGGGTCGCTTAAACCGGTTTTAGACATGAAAGATTTCAACGACTGTGTTTCTGAGTACCGCAGACAGGTGCAGGAAGGTGACATAGTGAAAGCTTACAGGGGATTGATGGAGTATATGATGAATCTCCGCAACCATTTCAGGGATCGGTTCCCTGAATATTCCTTTCCGGGGAATATATATTCAGGTTACATGGACATGACGTATTTTCCTGTTCTGACACCAGTACTTAAAGCTAAAGGTCTTAAAACAGCCATTGTACTTATTCATGATGATGTGAGGTTTGAAGCCTGGCTCTCGGGTTATAACAAACAGATACAGATGAAGTACTGGAGCCTTGTCAGGGAAAAGGGATGGGATAGGTACAGGGTGCCTGAAACTATAAAGGGCATTGATTCAATTGTTGAGTGTGACCTTGCGCTCTGTCCTGATTTCAGCAATACTGCCAGTCTGACAGACACCATAGAAACCCTTGCCCATAAGTTTATCCTGGATGCAGAAATATTTTTTAAAGATCCGGAATAGACATTGAAGTGGCATTTCTGTTAACAGCCTCGTTAAAGGCCGGTTTGAAAATCCCATAACTGATAGTCTTCTTAAAGGTCATCAGTAAAAATAAATCATTAGGTTGTGATTTTTCGGGACTTGCTGTTACTAATTGGTAAAAATGATAAGTTGTTTTAAGTAACGAAGGATAAGATGACTGAAAAAAACCAGAAGGAACTGTTTCTTGAAATCCTGGAGAAGAACATCGGAATTGTTATTAAGATTTCGGGAGTGTATGCCAGGACGGTTCAGGACAGGGAAGATCTGGTTAATGATATAACCCTGGAACTCTGGCGGTCGTTTGGCAGGTTCAGGGGCGATTCAAAAATATCTACCTGGATTTACAGGGTAGCCCTGAATGTTTCAATGAATTTCAGCAGGAAAAGAAACAATGACCGTTTGTATTTTCCATCTGATCTGCATAAGATTGAGGTTCAGAGCGGGATTACCGATTCGGCTGATTCATCACCTTCGGATATTCTTTACCAGTGTATTGAAGAACTTGACCAGTTTAACAAGGCCATCATACTTCTGTATCTCGATGGCAATTCACATGATGAAATTTCTGTTATAACCGGGATATCAAAAACGAATGTAGGTACAAGGTTGAGCCGGATCAGGGAACAGATAAGAAAAATTGCGGACACAAAAACGTTAAGATAATGGAAATAAAAGAATTACATGAATTCTGGAGAGATTACGACAGGAAGATCTCAGAAAACACACGTCTTAATAAGGCTTTCCTGAGGAACATGCTTATCAGGAGGCCGGTAAGAAAAGTGAACTGGATGAAGATAAAGGCAACAGCAGGTCTGTTATCTCCACTTCTTTTTGTTTTTCTTGTTAAGGTTCTGAAGGTTGAATTTATTATTTCAACAAGGTTTTATATTGGACTGGCACTTTTTCTTCCGGTTTTCCTGCTTACCTGGTTGTGGGATCTCAGATATTTCATGCTTATCCGCAGCGTGGATCTTGCTAAACCGGTGCTTTTTATAAAAAGGGTTCTTGCTGAACTTGAGAAATATAAAATCAGGACAACCAGAATCAGATTCCTTTTGATGCCTGTTGCCATGGTTGGGTTCATCCTTATGATAGTCAGAAGGTTCACTTTCGAGCCGGGAATCGTAACAATGTTACCCTTATTCCTTATTATCGTGGTTTATTTCTCTTCGTACTTTTTCACTTTGAATTCAGTTAATAATCATTTTGCAAGGCTCAACAGGGATCTTGATGAGATAAAAAATCTTGAACAGGGATGATGTATGTATTTGAAAAACAAATAAATAGAAATTTAATAGGAGAGGGGCTGTTTTTCAATTTCATTTCTGACAATATCATGGGGGATTTTGGGATGGGTAGTTTTCAAAGTAGCAATGGCGTGGCTGAGCCGGGGTTTTACTGTTTTTCTGAAATAATTTCGGATATCGAAGACTTTGATTGCAAAAAAGGTGCTTAATTATTAATTTCTGGAAATTTTTACTTCCGAAGAATCGCTGAACAATACTAAGTATTTCTGAATAACATCTACGATTATTTTCATTTAATTGTAAGTGGCTTATCTGTTCTACAGTCTAATATTCAGCCTTATAAGGCATCAGACGGAGAATATCATGGTTAGGGTCAGGAATATAAGCATTTGCCTATAATTAATATTATGTCAAATAGATTATTTTTAATACAGGAATTATCCGGGAAATGAATGCCGGATTCTGCCCTATCAGTTAAAACAGAATGTTATTGCTAAAGTCCCAGATAGTAACCTATCTCATCGGATCCGGTTATATCGAGTACTGGAAATGATGGAAGAATTAAAGGATTTGTATCAGTATCCCCGATAGCCCCGTAAACTGATGTTCTTATACATCTGTATCCATTTCTGGCAGCAGCTTCCATAATTATCTCATCACCTGCACCATTGCCATATGGCAGTGCAAGAACCGACACTGGTTCCGGGGTATGTGCATCGATGGCAGCTTTTGACTCCCTTAGTTCATAATCGAGGAACAGATTGTATTCTGTATCTGATTCAAAGCCTGCCCTTCTGTCGAGAAGATACGGATGTGAGAATGAATGGGATTCGAATCTGAATGGCCTGAAGCCACCTGGTAAGGTCAGGAAGCTCATATTTTCAATTTCGTTCCAGCCCAGGAAGGAATCGCGGCCCATCATGTTTGTCCAGAGGAAGAAGGTTGCACAATAACCGTATTCAAGAAGCAATGGACGAGCAATGGTATACCATGAGTGGTCACCATCGTCGAAGGTGATTATAGCGCAATTATTGTGAGGCATGGTTCCTGAAGCCAGGATCTTTTCAAGTTTATCAAAGTCTATAACCTTGATATCGTGACTCTTAAGATATTCCAGGTCAGCGATGAAATCATTCCGGCTTCTTTCGTAGGTGTTCCCTGCTTCTCCTTCGACAAGCCGGTGGTACATAAGGATAAGAATTTTTCCTTCTCCCTGGGGATCAGGATCCTGTTTTTCTGAGCAGCCGAAAGCAAAAGATGCAGTTATAAGGATCAGAATAATAAGCCGTTTCATTCCGGGTATTTTGTTTGTTAAAAGGAATGAGCCCTTCCTGTATTCAGAAAGGGCTCATTTTTTCTATTAAGGAATCAGAATTTATGGCGACCCCCCTATCGTTTACTACTATTGTCCCTGCAATTGCTCAATTTTAGCCCTGACCTCATTGTATTTATCAGTCATTTTAAGTCTGTAATAAAGTTCACGGAGACTCTGAAGCGTATACTGGTCGTTGGGTTTAAGCTGGTCGGCTTTTTCCATAAAAGGAAGAGCTTTTGCGAAAACTGCTGTAGCTTCGTCAACTGCGGCACTATATTGATTTACGTCCATAATGTCGTTAGCCTTTGTGAACATCTCTGAAGCTTTATTAATATAGGCTGCTCCTACTCCGTACTGGGTATCGAAAAAATCGGGATTGAGCTCGACAGATTTCTCAAGACTTACAATAGCTTCATCATATTTAAACATGTTAAGGTAAATTATACCTTCGGCAAAATAGAGGCTGAAGTTATCGGGGTCTTCTGCTTTGGCTTCACCAAGCAGTCTGAGTGCATCATCATTTTTTCCGCTCTTTATATAAAGGTCAATGAGATTGAGTTTGACGTTTTTATCGCCCGGGAATTTGGCTTCCAGTCCGGTAAGTACTGACTCTGCCTTGACAGTGTCGCCCATTGCCAGGTAAGCTTCGCTGATCTGGAAATAGGGTGTTACGCCGAGGTATTTCATATCGGCACATTTCTGGAAAAATTTGATAGCTTCCTCGTTTTTACCTGAGTTGACGGCAGCAAGACCAGCATTGTAATACATTCCTGTATCAACGGCGCCTGCATATTTATCACTCTCAGTAATCTTTATCTGGGTTTCAAATGCTTTGAGGGCGGCATCAAATTCCTTGGCCTCAAACATCGAACTACCCTGATTATAAAGATTAAGAGCCAGTGAGTTGTAGACCATATTGGTAATGATCCTTTTCTTCATCCCGCCTTTTGGATCGAGCTCAATAGCTTTTTCATAAGCTGCGTAAGCTGAGTTAAGGGGATCAGCACAAAGAGACTTATAAGCCTGATTGTCTGTTTCATAAACGGCCTGGCACAACCTTCCCTGAGCGAAATAGGTATTGAACCAACTACTTGATTTCGGGTGAACCATAGCCTCGTCCAAAGCCTGTTTGGCTTTATCAAGAACACCCTGATCAATCAGGCTGAGGGCGCTGGTTACTTTGCCCTTCTGAGACATCGCTGATAAAGAGATGCTTATAGCTGCAAACAGCAGTAAAAACTTTTTCATGATTATCTGTTTAATTTAATTTTGTTTTAATTACCATTTAAAAATTTCCCAAATGTAAAACTTTACTTGCTAAAGATCAAATTCTTTGCCAAAATCATTCTCACTATGATTTAACAATTTCCGTGCCGGCTTCAGGAATATCTGAATTTTCTTCATTTTCATCAACTTCAACACATGCTACTGAAGCAATAATATCGTTTTCACGGAGGTTTATAAGTCTGACACCCTGTGTTGCCCTGCCCATGATTCTGAGGGCAGAAACCGGACTTCTCAGGATATTTCCATACTGAGTTATTATCATGAGGTCGTGATTGTCACTAACATCTTTAAGGGCTATCAGGTTGCCGGTTTTGTCAGTGATATTGATAGTCTTCACTCCTTTTCCTCCCCTGTTTGTAATACGGTAGTCTTCTATATCTGATCTTTTTCCGTAACCTTTTTCCGAGACTACAAGTACATCCTTTTCTTTATTTTCGACGGTAATCATTCCGACGACAAAATCAGTAACCTCATCTGCAAGTTTTATTCCCCTGACGCCTGAGGCAGTTCTTCCCATGGGTCTGACCGATTTTTCAGGGAATCTGATGGCACGACCCGATTTAACGGCCAGCATAATATGATGGTTTCCGTTTGTCATTCTTGCTTCGAGGAGTTCATCCCCCTCCCTTACGGTAATGGCATTTACCCCGTTTGCCCTCTGCCGGGAGTAGGCTTCCAGTGACGTCTTCTTGATTACTCCCTTCGATGTGCAGAGTACTATAAAGTTATTGTTTATATAGTTTTCGTCGTTGAGGTTCCTTACGTTTATGAAAGCCCTTACATGATCATCGGGTTCTATGTTTATGAGGTTTTGCATGGCTCTTCCCTTCGATGTTCTGGAACCCTCGGGGATGTTATATACCTTGAGCCAGTAGCATCTGCCCTTTTTTGTAAAGAAAAGCATTGTATTGTGCATAGTGGCAATATAGAGGTGTTCGATGAAGTCTTCCTCTCTTGTGCTTCCGCCTTTCGAACCTGTGCCTCCCCTGTTCTGTCTTCTGAATTCAGTCAGCGGAGTTCTTTTTATGTAGCCCATGTGTGAGATTGTAATTACCATCTCATCATCGGCATAGAAATCCTCGGGATTGAACTCTTCAGCGTTGGGTATTATCTCAGTACGTCTTTTATCGCCGTATTTCTCCTTTATTTCAGTAAGCTCATCCTTGATTATCTTCATCTGCAGATCAGTGCTTTCAAGTACGCTCCTGAGGTAATCAATAAGGTCCATAACCTCTTTGTATTCAGCCCTCAGTTTGTCCTGTTCAAGTCCTGTAAGCTGCCTGAGCCTCATCTCGACAATGGCCCTGGACTGAATATCACTAAGTCCAAACCTTTCCATAAGTCTTTCCCTGGCTTCATCGGGGGTTTTGGACGACCTTATTATTGCAACAACCTCATCAATGTTGTCACTTGCAATTATAAGTCCTTCGAGAATATGTGCCCTTTTCTCAGCCTGGTCGAGTTCAAACCTTGTTCTCCTTAAAATTATTTCGTGGCGGTGTCTTACGAAATGGTCAATGAGTTCTTTGGTATTGAGGGTTTTGGGTCTTCCTTTTACCAGGGCTATATTATTAACGCTGAAGGATGTCTGAAGAGATGACATTTTAAAGAGATTATTGAGTACCACATTGGCAGTGGCGTCCTTTTTAAGGATTATTACGACTCTCATCCCGTTCCTGTCCGACTCATCATTTATATATGAAATACCCTCGAGTCTCTTTTCATTGATAAGATCGGCGATCTTTCTTATCATCTCCGCCTTGTTAACCATATAGGGAATCTCAGTCACAATTATGCATTCCCTGCCTGAATGGGTAAGTTCAATTTCAGTTCTGGCTCTAATAACCACCCTTCCCCTTCCTGTAGCGCAGGCATCCTTTATTCCCTGTTCACCGTAAATTATTCCTCCTGTCGGAAAATCAGGTCCCTTGATATACTGAAGAAGTTCATCTGATGTAATTTCAGGGTTTTCGATGAAGGCTATGGTTGCATCAATTATTTCTCCAAGGTTGTGTGGAGGCATGTTGGTTGCCATTCCGACAGCAATACCGGATACCCCGTTTACCAGAAGCTGGGGTATTCTGGTAGGAAGGACCGTTGGTTCCTGCAGGGAGTCATCAAAGTTGGGCTGGAAATCGACAGTATCCTTGTCAATATCCGAAAGGATCTCCTCGGCAATCTTCTTAAGTCGCGCCTCCGTATACCTCATGGCAGCCGGTGAATCCCCGTCAACCGATCCGAAGTTACCCTGGCCGTCAACAAGCGGGTAGCGAAGCGACCAGTCCTGTGCCATCCTTACCATTGCTTCATAAACCGATAAGTCACCATGCGGATGGAATTTTCCCAGGACCTCTCCTACTATCCTTGCTGATTTCTTATGCGGCCTGTTTGAAAGAACTCCAAGCTCCGACATGCCAAAAAGTACCCGCCTGTGAACAGGCTTCAACCCGTCCCTGACATCAGGAAGGGCCCTCGACACTATAACCGACATGGAATAATCGATATAGGCCGACTTCATTTCCTCTTCGATATTTACCTTTACTATCCTCTCTCTCTCTGACATAACTGATTATATATTAAAAAGATATATTTATTCCCCGTAACAGGGAGTTGGAATTACGAAAATAGTCAATAATCGGCTAATTTTAAGCATTCATAACGGGTAATTGTTAACATTAATTGTTTATAAATGGGCATGAAAATTGCCATATTACTTTTATGTAAGAATTAACTTTGAAATTGCAGTATTTTGCCCGCCGGATGGCAAAATATGACATATTGACATATGATTATAAAAGAAATTAACTGAAGGAACAAAATATGGATTCACAATTTTCGCAAAGAGTAAAGGATATTCTGGGCTATAGTAAGGAAGAAGCCATAAGGCTTGGCAACAGTCATATCAGTCCCGAACATCTTTTTTTGGGTATTCTAAGGGACGGAGAAGGTGTTGCTGTGGAAATACTTCTTAATCAAGGAGTTGATCTTTTGGTTCTGAAGAGTTCACTTGAAAAGAGCATTAAGGTGGAGAGTCCTGTGCCCGTATCCGACCATGAGGTGATACCTCTTCTGAGAAGTACCGAAAGAGTACTTAAGCTTGTATATCTTGAAGCAAAGTCATTAAAAAGCAACACCATAGATACGGAACACCTTCTGCTTGCCATACTTAAGGATGAGAATGCGCTTGTAACGCGTTTCCTGTCAGAGCTGGATGTTGACTATCAGCTTGTGAGAGGTATGATTGAGCCGGGGGGGCCTTCAGCCCGGGCCGACTTTCCAAGGGATGAGGAAGAAGATAATATACCCTACGGTCCTTCGGGTAAGGGGCAATCGCCACAGGCTTCCTCCAAACCCTCGTCGGATACCCCTGTCCTTGATAATTTCGGGATAGATCTGACCAAGGCTGCCGAGGAGGGAAGGCTCGATCCGGTAGTAGGAAGGGAACGAGAGATAGAGCGTCTTGCCCAGATCCTTTCACGACGTAAAAAGAACAATCCGGTCCTTATAGGTGAACCCGGAGTCGGAAAATCAGCAATTGCTGAAGGACTTGCATTAAGGATAATAAAGAAAAACGTGTCGAGGGTGCTTTTCAACAAGCGGGTTGTGGCGCTCGACCTGGCATCAATAGTTGCGGGTACAAAGTACAGGGGGCAGTTTGAGGAAAGAATGAAAGCCATACTTAATGAATTGTCAAAAAACGACAACATCATTCTTTTCATAGACGAGATACATACCATTGTAGGCGCAGGCGGAGCAACGGGTTCGCTTGACGCGGCCAATATGCTTAAACCGGCACTGGCCAGGGGTGAGATACAATGTATTGGCGCAACCACCCTTGATGAATACCGCCAGCATATTGAAAAGGATGGTGCCCTTGAACGAAGGTTCCAGAAGGTTATTGTTGAGCCTACCTCCATTGAAGAGACCATCCATATACTCCATAATATTAAGGAGAGGTATGAGGAACATCATAATGTCCTTTATACCGATGACGCCATCGATGCCTGTGTGAAACTGACAAACCGCTATATATCCGACCGTCATCTTCCCGACAAGGCAATTGATGCGCTCGATGAATCCGGATCAAGGGTTCATATTTCCAATATTATTGTGCCTGAAAAGATCCTTTCTCTTGAGAAACAACTTGAGGATACCAAAAAGGAGAAGATAATGGCTGTCAAGAATCAGAACTTTGAAAAAGCTGCCAGCTTCCGCGACAGGGAGAAAGATCTTCTCGACCTGATAGACCTTGAGAAGAAAAAATGGGAGAAGGAGCTTGCAGTCAACAGGGAGATAGTAGATGAAGAAAAAGTTGCTGAAGTTGTTGCAATGATGACAGGCGTCCCGGTTCAGAGGATAGCCCAGACCGAGGGAACAAGGCTGCTTAAGATGGCTGATGAACTGAGGGGAAGCGTTATCGGACAGGACGAAGCCATTCATAAGGTGGTTAAATCGATACAGAGAAACAGGGCCGGACTCAAAGACCCCAACAAACCAATAGGAACCTTTATCTTCCTGGGTCCCACCGGTGTGGGAAAGACCCAGCTTGCAAAGGTGCTGGCCAAATTCCTGTTCGATACAACCGATAATCTCATAAGGATAGATATGAGTGAGTATATGGAGAAATTCTCCGTATCAAGGCTTGTTGGAGCGCCTCCGGGATATGTGGGTTACGAGGAGGGCGGACAGCTTACTGAAAAAGTGAGAAGAAAACCCTATTCAGTGGTACTTCTCGATGAGATAGAAAAAGCTCATCCCGATGTATTCCATATCATGCTCCAGGTCCTTGATGAAGGTCAGCTTACCGACAGCCTGGGCCGACGGGTTGATTTCCGCAACACTATAGTGATACTTACCTCGAATATAGGTACAAGGCAGATAGCTGAATTCGGACACGGCATCGGATTTGACACTTCTGCAAAGAAAGCTGCCAGGGATGAACAGACAAAGAGTATCCTGCAGAAGGCCCTTCAGAAGACCTTTGCTCCTGAATTCCTTAACAGGATCGACGATGTGATAATGTTTAATTCCCTGGGGAAAGAAGAAATCAACAAGATCATCGATCTTGAGCTCAAGGGCCTCTACGACAGGGTCGCTTCACTGGGTTACATGCTCAAGATTGCCCCTGCAGCCAGGGATTTCATAGCCGAACGCGGCTTTGATGCCAACTACGGAGCCAGGCCTCTTAAAAGGGCTATCCAGAAATATCTCGAGGATCCGATGGCTGAAGTGCTTATAAAAGCTGATCTGAAAGAGGGAGACCTTATTCATGCCGGCTTTAACCCGGCAAAATCAGAGATAAAGATAAGGATACAGAAGAAAAAGGAGAACAGGGAGCAGGACACGGGTGAACAGCCCGTGAATGGTCAGGGTGATACAGGAACCCCGTAGAGGTCAAATTCACCGGCATGGGTGATCTTTACCTGGCAGAAGGAGCCGGTCTTAATATCATATTCAGCAGGAATCAGAACTTCCTGATCAACATCGGGAGAATCGTATTCGGTTCTCCCGATGTGGTATTCACCCTCCCTTCTGTCTATTATTACTTTTAGTTCCCTTCCTGTCATTGATTCATTAAGCTCCGATGCTATTTCCTGCTGGATCGACATCAGTTCTGAAACCCTGGCTTCTTTTGTCGCCTGCGGAATATCATCGGAATAGTTGTTAAACGACCATGTCCCTTCTTCGTTTGAATAGGGAAAGACTCCCAGCCTGTCAAACCTGAATGACCTGACAAATTCAGCCAGCTCAGAATACTCCTTTTCAGTCTCGCCGGGATGCCCGGCTATCAGAGTGGTCCTGATGGCTGCCCCCGGCAGCTCCTGTCTTATATGGTAAAGCAGCTCCTCGGTCTCCTTCCTGTCGTGTGATCTTTTCATCCGACTTAGCATGCTGTCTGAGATATGCTGAATGGGGATATCTATATATCTGCATATAACAGGGTTAGCTTTCATAAGGCTGATAACCTCGCGGGGAAAATCAGCCGGGTAAAGGTAATGCAGCCTTATCCATTCAAAAGATCTGATCTCCAGGAGTCTTTCAATAAGCCTGGGGAGCATCCTTTTTTTATAAAGGTCGAGGCCGTAGTAGCTTAGATCCTGTGCTATGAGAATCAGTTCCTTAACTCCTTTTGCTGCCAGGAGAAGTGCCTCATCAACAATTTCCTCCACAGGGCGTGAGATACATTTACCCCTTATTAGCGGTATGGCACAGAAGGCGCAGCTTCTGTCGCATCCTTCCGAGACTTTCAGATAGGCATAGTGGCCGGGGCCGGTGAGTATCCTGTCTGAATACAGGTCTTTTCTTACACTTCCTCCCAGTTCAGCCAGGATGTCTTCAGGATTGTTAACCCCGAACCATCTCTTAACTTCCGGGATCTCGCCCCGGAGCTCTTCCATATATCGTTCAGAAAGACACCCCGTCACGTAAATATTCCGGACAAGGCCTTTTTCCCTGAGCCTGGCAAAACGGAGTATGGTATCTATGCTTTCCTCCTTTGCATCATTAATGAAACCGCAGGTGTTTATTATTACAGTACCGCATGAAGAGTCATCAGAATCATTTACAACTCTGAATCCTGCAGCTTCAACCTGTTTTGAAAGTTTTTCGGAGTCAACCAGGTTTTTGGAACAACCCAGTGTTACTATATTGATCTTTCTTATATCCATAATAGACTATGGCTGCTGCCGCACTAATCGGTTGAGAAGAGCGAGTCGACAAATTCGTATTTGTTGAATATCTGCAGGTCATCAAGTTTCTCGCCTATACCAATGTATTTGACAGGAATCCTGAACTGGTCTGATATCCCTATCACGACACCTCCCTTTGCCGTACCGTCGAGTTTGGTAATTGCAAGGGCTGTAACATCTGTGGCGGCCGTGAACTGCCGTGCCTGCTCAAAAGCATTCTGTCCGGTCGATCCGTCGAGAACCAGTAGTACTTCATGAGGTGCATCGGGTAGCACCTTTTCCATTACCCTTTTTATCTTTGATAGCTCGGTCATGAGGTTAATCTTGTTATGCAGCCGGCCTGCAGTATCAATTATGACAATGTCGTATCCGCCCGAAACTCCTGATTTTACAGCATCAAAGGCCACTGAGGCTGGGTCCGATCCCATTTTCTGCTTAACAATCGCCACCCCAGTCCTGTCGGCCCATATCTGAAGCTGTTCTATAGCCGCTGCCCTGAAGGTATCGGCAGCCCCCAGCAATACTTTCTTTCCGGCGTTTGTAAACTGATGGGCCAGCTTGGCAATGGTTGTGGTCTTTCCGACGCCGTTGACTCCGACAACCATTATAACATAGGGTTTTACAGGAAGGGATTCCGAAAAGCCGGAATTTGAATCATCTCCGTAATTCTCCAGAAGAGCAGCAATTTCTTCTTTAAGTATTCTGTTTAGCTCACTGGCGTTAAGATACTTATCTTTTTCAACCCTTTTTTCTATACGTTCTATGATTCTGAGAGTGGTATCAACGCCTACATCGGACGATACCAGGACTTCTTCGAGGTTATCGAGGACATCGTCGTCGACCTTTGATTTTCCTGCCACGATCCTCGACAACCTTGTGAATACATTTTCCTTGGTTTTTTCGAGTCCCTTGTTGAGACTCTCCTTTTTTTCCTTACCGATAAAACCGAGCCAGGCCATAGTTGGAATTTTCGAAGATGTTTATGCTTAAGGATAAAAAAAGCCTTCTTCTTTTGGGAAGAAAGCTCCTGATATATTTAAAGAATAAAACTTTTACTTCTTTGTAAAAAAATCTTTAACATGATCATTATGAACAACTTCCTCTTTAAAGAGATACGAGCCGGTCTTGTCCGATTTTACCATTTTAATACATTTGGTAAAAACTTTTCCGCTTCCGGTTTTCATTGCTGCAACAACTTTCTTTGCCATCGTATTATATTTTTACTTTATTTCTCTGTGAACTGTATATTTTTTAAGAACAGGATTATACTTCCTTCTTTCCAGACGGTCGGGTGTATTTTTCCTGTTTTTTGTGGTAATATATCTTGAAGTTCCCGGAATTCCACTTTCCTTGTGCTCGGTACATTCAAGAATAACCTGCTGCCTGTTCCCTTTAGCCTTCTTTGCCATCTGTTAGTCCTCTGTTTTTAATAATTCAAGATATAACCTTTTTGCTTAGCTTCCTTAATTACGGAAGATACTCCTTTTTTGCTTATAAGACGGATGCCCGAAGCTGATACTTTAAGCGAAATCCATCTATCTTCCTCAGGAAGATAGTACTTCTTTGTGAAAAGATTAGGGTAGAATTTTCTCTTGGTCCTTCTCTTTGAATGTGAAACATTGTTTCCCACCATCGCTTTCTTCCCTGTTACCTGACAAACTTTTGACATGGATCTGTTTTTTACTACTTTTTAATAAGCTCTTTTCAAACGAAGCGCAAAATACGTGATTTTAATCGTATTAACCAAATAAATATACTACTTTTTTTTAACATCTGCCGCAGGAGTTGTTACTGACTGATTATCTGAAGTCTAAGAAGGTTAAGCGCCGATGTGGAAAACCTGTCTATGTTAATAACCCTTTCATTACCAAATATGTATTTCAGGGTAACTGTACAGGCCGGGGAGGAAACCCCAATAAACACGGTTCCGACAGGTTTAAGGGGAGATCCGCCTCCGGGTCCGGCTATTCCCGTGACAGCCACCGAGAAATCAGTGCCAGTTATTTTTCTTACCCCTTCTGCCATCTGGACTGCAACTTCTTCACTTACAGCTCCGTATTTTTCGAGGGTTTCAGTACTCACACCAAGCAGGCTGCTTTTGATACTGTTATGGTAAGCAACAACGGATCCCCTGAAGTAGTCTGAACATCCGGGAATAGATGTGATCATCTGGGATATCCTGCCTCCGGTGCAGCTTTCAGCTGTCGACAGGGTGGCCTTTTTTTCTCTGAGAAGGGCTCCCACAACAGCTTCGAGGCTTGTTTCTTCCTCTGCAAATATATACTCGTGGATATAGCTGTGAAGCTTTGAAACCTGGTTGTGCAGGGTATTGTTAAGTGTATCCCGGTCATTGTCAATTCCTGTAAGCCTTAGCTTTATCACTCCTGAAGATGGCAGGTATGCAAGTTTTACATTTCCCGGAAGAGAAGCTTCGAAGTCAGTTAGCAGCTCGGCCAGGCGTGCTTCGTAGGTCCCGAATGTCATTATGTTCCTGTGGATGATCACCTGGGTCCTGAACCTGTTGTTTAGTTCGGGAATAACATGGGTGCTCATCAGATATTTCATTTCAACCGGTACGCCGGGCATCGATACAAAGATCCTGCCTTGTTTTTCGAACCACATCCCGGGTGCTGTTCCTTTTGTATTTGTAAGTACACGGCATGAGGCCGGTACCTCTGCCTGTTTCCTGTTGTTTTCGTTAAGCCCTATGTTACGCCTGGCCATCATCTCTGTGATCATTGAAAGGACTTCTTTATCAATAACGGGTTCTGTTTCGAAGAACTCGCACAGAGTCTGTTTTGTAATGTCGTCGCTTGTCGGACCCAGTCCGCCCGTTATAAGCACAACATCTGTGTTGAGACTTACATTCTCCAGGGCAAATAGTATATCTTCCCTCCTGTCGTGAACAGACAAACGGCGGAGTATGTCGAATCCGGCCCTGCTCAGCTCTGCTCCCATCCAGGCAGAGTTTGTATCGACTGTCTGCCCGATCAGGAGTTCGTCCCCGATGGTTATTATTTCTGCTATCATAAGAATTTGGGATGAAATGCGTGCAAAGGTAAAAAACTCCTTTATAAACCTTATAAAAAGCCATCAGCAATTTATTCAGGCAGCTTTACGTGATGGCAATGCTGAAACTGGCTTCTATTTGCTCAAGGTAATATCCTGATTAATTGCTAATTGTACTTTAAGAAATCAGGGAAAAAAATCAGGGACCTAAACCATAAAGGCAAACCCCTGACCTGTACTGAGCAGGAAATGGTATCCTGACTTACGCCCCTGGCGTAACGTCAGGACCCTCGACCTCTCTGAGCGGGAAATGGGATTCGAACCCACGACCCTTAGCTTGGGAAGCTAATGCTCTACCCCTGAGCTACTCCCGCTTATAAAGCTGCAAATGTAATGATTTATGCAACAATCACAACTTAAAAATGCAACCTGTTTTGAGCCACCTCGGGGACTCGAACCCCGGACCTGCTCATTACGAATGAGCTGCTC
>CAZXSW010000017.1:0-33398 GCA_964642615.1 uncultured Rikenellaceae bacterium | reverse complement strand
TCTGTAGCGCCGGCCTATCGAATCCTTGTCGTCGTACTGGCAGTTGAAGTCAAATTTAAGATCACTTACTATTTTTTCAGCTATGTCGGGCAGACCGTCCTTTTTTACAAGTGGCATCACGGCAAGCTTGACCGGTGCGAGGAAGGAGGGAAGCCTGAGGACAGTCCTTGTGTCGGTTGTGCCGTCTTCCTTTCTGATCTCTTCATCCTGAAGGGCTGCAGCAACAACCTGCAGGAACATCCTGTCAACGCCTATGGAGGTCTCGATAACATATGGGATATATGACTCTCCTTTTTCGGGATCGAAATACTGCAATTTCTTTCCTGAGAAGCTCTGATGCTGTTTGAGATCGTAGTCGGTCCTGGAATGTATCCCCTCAACTTCCTTGAATCCGAAGGGGAATTTGTACTCTATATCGGTGGCGGCATTGGCGTAATGGGCCAGCTTGGTATGGTCGTGAAACCTGTAGTTGTCATCTCCGAAGCCCAGGGCACGGTGCCATTTCATCCTTGTCTCCTTCCACCTTCTGAACCAGTCAAGTTCGGAACCGGGCTGAACGAAGAACTGCATCTCCATCTGTTCAAACTCTCTCATCCTGAAGATGAACTGACGGGCCACTATCTCGTTCCTGAAAGCTTTACCTATCTGGGCGATACCAAAGGGGACTTTCATCCTTCCGGTCTTCTGGACATTGAGGAAGTTGACAAATATACCCTGGGCGGTTTCAGGACGGAGATATATTTTGCTTGCTCCTTCGGACGTGGATCCTATCTCTGTCGAGAACATCAGATTGAACTGCCTCACTTCTGTCCAGTTCCTGGTCCCGGATAATGGACATACAATCTCAGTGTCGAGTATGATCTGTCTTAATCCTTCAAGATTGGTATCGTTCATTGCCTTTGAGAAACGGCTGTATACCTCGTCGAGTTTGGCCTGGCTGGCGAGGACACGGGGATTGGTCTCACGGAACTTCTTTTCGTCGAACGACTCTCCGAAACGTTCCCTGGCCTTTTCAACTTCTTTTGAAATCTTATCTTCAATCTTAGCCATATATTCTTCGATAAGAACATCGGCACGGTATCTTTTTTTTGAGTCCTTGTTATCTATAAGGGGATCGTTGAACGCATCAACATGCCCTGAAGCTTTCCAGATTGTCGGATGCATAAAGATGGCTGAGTCGATACCTACGATGTTTTCATTGAGAAGGACCATGCTGTCCCACCAGTATTTCTTAATGTTGTTTTTAAGCTCAACGCCGTACTGCCCGTAGTCGTACACTGCACTCAGACCATCGTAGATCTCACTCGATGGGAAAACATATCCATATTCTTTACAATGAGCAACCAGCTTTTTGAAAACATCTTCCTGAGCCATAATAGGTAGTTTTAGTTAAAGTAATGATTTATGGCAGGCAAAATTAGTTTAAAAACTTATGTTTTACAATGTATGAGGGGGTTGCACCTTAATTTTTGAAATCAACAGGGCTCAGGGCCTTTGCAAATGAAACAGAAGCTGCAAATAGTCCTAAGGCCTGTCTTTCACGAAATCTATTTGTATATTTACTTCTTTTTAGAAGCTCCATTATGATACTCACATGTATTGCATACACAAACACACATGTATATAATTATCTCACATGTGGGTTCTCCAGCTCAAGTGCACAGATTGTCCCGCCACAGGCGGGAGGCTATCCGACCTTAAAAATTAAAATATCTACGGATGAAAAAGAGAACTGATTTTCTGGTTATTGGTTCAGGTATTGCGGGTATGACATATGCCCTTAAGGCTGCAAGATACGGAAAGGTGGCTCTTGTAACAAAGTCGGCCCTGGAGGATTCAAATACAAGATATGCCCAGGGGGGTATAGCCGCAGTATTCAGTGAGCCCGATAATTTTGAGAAGCACATCAGAGATACCCTGATAGCGGGCGACGGTTTCTGCAACGAAGAGGTAGTAAGGATGGTTGTGGAGGAAGCCCCTGAGAGGATAAAGGACCTGATTGAACTCGGGGTTCCCTTCGACAGGAAAGAGGATGGATCATATGATCTTGCCAGGGAAGGAGGGCATACGGAATACAGGATACTTCATGCCAAGGACAAGACGGGAGAGGTGATCCAGAAGACCCTTATGGAAAAGGTAAGAAATGAGCCTGATATCGAGATCTTTGAGAATCATTTCGCCATAGAGCTGCTTACGCAGCATCATCTCGGACAGGAGCTGAAGAAAAACTATCCGGGAATCAAGTGTTTCGGAGCTTATATTGCCGACCTTGTAAATCAGAAGGTAATCACCTACCTTTCGAAGATTACTGTTGTCGCAACAGGAGGTCTTGGAAATGTGTACCTGACAACCACGAATCCTGCCATTGCCACCGGCGACGGAGTTGCCATGGTATACCGTGCAAAGGGAATGATTGATAATATGGAGTTCATTCAGTTCCATCCCACTGCCCTGTATGATCCCGAGAGAAGACCTAATTTCCTTATTACTGAGGCCCTGAGGGGCTTTGGAGCTGAACTCAGGAACATTGAGGGTGAGAAATTCATGAAGCGTTACGACAACAGGGGCTCGCTGGCTCCGCGCGATATTGTTGCCAGGGCCATAGATAACGAGATGAAGATATGGGGCGATGACCATGTATGGCTCGACTGTACACATCTGGATGCTGAAGCTCTGAAAGACCATTTCCCGAATGTTTATGAACACTGCTTGTCGAGGGGAATTGACATCACAAAAGATATGATACCTGTTGTTCCTGCAGCCCATTATGCATGCGGGGGCATAAAGGTTGACATGGATGGTCACAGCACTATCGACAGGCTTTATGCCCTGGGCGAGGCCTCTTCGACAGGGTTGCATGGTGCCAACAGGCTGGCATCAAATTCGCTTATCGAAGCAGTGGTTTATGCCCACAGGGCTGCCCTGCATTCGGCAAAGAGAATCGGCGATGAGTCTGACTTTGAAGAGAGAATAGCCGACTGGGACTATAAAGGAACCACGCACCTTGAGGAAATGGTACTTATCACCCAGAGCCTGAAAGAGGTTCAGATGATAATGAGCAACTATGTCGGGATAGTAAGGTCAGATCTGCGTCTTGAACGTGCGCTTGTAAGGCTCGAGATACTTTACAGGGAAACAGAGAGCCTGTACAAGAGATCCCTTATTTCATTGAAGATATGTGAGCTCCGGAATCTTATAAATGTGGGTTATATGATAATTAAAATGGCCAAAAACCGCAAGCAAAGCATAGGACTTCACTATAATATTAATTATCCGAAAGGATCAAGTTCCGAATTCTGACAATAAAACTATATGTACCATCTTGAATCGTCTTTTAAAGGCAGAAATTCCATCTGGAGATATGTAATAATGTTTGCCGCTGTGCTGGTTGTAACAAATACAATAGGGGCTCTTCCCCTTGGTGTAGCCTTTTTTCTTAAAGCCCAGGCCGACCCCGGCGTGATAGGCGACCTGGCTGCCAATCCGAATGATATTAGTGTTCTGGGGCTCGATCCCAACATGGGGCTATTTATGATGCTCTTTCCTTTTATGGCCGGATTGCTGGCCTTTGTACTGCTTATGAAGCCTCTTCATGGGAGGGTTTTCAGAACAGTTATTAACGGAGGCAGGAAGGTCAGGTGGGACAGGTTCTTTGTCTCGGCAGGAGTATGGCTACTGCTATCAGGTCTTTACCTTTTCATATATCTCAAAGCTGATCCCGGCAATTTCAGATTGAACAACAGCTCTGTGACTCTGCTCGTACTTGCAGTCATCTCAGTCCTCTTTGTTCCCTTCCAGGCCGCTTTTGAGGAGGTCCTTTTCAGGGGCTATCTGATGCAGGGATTTGGTATACTGGTTAAGAACAGGTGGTTCCCGCTTGTGATGACTGCAGTTTTATTTGGTCTTATGCACTCTTTCAATCCCGAAGTTAAGGATTTCGGATTTTTTACCATGATGCCGCAGTATATCCTCTTCGGACTTATATTTGGCATAATAACCATTCTTGATGACGGGATTGAGGCAGCCATGGGAGCCCATGCAGCTAACAATATTTTTCTCTGCATTATGGTAACGCATAAATCTTCTGCTCTGCAGACGGCTGCTTTATATGAGCAGCAGAATATCCTTCCCTGGATTGAACTGGCAGCACTTTTTATTACCGGTGTTATTTTTCTGCTTGTACTTAAAAGATTATTCCGCTGGAATGATATCAGCGTGCTTGCAGGCAGGGTCGCTGAACCGGCTGAAGAGATTCAGATATCATAGACCGAGGAGTTGTCGCCGGTCTTCAAATCTCCCCATTGCTGTCTTATCTCTTCGAGGATCTCCCTTATAAGGACATGATCGAGTGTTGTCAGCAGCTTCAGCCTTGTATCCCTGAAATGCGGCAGCCCTTTGAAATAATTGGAAAGGTGTCTTCTCATCTCGAAGATGGCCCTGTTACCTTCTTTGAATTCAAGGGATTTGCCGAGGTGCAGCAATGCCAGGTCGACTTTCTCACTGACCGTTGGCTCAGGAAGCAGTTCACCGGTGGCGAGGTAATGCCTTATTTCCCTGAAGATCCAGGGACGGCCCACGGTTGCCCTGCCTATCATTATGCCATCAACACCGTACCTGTCGAACATCTCCCTGGCTTTTAGGGGGCCATTGACATCTCCGTTTCCTATTATAGGAATCTTCATCCGGGGATTGTTTTTCACTTCTCCTATCAGGGTCCAGTCGGCTTCACCCCTGTAAAGCTGAGCCCTGGTCCTCCCATGAATGGTAAGGGCACTTATGCCCGTGTCCTGTAGCCTTTCAGCCACCTCAACTATGTTTTTGCTTTCTTCATCCCATCCCAGCCTGGTCTTTACAGTCACGGGAAGCTTTACGGCCCTGACTATGGCTGAGGTCATCTCTATCATGAGCGGTATGTTTCTCAGCATACCTGAGCCGGCTCCCCTGCCGGCTATCTTTTTTACAGGGCAGCCAAAGTTGATATCGATAAGCTCGGGGCCGGCCTCTTCAGCTATCAGTGCTGCTTCAGTCATGGCATCTAAAAGATGTCCGTAAAGCTGGATTCCTACCGGCCTTTCAAAATCATTGAGGTCAAGTTTCTTTACGCTTTTAACACCTTCCCTTATAAGACCGTCGGACGATATAAATTCGGTGTAAACAAAATCTGCACCCTGCATCTTGCATACCATCCTGAAAGACTGATCAGTGATGTCTTCCATCGGGGCCAGAAAAAGGGGATGGCTGCCCAGTGTAATATCGGCTATTTTCAAACTATGTGCAAATGTTAGGTCACGATGCGGAACTTAAATTCCGTATCATTGCAGCCTTTTCCTGTTCATTTTTCCTGTAGAAGTAAACCAGTCCGTAGTTTTCACATTCAGCTATCCTTTCTTCTTCTGAAAGATTGCTGTTAGTCGATTCTACCTCATTCCAGATCTGAAGGATGATCTCATCGGCCTCCCTGCGGAGACAGTTACTTTTTTCTGCCAGGTCGAGCGCCCTGGATGACAGGATTTTATGATAGTTATAGGCTTCCATGAAACTATGGTACCATACCTTTACCACTGCAATTGTCGGATTTGTTATCGGGCATCCGCCCTTTATTATCCTGTTCTCTTCTCCCTCAATTATCCTTTTGCCCCAGGTAATAAGTTCCTTGTCACATCTAAGTGGAGGAGTGGTGAAGTCATTTGTTGGCAGACCGTAAAAAGCCCTGGTTTCGGAAGGCAGATCGCCTCTTAGTACAGCCATATTCATCACCCTTATAAAATGGGTGAGGTAAAGCCGGGCCTTTCTGGCAGCTTCGGTGTAATTACGGCTTTTTGTGTTCTGGGTTGCCAGATACTGGCGATGCAGCAGGATTCCCTGCTCAAACTTTGGAAGAAATCCCTGTAATCTCACAATAGTCTTTGGCGAGAAGGCCATTTCTCCCGGAGGTAACTCCCTCCCTTTCTCGAGGGCGGTCCTCATCGCCCTGATACGGGCTGTGTCGGTGTTCGGTAGTCTTCGGTAAGGCATGGTTGGCGTCAGATGTTGATAAAAGTGGTTACTTGTGTTGCGAATATAACAAAAGTCTGTTAAGAAGCAAGAGTATTCGCAAATTAATTTAATGATTATTAAATTGTTCAGAAATTAAGTACCATATGAATAAAGTTATACGCAGCATAAACAATAATGTTGCGTTTCTCAAAGTGATGTTTTGATTGAAAATCAGGCCGGGAGGTTGGTACATCCGTCGAACAATGTTACCTTAGTGCCTGTAACCAGAAAACTACAGGATATGTTTGAACCAGGTATTTATAGTGAAAGAAGAAAGCGTCTTCACAGTATGGTTAAATCGGGGGTGGCGCTATTCCCGGGGAACACTGAGTCGCCTATGAATTATCCTGCAAACTGCTATCGTTTCAGGCAGGACAGTGATTTTCTTTACTTCTTTGGTATTGATATTCCGGATCTGGCCGGGGTGATGGATTTTGACAGCGGGGAGGACATTATTTTTGGCAATGACTTCGGTATTGACGATATCATCTGGATGGGTCCGCAACCCTCAGTCAGGGAGTTGGCTGAAAGGTGTGGTGTTGTGCGAACGGCCCCTTTTTCAGAGCTTGAAAAATATGTAAGTGATCTGCTTTTATCGGGAAGGAAGCTTCATTTTCTCCCTCCTTACAGATCGGATACAAAGATGCTTCTGGGCCGCCTGTTCAATGAAAATCCCTGCAATATTAAGGGTGGTTCTTCGGAAACTCTTACAAAGGCTGTCATCTCACTGAGGTCAATAAAGGAGGATGTTGAGATCGAAGAGATAGAAAAGGCCGTTGCCATTGCCCACGATATGCATGTTACAGCAATGAAGATGTGCAGGGAAGGGGTTACCGAACAGCAGATTTACGGTGCTATTGAGGGTATTGCCCTGGCTGCAGGGTGGGGACCATCCTTCCCAATCATTCTAAGCATTAACGGACAGACCCTTCATAATCACTATCACGGTAACCTTCTGAGGGAAGGAAGGATGATGGTGACTGATGCAGGTGCCGAGACGGATCGTCACTATTCGTCTGATATAACACGGAGTACCCCGGTAAACGGCAGGTTCAGCACCCGGCAGAGGGAGATATATGAAACAGTGCTTAAGGCTAATACCGAATCAGTAAGGCTGGCACGCCCCGGGATTTCCAACCTTGATCTGCATCTGAATGCCTGCCGGATAATTGCTCAGGGCATGAAAGACCTGGGACTTATGAAGGGAGATACTGACGAGGCAGTAAGTGCAGGAGCTCACGCCCTGTTCATGCCTCATGGACTGGGACATATGATGGGACTGGATGTTCACGATATGGAAGCACTGGGAGAGAACCTTGTCGGCTATAACGACCAGGTAAAGCGAAGCTCACAGTTTGGACTTGCTGCCCTGCGGTTTGCCCTTCCATATAAGCCCGGCCATGTGTTTACCATTGAGCCCGGCTGTTATTTCATTCCCGAACTCATTGACCTCTGGAGATCTGAAGGAAAGTTTAAGGAATTCATAAACTATGACGTTGTTGAGAGATGGAAGGATTTCGGTGGCGTCAGGATAGAAGATAATGTGTTGATAACTGAAGGAGGGAGCAGGCTGCTGGGTATTCCAATTCCCAAAACCATTGAGGGTGTTGAAGATTGCTGCCAATCTTAGAATATCCTTAACTGTGTTAAATATTAATGCTGTTGTGAAATAACCATGTTTTAGCTACCTTTCCTAAAAATATTTTCTATGCTGCTAATCATAGTCCTGCTGCTCTGTATCCTTTTCATAGTACTCTCGTCGACACGGCTTAAGCTTCATCCTTTTCTGGCACTACTCTTTGCAGCCATTGCTTTTGGGGTCTTCACAGGCATGCCTCTGAACGAGATAACACAATCGCTGAATGCCGGATTCGGAAACACCCTGGGATATATTGGAATTGTTATAGTTGCCGGGACTATCATTGGGATCTTCCTCGAGTATTCGGGGGGTGCCTATACCCTTGCCGACAGGGTACTCAGGATAATAGGTCAGAAGCATGTTCCGCTTGCCATGGCTATAATAGGATATTTTGTTTCAATACCTGTTTATGCCGATTCAGGTTTTGTTATTTTATCACCACTTAACAAAGCCCTGTCGAAGAGGGCAGGGATATCCCTGGCAGGACCTGCAATAGCACTTAGTCTGGGACTTACTGCCACTCATTGTCTTGTACCTCCTACTCCCGGTCCTATAGCTGCCGCCGGCATCCTTGGCGCCAACCTTGGACTTGTAATCATGTTCGGTATAATTGCCAGTATGTTTGCATTGACCATGGGCTGGATTTTTGCTGTCAGGGTTGCTTCAAAGACTTACATAGAACCAAACCCGGATATATCCGAAGCGGAGATCTCACAGAAAATGAAGGATTCACCTCCAGCCTGGAAGGCTCTTACTCCGATATTTCTTCCTATAATACTTATCGTACTGAAATCCTTATCCGACTTCCCGACAAATCCTTTCGGGGAGGGAGTTCTGAAAACCTTTTTCGGCTTTATCGGCGACCCTGTTATTGCTCTTCTGATAGGTGTACTTCTTGCATTTTTGTTACCCAGAAAAAGGGAGGAAGGTATCTTTTCTGAGAAAGGCTGGGTTGGAAAGGCGCTTCTTGGTTCCGCAACAATAATTCTTATAACCGGTGCGGGAGGGGCCTTTGGTAAGGTCCTGCAGAATTCAGATCTGGCAGATACCATTGGATCGTCACTTTCAGGACTGAATATAGGTATCTGGCTGCCCTTCATTATATCGGCGATGATAAAAAGTGCCCAGGGTTCTTCAACAGTGGCTATCATCACTACTGCCTCCTTAATAAATCCTCTTATGCCTTCAATGGGTTTTGATACTGAGGTTGCCAGGGCTCTTATGGTCCTTTCGGTGGGAGCTGGTGCCATGGTTGTGTCACATGCCAACGATAGTTTCTTCTGGGTCGTTACACAGATGTCGGGTATGAACATCAGGCAGGGTTATAAGCTGCACACCACGGGAACCCTTATACTTGGCACCAGTGCCGGTTTGATGCTCTGGATCCTGAGTCTTATACTTAACTAATAAGCTTTTTTGATTCAGGCAGCCTGAAGCTGAAGCACAGGTTTTACCCTTTCTTTCTTTCTGAAGGGAAGAGCCGTGGCAACAGACCTTCAGACGATTTATAATATTCGCGGTTCATCCGGGCTATATTTGACAGTTTTATCTGCTTCGGGCATTCAGCTTCGCAGGCTCCGGTGTTTGAGCAGCTTCCAAAGCCGCTAAAGTCCATCATCTCAACCATGGCCCTGACCCTGTCGGCAGCTTCGGCCTTACCCTGGGGAAGGTGGGCAAACTGAGAGATCCTGGCCGAGACAAAAAGCATGGCTGATGCGTTTTTGCATGCAGCTACACAGGCACCGCATCCTATGCATATGGCAGAATCAAAAGCTGCTTCAGCTTTTTCCCTGCGGACAGGAATTGAATTGGCTTCAGGCGCCGAACCGGTGTTGACTGATATATAACCGCCAGCAGTCTGGATGGAATCGAGGGCACTTCTGTCAACAATAAGGTCCCTGATGACGGGAAAAGGTCTGGCACGCCATGGTTCTACAGTAATGGTTTCACCATCTGTGAAGTGTCTCATCGAAAGGTGGCAGGTAGTGATGGCTTTAACCGGACCGTGGGGGTGACCGTTGATGAACATCCCGCATGAACCGCAGATCCCTTCGCGGCAATCGTGGTCGAAGGCAACAGGATCTCCGCCGTTAACGGCAAGTTCTTTGTTGAGAGAATCCAACATCTCAAGAAATGACATTTCAGGAGAGATATTGTCAACGCGGTAAGTCTCAAACGAGCCTTTCGCTGACGGACTTTTCTGTCTCCATATTCTGAGCGTGAATTTCATCTGTCCCTTCCGGTAATATTTACATTTTTATTACAACCTCCGGTAATACTATTTATAACTTCTTTCTCCTGTTACGGTATCTGTAAACACAAGTTCTTCCCTGTGAAGGGCATGGGCTATATCTTTCCCCCTGTATTCCCAGGCTGCCACGAAGGCAAATTCCTTATCATTCCTCTGAGCCTCACCTTCAGATGTTTTGAATTCTTCCCTGAAGTGTGCCCCGCACGATTCCCTTCTTTCCAGTGCATCGGTGACAAGCAGTTCTGATAGCTCAAGGAAATCAGCTACCCTCCCGGCCTTTTCAAGCTCCTGGTTAAGTTCTTCTGAAGTTCCCGGTACAATGAGATCATTCCAGAACTCTTCTCTGAGGTCTCTTATAAGAACAAGGGCTTTTTTAAGTCCTTCCTCATTTCTTGACATACCGCAATGATCCCACATGATTTTTCCCAGGCGTTTATGAAAAGCAGATGCCGGCTGGCGTCCTCTGACCGACATCAGCATGGAAAGCCTGTCTCTGACGTTTTGTTCAGCTTCGTTGAATTCGGGTCCCTGGGTTGATATGGCAGGTATCCGTATTTCGCCTGCCAGATAGTTGCTTATGGTATATGGCAGGATGAAGAAGCCGTCTCCAGCAGCCTGCATCAGGGAAGATGCACCCAGACGGTTGGCTCCGTGGTCAGAGAAATTTGATTCCCCAATAGCAAAAAGTCCGGGTATAGTAGTCATAAGCTCATAGTTGACCCAGAGCCCTCCCATGGTATAATGACCTGCAGGGTAAATCATCATCGGTTCCTTAATAGGGTTTTTCCCGGTGATGGTCATGTACATATCGAACAGGTTCCCGTATTTCCCGAGAATGGCTTTTTCTCCCTGGTTCGCGAGTGCATCCCTGAAGTCGAGGAAGACCGCCAGACCAGTTGGTCCGACTCCATAGCCTGCATCGCATCGTTCTTTGGCAGCTCTGGAGGCTACATCCCTTGGAACAAGATTTCCATAAGCCGGATACCTGCGTTCAAGGTAGTAGTCCCTTTCCTCTTCAGGGATCTCATCCGGAGGCCGGCTGTCTCCCCTGGTTGAAGGCACCCATATCCGTCCGTCGTTTCGGAGCGATTCCGACATCAGGGTAAGTTTTGACTGGAACTCGTTTAGCTGTGGGATACTTGTAGGATGGATCTGGATGAAACAGGGATTGGCAAAGAAAGCCCCACGCAAATGGGCCTTCCAGGCAGCGGATGCATTCGAATTCACGGCAAGTGTTGAAAGATAGTAGATGGTACCGTATCCGCCAGTGGCAAGAACTACGGCATGAGCCGAGTACCTTTCAACGGCTCCCGTGAGGAGGTTACGGACAATAACTCCCCTGGCTTTCCCTTCAATAACCACCAGATCGAGCATCTCACGCCTGGGATAGATAGTTACATTTCCTTTTTTTATCTGCCTGTTAAGTGCGGCATAACAGCCCAGAAGACATTGCTGTCCGGTCTGGCCCTTTGAATAAAAGGTTCTTGATACCTGAACCCCTCCGAAAGACCTAGTGTCGAGGGTTCCGCCGTAGTCGCGGGCAAAGGGAACTCCCAGAGCCGTGAAATGATCAATGACCTGGTTACTTACTTCAGCCGCCCTGTATACATTTGCTTCTCTTGAACGGAAGTCACCCCCCTTTATCATGTCATGAAAGAGCCTGAAAACACTGTCACCATCATTCTGATAGTTCTTGGCGGCATTTATACCGCCCTGGGCAGCAACGGAATGGGCCCTCCTTGGTGAGTCCTGGTAACAGAAACTCTTTACATTAAAGCCAAGTTCACCCAGAGATGAGGCAGCTGCAGCGCCCGATATGCCTGTCCCCACAACTATAATATCCAGTTTCCTGCGGTTGGCAGGACTGACAAGCTTTGCCGACGATTTGTAATGCGTCCATTTGTTGTGAAGGGGTCCTTCAGGTATCTTTGAATCAAGTTTGTCCATCCTGATTTCTGTTAACGGAATTGCCAGAGAGTAACCGATATTATTGCGAAACCGGAGGGGATCACCAGTGCATAGATCAACGCAACTGCCTGAACTACAGGGGTCCAGATCCGGTGGTTCAAACCAAGGGTACGTGCTGCCGAAATAATGGCATGATACAGGTGCAGACCAAGCAATGCAAAACAGGCAAGATAAATGTAATTATATAAGGGTATCCTGAACAGCTCATGGGCAACGGAATAAAAATTTCCGGGATCGCCTCTAACAAGCCCGAGCCGCATGAAATAAAAGTTAAAGAAATGCAGTATTAGGAAGATGAGAACTGATGAACCTGTCCATATCATAAAACGTGAGAAAAAGGCAGTCTCCGACCTGTTGCCGGAAGCATAGGCTACAGGCCTGCGCAGCCAGTTCATTATCTGAAGGTAGATTCCGTTTGATACATGAACAAGAATTGATACTATAAGAAAAACTTCGACGGCCTTTATAAGTGGAAAAGAAGCCATAAACTCAGCAGCCCTGTTAAATGGCTCCGGATCATCCTTTAAGAGCAAAAGGTTTATGACAAGATGTACAGGCAGGAAGACAAGAAGGAACAACCCTGCAAGGGTCATCGTGAACTTTTGTGATAATGATGAGGCAAATATCTTTTTCATTCAGTCCCAAAAGTATAAAAATCAGGTTGCCATCCCATGCAACATGTTTATAAAATTAGGATTTTAAATGAGATTTCCATGATGCAAATAAGTATATTTATTCGGATATTCGGTCTGTTTAAGAAAATGCGGTCGGTAAAACCGTATGTTTCGTTCATGGCATACATGCCCTGATAATTATCCTGCCGTCTGCAGTGATTCTGCACCGGATGAGGTACTTCGGGTTCTGTTTAGGCATTAGGGTAATTAACCTTTTGACTCAGATCTTGTTGTATTGAAGAAATAAATAATTTAAATATTTGGATTATGAAATCCATATATTATGCTGACGCAAAAACTTTTAAATAATACTTTATCAACATATGGGTTACATCAGTCTGTTAAAATCAAAATTATTTAATGATGAAATATTATGTGTTTTATAACGGAGGGAAGTTATACTATTCAGACAGGGGAAAGGGTGACTGCATTATTCTGCTGCATGGTTATCTCGAGTCGTCGGAGATATGGGACAGTTTTGCGGCCAGGCTGGCTGAGGATTTCAGGGTTATCTCCGTTGATCTGCCGGGGCACGGTGAGTCATCGGTCTTTGGTTCCACTCATACCATGGAATTCATGGCTGAGGCTCTAAAGGAGCTTGTCACGGGACTGAACCTTAATAAGGTCTTTCTCACCGGACATTCCCTGGGTGGATATGTGGCGCTGGCTTTTGCAGATATGTTCCCGGAGTTGCTTTCAGGCTTCTGTCTTTTCCATTCACATCCCTTTGCCGATACTCCAGGGGCAATAGCAAAAAGAGAGAGGGAAAAGGAAATTGTCAGGGCTGGTAAGAAGTTCCTTATGTATCCCGAAAATGTGTCGATGATGTTTTCTGAAGAAAACACAGTGAAGCTGCCTGAGGCTCTTAAGAGATCAAAGGAGATAGCAGCTGCTGTTCCTGATGAAGGTATCATTGCGGTACTTGACGGTATGATAAAACGGCCTCAGCGTTTATTGGTTGTCGAGGAGGGAAGGGTTCCTTTACTTTGGATACTGGGACGGAAAGACAGATATATATCCTGTGAGGCTGTTCTTTCGAAGGTAAAACTTCCGGCCGGATCAAAGGCTGAAATACTTGAAGACTCAGGTCATCTGGGGTTTGTAGAGGAGGAGGACCGGTCGCTGAGAGTTCTCACAGATTTTGTAAGGAGTCTAACCGGTAAATATTGACCACCTGTGACTCATTGGAGGGTCTCCTTCAATCCCCTTTTATCTTTTCAAGATATTCGATGGCATATTCAAGGGTAGTGTCTATCTCCTGCCAGATGGGATAGAAGCCCTTGTTGTCGAGAATATTACGGGCAATATAGGCTTTCAGCTGAACTTCGATGATCTTCCCTGAGGCATCCAGTCCCGGCTGATCTCTTCTTACGCCGTTCTCTGAGGCATAGGCGACGAACTTAGGCATCAGGTTCTGCCTGTCGAGGTACTTCTTCATCTCCCCGGCAGAGGTGTATTTCTTCAGTTCCTCACGGTTGTTTTCTGTGTAGTTGAGTGCGAACCTGTAAATCAGGGGTCTCACTTCCATAAAATACCGCGACATTCCGGTAGTGTCGACAGGAACAAATCTGTCGGGCATGATCCCTCCGCCGCCATAGACTGTTTTGCCTCCGGGTGTTGTGAATTTAAGTGAATCGGCAAAGTGAATGCTGTCGGGGATCTCAAATTCGCCTCTCAGGTATCTTTCATTAAGGTCATCGTAGTAATCGTCAAAGCCCTCTTCGTAGGGTTTCTGAATGGACCTTCCCGTAGGTGTGTAATACCGTGCTATGGTCAGCCTCATGCCTGAGCCGTCGGGGAAGGGTACAGGTTCCTGAACAAGTCCCTTGCCGAATGAACGTCGTCCGATAATGGTGCCCCTGTCGTTATCCTGGATGGCTCCAGCAAGAATCTCGCTGGCCGAAGCACTCCATTCGTCTATAAGGACCACCAGTCCGCCGGTCTCAAACTCCCCTTTCCCGGTCGCCCTTGCTTCAGAACGGGGCTGATTGCGTCCACTGGTATAAACTATCAATTCGCCTTTCTTAAGAAACTGGTTCGAGATCTGGATCGCTGCTTCCATGACACCTCCCGAGTTACTCCTCAGATCAAGTATCAGATCGGTCATGCCCTGACTTTTCAGTTCCCTGAGTCCCTTCATGAAATCGTCAAAGGTTGTCAGCGCGAAATTATTTATAAGTATATAGCCTGTATGGTCGTTAACCATATAGCTTACCGCAACACTGTAAATGGGTATCTTATCCCTTGTAATCTCAAAGGGTAGCAATTCCGCAAAGCCTTTCCTAAGGACCTTCACTTTTACCTGGGTACCCCTGGGACCCTTAAGCATACCCATAACCGTTTCGTCGCTCAGATTTCTTCCTGCAACAAGCGAGTCATTTACAAAAATTATCTTGTCGCCTGGCATCAGTCCGGTTTTTTCAGAAGGACCTCCGGGAATAGTGCTGATAACCAGTATGGTATCAGTTAGAAGGTTGAATGAGATGCCTATACCTTCAAAATTGCCCTGAAGAGGTTCGTTGGCTCTTGCAAGATCTTTTGCCGGTATATATACAGAATGAGGATCGAGCTTCTTAAGAATGGCAGGAATGGCAGCTTCAATCAGTTCTTCTCTGCTTACCGAATCAACATAATCCGATTCGATTATACTTATAATGCTGCTTAGCTTATCATTTCTCGCTTTTATATTTGCACCCTGCGGAATCCTGTTCTTTCCCGGCAGGAATAAACCTGTAACTATACCTGCGCAAAGTGTCACTGAGAGCATAACAGGAAGAAGAATACTGCGTCCGGAGTTACTGTATTTCATAGATTTCATTTTCCAGGTCAATATAAACAAGCTCAATTCCGGCACGCCTGAGAAGATCGAGTCCGTCGGTGTTATGATATTTGTTGCAGAACACCACTCTTTTTATCCCCGACTGAATTATAAGTTTTGAGCATTCCATACAGGGAGAGGTTGTGACGTATAAGGTCGAATTTTCACTCGAATTATTTGATTTTGCTACTTTTGTTATGGCATTTGCCTCAGCATGAAGAACATATGGTTTAGTCAGGTTGTTCTCATCTTCACATACATTTTCAAAACCAGCAGGAGTTCCGTTATAACCGTCAGATATTATCATTCTTCCTTTTACAATAAGTGCCCCGACCTTGCGACGCTGGCAGTATGAATTCCTGGCCCATATAAGAGCCATCTCAAGATACCGCTTATCGAATATTTTCTGTTTGTCACCGTATGGCCTTAGTAGATCTGGCAATGTACCATCTTTTATGTCCGACAATTATGCTTAAGAAGTGTCCAAAGTTAATTAAATTTAGCTTTGCAAAACCCGGAGCTGTTATCTGCATTCATTTTTTAAACAGTCCCGGAGCCCCGCGATTCAGTTGAAAAATACAGATTCCTGATGGCTGGAGGCCTTTTAACTCCTAATGATGATGACCCGTTTGAATGTATGAGATTAAATATAACCAATAAATCACAGACATGGAAAGCTTAGCAACAAGACTTGTCCTGACGGCTATTTTCGGAGTGGCGATGGCTCATTTCGAAGGGGTTGTAGTGGTTTACCTGAGGAAGCTGCTGGGAATTGCCGACAGCGGGTCGAACCGTGATTTCAATAAACTGGTGCCGCGTGTCATCCTTAACATTGAAAAGAGCAGGGAAGCAGCAACAATTATTATGCTCGTCGCCATCGGACTTCTTACCGGGGCGACATGGCCTGAGCGGGCCGTCTTCTTCCTGTGGACCTTTGCCTTCTGGGATCTTTTTTATTATGTTTCACTTTATGTACTCATCAGATGGCCGCCTTCACTTAAAACAACTGATGTCCTCTTCCTGATTCCAAGGCCATGGATCGCTCCCGTATGGTTCCCGGTAGGTGTTTCATCCCTGACAATAATTGTCATACTGCTTGCCTTTCTTTCGGGCCTGCTCTGAGAAGTCATTACTATCGTATAGTGCCTGCTGTTTCTGGCGGGAACCTCCTGATGGACATGATCAGGAATCAGATCTGCTTTTTAAAATCGTTATAGAACATAATATTATTTCTTATTCACGTTTTATAATAATGAGTTATTGTTTTAATTTTGAACCCTAAAATCTTAAATCACTTATAATTATTCAAGATGTTGAGATACACCTTTAATCTGTTTTTGTCTGTATTTGTTCTTTTACTTATTTCATTGCCTCAGGTATCGGGATCGGATTTTTCCCAGCAGGACACCACTGCCCGGACTATGGCTGCAAATAACCAGCCCGTTTATGTGACGACAAGGCTCACAACCCAAAAACCTGTTATTGACGGGAAGCTGGATGATGAATGCTGGACCAGGGGAACCTGGGCTGGCGATTATACACAGTATGTTCCCAGGGAAGGGGCAAAGCCCACCTACCCGACTGTAATGAATATCCAGTACGACGATAAGAATATATATGTTGCCTTCAGGGCATATGACGATGAACCCGACAAAATCAGCAGGAGGTCGGGTCTGCGTGATGAGTTCGAGGGAGATATTGTGGGAGTTAACTTTGACAGTTACCGTGACTACAGGACAGGCTTTGAGTTTAACCTCACTGCCTGGGGCCAGAAGATAGACCTTGTGCTCTTCAACCCTGAAAACTGGGATTTCAACTGGAATGCAGTATGGAAGGGCAAGGTAGGTATGGAAGATTCTGCCTGGGTAGCTGAGATGGAGATCCCTCTCAGCCAGCTGCGTTACAGTAACCAGGATGAACAGGTATGGGGCATGCATACATGGAGATGGATCGACAGGCTACAGGAGGAGAGTAACTGGGAGAAACAAACCAAGACTGGTCCGGGCATTATGTATAACTTCGGTGAATTGAGAGGTATCAAGGGACTTGCAAAGTCGAGACGCCTTGAAATAATGCCTTTTGCTCTCGGAAGCCTGAGCACTTCAGAGAAACAACCGGGCAATCCGTTCATAAACAACGGAAAGGCATGGGGAGGAAACATTGGCCTTGATGCCAAAATTGGGGTATCAAGCAATTTCACTATCGACCTTACTGTAAATCCCGACTTCGGACAGGTCGAATCGGATCCTTCAGTTATGAACCTGACGGCTTTTGAGACTTTCTATGAAGAAAAACGTCCCTTTTTCCTCGAGGGACTTACTATATTTGATTTTAATTTTGATCAGCAAAGTCTTTTCTATTCAAGGAGGATAGGTCATTCTCCTTCATACTCTGTAAGAGGAACGGATGATCTTTTCGTCAGATCACCCGACATGACAACCATCCTCAGCTCAGTGAAGTTCAGCGGAACCACCTCAGGAGGTCTTTCAGTGGGTCTTGTTGAAAGCGTCACCGGAAATGAGTTTGCAAGGATAAGCGATCAGGATGGCAACCGGAGTTCGGTTAAGGTGGAACCTCTGACAAACTATACAGTGGCAAGGATACAGAAGGGCTATAATGCCGGAACGACTGTAATAGGAGGTATGCTTACATCAACCAACCGTGTTATCAAGGATGAACAACTCGAGTTTCTGCCTACTGATGCCGTTACCGGAGGTCTTGATCTTATTCACCGCTTCAGGGATAAGGAGTTTTATGTAGATGCAAAGCTTGTCGGAAGTTATGTGAAGGGCAGCAGGGAGGCAATGGAAATCCTTCAACGGTCATCGGCACGTTATTACCAGAGACCGGGAGCCGGCTATCTTGATTATGATACCTCCAGGACAAGTATGGGAGGTCATGGAGGGGAAATAAGAATCGGTAAAGGTTCAAAGGGATTCTGGAGATATTCTGCAGGAATCAACTGGTTGTCACCCGGGCTTGAACTTAACGACCTGGGTTATATGAGGACAGCTGATGAGATCGAGCAGGAAAATGAACTCAGTTATTTCGTCAACCAGCCTGTGTCAATATTCAGATCATACAATGTTACACTCGACCAGTTCAACAAGTGGAACTTTAACGGGACCTACCTTGGTTCAGGTGCCAGACTGTCTTTCTCATCAGGATTCATGAACCAATGGAACTTCTCAACTAATCTTATCTTTAACGGCAGGAGTACTGACACTAAGATACTAAGAGGAGGTTACGACATGCTTGTCCCATCATCATTCAGATCGTCATGGTCACTCAGAACCGATCCTTCAAAAAATATCACAGGTCGTTTGGGATTCTCTTATGACAGGTCAGGAAACAACTCCGGCTCGGGTTATTCAATTGAACCATCCATAACTGTAAGGCCATTCGATATGCTGAGGTTTGCCCTTAGCGGTACCTACGAAAAAAATGCAAACGAACTTCAGTATGTAGGGAGCAGGAATTATCTCGATGACTACAGGTATATACTGGGAAGGATAGACCAGAAGACCCTTGGTCTTACCCTGAGGATCGACCTGAATATAACCCCCGAGTTCTCGGTCCAGTACTATGGCAGCCCATTTATATCAAGGGGAACCTTCTCTGATTTCAAGAGGATAACCGATCCGAAGGCTGCTGACTATGATAGTCGTTTCAGGGTTTTCAGTGATCCTGTAATACAGTCAGACAATTCATATGCACTCGATGAGAACGACGATATGATAATCGATTATACTATAGGGAATCCTGATTTCAATTTCCATGAATTCAGGTCAAACCTTGTTGCAAAATGGGAGTACAGGCCGGGATCATATCTTTACCTTGTGTGGTCGAGCGACCGGTCGGGACGTACGGCTGATTCCCGGGCCTCTGTAGGTGAGTCGTATAATCAGCTGCGCGATGTGTTTCCCGGTAATATTTTTCTTATTAAACTGAACTACTGGTTTTCACTTTGAGGTTTTCTTAAAGATAAGGTTCAGGGCTGAGTTTATTGAAACGTAACGGACATAAATAATAAAAGGAAGACGTATGGCATTTTCGCCGGAAAAGGCAGTGATATTAAGAAATCTGCTTCTGGTCGGTTCAGGAGGTTTCCTGGGAAGCATTGCAAGGTATTATGTCTCCAGGCTTAACCTTCTTGTTGATGTCCTTTCGGTTCCTGTCGGGACGCTCCTGGTAAATGTTGCCGGAAGCTTCCTTATAGGTTTCCTTGCAGGAGTATCTGACAAGTCCGACATCCTGCCGGGAGAATGGAGACTTTTTCTGATGACGGGTCTGTGCGGAGGTTTTACCACTTTCTCTTCGTTTACTAACGAAAGCATGGTGCTGCTCCATAACGGACAGATGCTGTCATTTCTTCTATACACGGGCCTGAGCCTTTTCCTGGGCCTTGCTGCAGTATTCCTGGGATTTTCACTGACAAATCTTATGTAATATGGAAAGTTCGGACAACAGCATTATGAGGATTTACGCCAGTACTACCGACAAAATCGGTATGAGGCTTTTGTATGAATATGTTGTGAATCTTGCCCGCATAAAAGGGATTGCCGGTGTAACAGTATACAGGGGTATAATGGGATATGGCCGGAGCAGCACGATCAGTTCTTCAAAGTTCTGGGAGCTTACTGAGAAGCTGCCCGTTGTTGTTGAGATCATTGACAGCACTCCGCTGCTTGAGGATTTCTACAGAATACTTGAACCCGATCTGCTGAAGATGCCCAAAGGATGCCTGGTTACCTTTGATCCGGTTACCATAAGGTTGTTAAAGGCAGGAACAATGGGAGCTGACGGCAAAGATGCATCCTGACGGGCAGCAAAGAATTAAGGAGGCAGCTTTATGCCGGGATGTCTGAAACCGGCACTGGTCACATCTTTTTGTGATGTTCATCCTGAAAATCTGTCTGACAATCAAATAAAGACCTTATTTCTTGGATACGCTTACAAAAATTCACATTTTTGTGTTGCAGATTTTACAGCCTTTCATAAAGGCTTTAGAAATTTTCATCTGTTTAATATCCGTTCAAAATGAAAATTCTGATTTGTGAGGATAATCCGCTGGCCATGAGAACACTCTCGGTAGTTCTCGAGCGTGAAGGATATCAGACCGACACTGCCGCTGACGGCAATGAAGCTATTGAATACCTTCAGAAAAACGACTATGATCTTCTGGTCGTAGATATTCATCTCCCTTACAGAAGTGGGCTTGAGCTTGTTAAGTTTGTCAGGTCGGAACAGGAAAAGGATACCCCGGCACTGATCCTGACAGCCTTCAGTGATCCGCAGATGCAAAGGCAGGCCAAGGAACTTGGAATTCACGGATATATGGTCAAACCCTTTGATCCTGCCGATCTGGTTGCAAGGATCAGGTCAATTCTCAACGGATAGATTATGCGCAAATCATTCATTTATATTTTATTCATTTCACTCCTGATGGTGATTGCCGGCACGGGTCAGGCTTTCTCGCAGGAGATAACTGATCCTGAAGCTGAGTATTTACGGATCAGAGAAGTGGCTTTCGCCGGTAATTATGATGAGGCAGTAGTTTCGGTCAGAAAACTTGTAAAAGCTTTTCCTGAATATGGCGATGCCAGGATACTGCTTGGCAGGATCCTCGGCTGGCAGAAGAACTATGAAGAGGCAGGAGCGGTTATTGATACACTGCTTCTGAAAGAGCCCGGTAATGCTGATGCCCTTGCGGCCCGGAGTGATATTACCCTTTGGTCGAAAGAGAGTACCCCTGTTGCCACCGATCTGAGACTTGGTTATTTCTTCGACACCTTCAGTGAACCTTACGATCGTTTCTGGCAGGTTTTCAAGGCCGGAGCGGGTCACAGGTTCGGCTGGGGGCAGCTGGCAGGAGGTGTTAACGTTGGTAATGTCAGAATCGGTAGTCCGGTGACCGACAATACCACCGAGCTGCAGTTTGAGGCTGAAGCCTGGCCTACCCTGGGGAAGAAGAACTATGCCTGGCTTTCATACGCCTACAGCCCGGGGACCTATTTCCCGACTCACCGGGCAGCAGTTGAGTTGTGGCAGGTATTGCCTGCAGGCTGGGCTGTGTCTGCCGGAGTGAATTACTATTATTTCGACCGCAATACCTTTATTGCCATGGCATCTGTTGAGAAGTATGCCGGGAATTACTGGCTTTCACTGAAGGGATTTATGTACTTCAAGGATGAAGGTCCTACTACATCAGTATATTTTAATGCCAGAAGATATTTCAACGACAAGGATTATCTGCAGCTTACCCTTGGAACAGGTACAGCTCCCGATGAACCTTTCGATATCCAGGCCGATCTGATGAGACTGAATGCCCACAGTGTGAGACTGGCATGGAACTTCTCAGTAGCCCCCCGTCTCACGGTTCGTCTTGGCGGCGGATATTCCATCGAGGAATATGCTGAGGAAGAATGGAGGAACAGGTTCGAAGGGGGAATATCCCTGTCATACGCACTTAAAATGAAGTGATGAAATCAAAGATTGTCATATTGTTCCTCCTGCTTCTGATTCCGGGAAACCAGCTAAAATCCTCTGTTCAGATTTCAGATACTGCGGTTGTGCCGGAGACAATTTCGGGCGAGTCCGATCCTGAGGTGGCAGAAGCCATTGAAGATATCATTACACATACCTTTGACCGTTTCTCGGGCGATAGTTACACTTACCAGCTTGGTGCTTTCAGGTTCAGATCCAATGCCGAAGCCATTCTGAACCTGGCAAGAAACTATATCGATGGAAATGCAATAATGGTCGATGAAGATGGGTTTTTCAAGGTCAGGGTTACCAGGATGCCTGAAAGTTATACAGCTACCACACGTGGAGAAAGACAACCTGAAACAATTCCTGCCCTGAGTGCAGAACCTCTCCCCGGGGAAAGGACCGGGGATTCTCTATCGTCAGATCCGGCTAATCTTGCTCAGGCTGCCCCTTCGGATTCAGTATACGGGAACAGTAAACTGACTGAAGTATCTGATCTTGCACAGGAAGCGGTAAACAATATAATCTTTTTAAAAGGCGACAGCCCCTGGCTTAGAAGGATAACATACCTGGGCAAGTCAATGGCTCTGGTTAATGCACTTATCATTACAATTATAATCAGTATTGTCACCATGATGGTACTCCTGGTCTTCATCCTTCTCAACAGAAAAAGACTTGAGAAACAGGAGAGGCTGATCCAGTACCTTAAGGAAAAATACCAGGGACTTATAATAGATTACCTTTTCGGCAACGCCCAACCCGATGATTTTAAACCCATAGCTTCTGATAATTACAGACGGCAGGTGCTTGTTGACCAGATGATTGATGTGAGTGAGAACCTTAAGGGGGACGATGAGAAAAAACTGTTTACACTCTATAAGCAGCTGGGCCTCGACAGGGACTCTGTCAGAAGAGCCTACGACCGGCGCTGGCACAAAAAGATAAAGGGATTCAGGGAGCTGGCCTTCATGAATATTAAAGATGCCAATGATGCAATATTCAAGGCTCTCGACTCCAAGAATGAGATACTTAGGATGGAGGCCCAGATTGCTCTTGTACGTCTTAGTGATGATGACCACTTCGCCTTCCTCTCTGATCTTAAAAGACCCTTTTCATTGTGGGAGCAGATCACCCTTCATGACCTTATAATTCAACATGATATTCCCCTTCCCTCATTCAAAAAGTGGCTTGGTTCTTCAAACCCGACAGTGGTAATGTTTTGCCTCAGAATGATAAGGGAGTTTAAACAGAAAGATGCTGAGGGAGGGATAAGAGCCCTCTTCAATCATCCTTCCCCGGAGGTTAAGCAACTAGCCATTCAGGTGGCTGGAGATCTGGACATGAGGTCCACCCTTGAACCCATGAAAAAAATGTACAAGGATCAGGAGTACAAGGTTTGTATTGAGATTGTAAGGTCAATGGGAAAAATGCCCGACCCTTCGATGCTGGGTTTCCTTAAGCTTGTTCTCGACAAGGAAGATGACGTTCAGCTTCAGATCGAGGCTACAAAAGCTATTGAGAACAACGGTGAAGAGGGCGTACGCTCCCTTGTTAAACTTATGAAATCAGAATATAAAAACTATAACATCATTGTCAGGCATGTGCTTGACAGAAGGATCTATTAACAGCTGACATGGCATTCGTATTTGCAAATATAATCTTCATTATTACCCTGATAATCTTCGGGTCGTACCTTCTGCTCGGGATCTTTTCAGCCATAGCCCTGAGAAAGTATCTCAGGAAAAACAGTTATATAAACTATAACTCACTTGTGCTGTCACCACTGAGCCCTAAGATCACCATTATAGCACCGGCCTTCAATGAAAGCAAAACTATTATTGACAATGTAAGAACGCTCTTATCGCTGTACTACAATAACTATGAGGTTATACTTGTCAATGACGGATCGACAGACGATACTTTCAATAAGGTAAAGGATGCCTATGAACTTATAAGGGTCAACTACTATTTTGACTACAGGATCCCCTGCGAAAGGATAAGAGGTGTTTACAGGTCAAAGAACCCTTCGTACAACAGACTCACGGTGATTGATAAGAACAACGGAGGCAAGGCCGACTCACTCAACGCAGGGATAAACATCTGCCAGAGCAATCTCTTCGTATCAATAGATGCCGATTCAATTATAGAACCGGATTCCATTCTAAAACTCGTCAAGCCTTTCCTGGAAGAGAAGGAGAAAAAGGTGATAGGCAGTGGCGGGGTTATAAGGATCGTCAACTCGTGCGATGTTGAAAGGGGCCATATAAGGGAGGTCCATATTCCCAAACAGATACTCCCTCGGCTTCAGGTTCTTGAATATACCCGTGCTTTCCTGCTCGGAAGGATGGCATGGAGTCAACTTGACGGACTTATGCTGATTTCAGGGGCCATGGGGATCTTCGACAGGGAGACGGTTATCAAATGCGGTGGCTATAGTGTCAAGACTGTTGGCGAGGATATGGAACTTGTACTCCGTATGAGAAGGTATATGGCTGAGAATGATCAGGCTTATGAGGTGACCTATATCCCCGACCCGCTTTGCTGGACCGAGGTGCCTTCCGACTTCAAATCCCTGAGGAAGCAGAGGACAAGGTGGACCAGAGGTCTGGTCGAATCGCTGAGAACACACAAAAAGATGTTTCTTAATCCGAAATACGGAAGGCTTGGTATGCTGGGTTACCCCTACTGGTTATTCTTTGAATGGGCTTCTCCCCTTATAGCCTTCGGAGGATTTGTCTATACTATTTACCTTATTCTGACCCACTCACTCTTCTGGCCGTTTTATCTTCTTCTTTTCACCTTTGTCTACACATTTGCCGTTAGCCTGTCCACATGGGCCGTACTATTCGAGGAGATCACCTTTCATAAATACCGCAAGAAAAGGGATATTCTCAAACTACTTGCTTCATCATTGCTTGAACCTTTCATCTATCCCATCCATACATATTTTGCAGTCAGGGGTAATATTGAGGCACTTAGAGGTAAGAAAGGCTGGGGCCATGCTGAGAGAAGCGGTTTCGATAAGAAGAAAAAGCCGGCACCAGTTTTCCCGCCGGCTGCAAAAGCCTAGTCAACAAAATCAGGGATCAGTGCCATTCCTTCCGACACTATTTGCAGAGATTTCTTCTCCCTTGTTATTGTCGGAGGTACAATAAGCCAGGGTTCCCAGTTATACCTGTCGAGGGTTGAAGTGACTATTCCCCTGTGATAAACCGAAAGGGCTATCCCGTCGGATGACGAGGTGAAAATGTCATAGTTGTAACCGCCGTCATAGCTTTCAGCTCCGTTTATAATCTTCATCTGTGTCGGATCATGGAAATAAAGCATGGTCCACGGGATACGTATCTTCATATTGTTACCCGACCATGCCACTGCGCTTCTCTCTCCATGGGTAAAAGAAAGGGTGTTTTCGACAGGCAGTCTTCCTATCTCCTGACTTGTAAGTTCAAAACCGTCGTTAATCCATTCCATAATCCTCCAGGATGCGTTGTCACTGTTAAGGGTCATGAATTTCTGAACCGAATGATCGGAGAGGTCAAACCTGGGAGTCAGCCCTTTCATGTCGTACGACCCTGTGACGCAGTAGAGGCTGCTGTCGTTGCCCAGGACTATCTGAAGGAGGAACTCGGACCTGTTTACAAGCTGCCTGCCGTTGGGAAGCTGCGACTCGCCAGTTGATGCCCTGTAGGTATCAAAGGCTATCATCACAGTGTCTCCCGGCGAGAAATCGGAACTGCTGAGAAGGTTGACCATGAACCAGCTGTTATCGTGGGTCGCCTCAATCCTGTTGACAGGACCCGAAAGCCTGTCGGTGTGATATTCAACAAATGGCAGTACGTCCGTCTGATCGTAGCTTACAAGTCCGAAATTCTGTTCGGGGGAGGTCAGGTTATGCCACAGTTGCCTTGTAGGTATCAATCCTTCCCCGGTTATTATACCCAGGGCTTCAAGATATGACACTATCCATGTAGGTTTGAACCACTCATCCATCCAGGCAAACATAAAGCCGCCGGCACACCCGGCATCAACAATGTTTTGCATCATCCGGATATTCTTTTCTCCCTGCTGTCTTTCGGAATACCCTCCATGATCCATTTCACTGAACGACTGGTGGGCACTTCCCCAGCTCGATGGAACGCCAAACTCAGCTATAACAAGAGGTATGTCACTGTAATGCTCTTTCATGGCACTGAGATAACCCAGATAGCTGTTGGGTCCTTCTGCATCGCTATATGAGAGGTATCCGGGCTCCTGACTAATGAAATTCGGGTAGTAAGGATAGGCATGATAACTTGCAAAAATACCGGGTTCTGAAGTCCTGCCACCGATCCTTGTAATATCAAAGTCAGCCAGATCTTCGTCGGTATGTACCTCAGTCGGATGTTCAAGCGGATCGAGGGTTGGCCAGCTGGAGATACTCACAGGCCTCCTGACTGAGTATTTGCCGTCTTCATATTTTACTGTTTCATCAAGCATCTGCGTAATGAAGACTTCAGTTGCCGATGCAGAGCTTATACTGAACCGGGAACCTGCGTACGTGGTAAGAGTGGGATTGTTTATATCCGTTGAGTCAATCTCCTGTGGACTGATCTCTCTTCCCAGGATAAACCCTGCGGTCCATTGCGACACATCGGTAAGATATCTTCCGTATGCCTTCCCGTACCTGAAAGCAAGATCCCCCTTCCCGTGGACACAGTCGATAACTTCCCTGATGTCTTTCAGAAAGGCAGACCTCCGGTTTATAAGATCATAAGACCATGGATCATACCTGTCCTCAACCTCCTCAAGCCATATCCCCTGAAAGAGAAACAGGGGATTATCGGGATGCCTGTAGTTATATTCTGCCAGCTTCTCATAAAACACAGGCGGATGAAGTGTGTAAATTCTTATTGAATTAAATCCTGCTTCACCCATCATATTAATCCATTCTTCATAGGTGGCCCCGCTGATGGCATAGGCAATTTCGCCGGGGAAGGTCCCGGGAGGCGATGATCCAAGGTTTATGCCTTTTAGCATCAGTGATCTGTAGCCGGAGCCATCGTGCATTGCAATATTGTTGCCCAAAGTCCTGAAAGGAAGTTCCTGCAGGGGAGTAAGTGTGAAATCAATAACCGTATCGCGTGAAACAACAATATCTGTCAGCCTGATTGAATAGTAACCGTGACGTTCTACGGCAGTGATAACGGGAAGGGGCCTTTCTCCCGATGGCTTTGTAACCACGGGTTCCACCATCACCGGCTCGAGTGAAGAACCGCCAGAAAATGTTGTAAATCCTTCAGCCTTGACAAGCCTACCTGAAAGGGTAGTGCCCTTGAAGCTTACTGCATAAATATAAAAACCTGGTTTCTGTGGAGCTCCGTTCTGATTGCAGCCGTCCCATACGATCCTGTAACTTCCCGGGCTCACCGACGGATAGTTAAGCTCCGTCACCTTCTGTCCCGATAAATTGTATACTGCAAACCGGATATCACCAGGGGTATTGATTATCAACGGGATGTAAACTGACTTTGAAAAAGGATTTGGAAAGGGGTTGCCTGCTTTAAAAGTACCCGCCCGGTCATCATAGATACCTGAGATCCTCAGGGAATAGGTGCCGTCGTTGCCCGTGATGGCTGCATATTCTGTAGTCCCTGCTGTCATCGAGATCCTGGCACCTGATACGATAGCTCCGTTGATATCAGTTACGGTACCGGAAATGAAATGGTCGGAAGCATTAACATTTGCTGCTGCACTAATAAATATGAAGACATACAGTATCCGTATTTTAAGGGATGATTGTCTTAAAAAGCTCATAGATCTGCTTTACGGGTGACTTATAATTCAGCCAAATTTAGCAAAAAGGTGTTATTATTCATTATTTTTCATCCATATTAAACGGCTTTTTCAGTCCCGACCCGGAAAACAGTGAAAGGTTGCCTGATTAAGGTTATTGATCCTGTGCTAAGGCGTCATGGAGTTTTAAGGAATAATTTCATATATTGCAGAAAAAAGAGCATGAATCTGTTAAAGAGATTTATACCTCCCGACAGGTGGAAGTTTCCGGTGCTGATAGTATCAGCCCTCTTTACAGGTCTTTTTCTGTTTGCCTTTTATATCTCTAATGCTCCATCCTATCTCGGGGATAAGTCCGAGACCTGTGTAAACTGTCATATAATGGCACCCCAGTATGCTACATGGTACCACAGCTCGCACCGGGAAAAGACCAACTGCAACGAATGTCATGTACCCCATAATAATGTTTTTAATAAGTATTATTTTAAGGCGAAGGACGGATTGCGACATGCCACCATATTTACCCTTAGAAAAGAACCCCAGGTGATTTTTATTAAGGATGCCGGGAGGGAGGTTGTCCATAAGAATTGCATCAGATGCCATAAAGAACTTCTTACTGACAGCAGACTTCTCAGCTATAATACCCAGACCCATGAGTCGAGGATGGACAGGAAGTGCTGGGAGTGTCACAGGGAAACCCCCCACGGAAGAGTCAACAGCCTTTCAAGCGTTCCAAATGCCAGGGTTCCTCTTCCGGGTTCGGTCGTGCCGGACTGGCTGAAACGTTTTACAGAAAACAGAAACAATAAATAATACAAGTATGAAATCAGTTCAGGATCTTATAAAGGAGAAACCGTGGCTCGGATGGCTGCTCTTTGTGGTTACTGCAGGGGTTGTGTTTTTACTCGGCCTTCTGGCCTCATCAATTATTGAGCGACGGTCCGAAGCAATATTTGCCTATTCTCCTGAAGTGAAGTTCTCTCCTTTTGAACCAAGAAATGAAAAATGGGGGGAGTTGTTCCCGAGAGAATACGGGTCATACATCAAAACAGCCGATACCACTTTTAAAAGCAAGTATAACGGGAGTGCCAGTGTGGATATGCTTGAAGAATCTCCCAGGATGGTTGTTCTCTGGGCAGGTTACCTTTTTTCAAGGGATTATAGCCAGGGGCGTGGTCACTACTATGCAATAGATGACATCAGGAAAACCCTGAGGACGGGTTCTCCCTCTGAAGGGGTCGCCAGCCCCCAGCCCAATACTTGCTGGGCATGCAAGAGCCCTGATGTCCCCAGACTTATGAATCAGATAGGTGTTGCTGAGTTTTACAGTGGATCGTGGGATACAAAAGGTTCAGAGGTCGTCAATGCTATCGGCTGCGCCGACTGCCATGATGCAAAGACAATGAACCTGAAAATCTCAAGACCTGCCCTGGTTGAAGCTTTTGAGAATATGGGAAAGGATATTACTAAAGCAAGTCATCAGGAGATGCGCAGCCTTGTCTGTGCACAATGCCATGTCGAATATTACTTTAACAAGAATTTGCATGATGGTGTGCAGTACCTTGTTTTCCCATGGAAGAACGGTACAACCCTTGAGGATATGGAGAGATATTATGACGAAATTCAATTCTCCGACTGGACCCATGCCCTGAGCAGGGCTCCCATGCTTAAGGCCCAGCATCCCGATTATGAGGTATACCTGACCGGGGTTCATGCTTCAAGGGGGGTATCCTGTGCCGACTGCCATATGCCTTTCATAAGTGAGGGAGGACAGAAGTTTACAGACCATCATCTTCAGAGCCCTTTGAACAATATTTCAAATTCATGCCAGGTGTGCCACCGTGAGGAGACTGAAAGACTTATAAGTGATGTGTATTCGAGGCAGGACAAGATTACTGAGAACAGGAACAAACTCGAGGAACTGCTTGTAAGATGCCATGTGGAAGCCAAGACAGCCTGGGATAAAGGTGCCACGGAAGAACAGATGCGGGAAATTCTTGACGGCATAAGAAAGGCTCAGTGGAGATGGGATTTTTCGGCTGCCGGCCATGGCAACTCGTTCCATTCTCCGGTTGAACTGGGAAGGGTTATTTCCGGAGGTATAGCCATTGCCCAGGAGTCGAGAGTCAGGCTGGCCCGTCTGCTTGCAGCACTGGGACATAATGTGGAGATACCATACCCCGATATCAGTTCAAAGGAGAAAGCCCAGGAGTTTATCGGACTCGATATGAAAACATACGAATCAGACAAGAAAGTCTTTATGGATCAGGTTCTGCCAGGTTGGATAAAAGCCGGTGAAGAAAGGGAAAGAGCTTACGATAATACTGAAGAAGGAGCTTCCCTTTAAATCCTGCATGCACGATTGATTATCGGACCATTTTTTGGCGATTATTGAATAGAAGGAAGATTTTACCCGGGGATAACCAGTAATTACGGTTATCCCCTTTTACAAGTACCCTTCAATAACATATAAAGACCAGAGATAATGGTCTGGAAAGTATTATTTTTGACTTTTTCTAAAGGCAATGGAAGCTGAGATAGTCGTAACCCAGATCTTTACACTGGCAGTGGTCGTTATAATTGGAGTACTGGCTGCCAGGTTCAGGGTACTTACCAATGAATCAAAAGATGTACTCTCAAAGGTGATCTTCAACATCTCCCTTCCACTTATGCTCTTTACAAATTTTTTCACCCTTGAGGCAACTCCCCGGCTTATAAGCAATAGTATTACCGTTCTGGGACTAACGGGATTCGTTATTTTCCTGCTGTTTCTATCAGGATGGACGGCCTCACGGATCTTCAGGCTCAAAGGGGCAGAAGCAGCGATCTTCAAGGCCCACTCGATGTTCGGAAATACAATCTTCCTTGGTTTTCCGCTTATTACATCTCTCTACGGAACGGAGGGATTGCTGTATGCAAGTATGTTTCAGCTGGTTTCAAGCATTATTATGTGGACGGCCGGTGTAATAATACTGAGCCATGGCAATGGCTCTTCATGGAAAAAGAGCCTTTTAAAGGTTGTTAATCCAAATACTGTCGCAACCCTTGCAGGTCTGTTGTTCTTCCTGATCCAGGTCAGGCTGCCCGATATTATAATAAAGCCAATGGCTCAGCTTGGTTCGGCAAATACATGGCTTTCAATGCTCTATATTGGTGCCCTGATGAGCTTTTCAAGTGTAGGTGGTCTGATTAAGCGGAAGAGTGTTTATCTGTTAAGCCTTAACAGACTGGTTTTACTGCCTGCTGTACTTATAGCTTTGTTTTATTTTGTGGGTGTCGTTACGGGCGTAACTCCCGACAAGCTGGTTTCTTCGGTTATAATACTCGAAGCTTCAATGCCATGCATGGCTACCGTGGTAATAATGGCTAAAGAGTTCGGGTCGGATGATACGATCGCTGTAGCCAACGTTTTTGTTTCCACATTACTTAGCATCCTTACACTGCCACTCGTTGCCATGGCCCTGAACAGGTTTATGTAGCAAAAAAAACACCCTCCTTTTAAGGAAGGTGCTTTTAAGCAAAAGATAAATAATATTATTCGTCCCCTCCGAAATAGAAGTTAAGGGAGATCTTTGTAAATGTGGGATTTGAACCAACCCTGAATGTATTTGTGATTTCTGTTTCCTGGTATGAATCAGTGTCAGGATTATAGAAGGAATCTTCGTATGAATTACTGTATTTTCCTCCAAGATATCTTATTCCGAATTCACCACCAATACTGAAGTTGTTGTCAAGGAAATACTCAACACCAAAACCCAGTTCTCCTGCAATTAGGCTTATGTCTTTGAGGGTTTCGCCGAACTCATCTTCTTCTTCACCGTTGAATTCGACTTTTCCGCTCAGGAATGGTTTGGCTACACTAAGGTTAAAGAATGCCTTAAGGTTGTTTTTCTCAACTGCAAAAAATTTGACTCCAATATTAGGGAGAAGAAGGTTACCTTTTAGATTAAGCTCGTCTGTATAAGAAGTTACATCCATCAGATCATAATCATAATCCTGTCCGGTTTCCTTTGTGTTAAACATGATGTTCCCGTACTGTAAACCCACATAGGGGACCACCTTCCCGGCCCTGTAACCGAAATACGCACTGTTGGTCGACAGACCTGGAGCAACGCCAAATGAAAACTATCCATAACTCTTGATGCCAAGCAGGAGGCAAAGAGTCAGTAATAATGCTGTTTTTTTCATGATAAAAAGTTATTTAGTTAGAAAAATATTAAGAAATGCACATTTATACTGCATTCCATTGCTTTCGTATTACAAAACTAAGTCATAATGCGCGTCTTTCACATCCTTTATACGGAGTTTTTTCTTAAATATTGTTAAACCTGCAATAAACAATTTCTCCGTAACCCTTACCGGCACGGTGTTTCCTTAATTATATCCGGTGGGCCTGATCTGTACCATGCTTACTGATTGATATTGCATCTGTGATTATGCTTTTCATGAAGCATAATGATAATGAACATAAGAAGGTCTCCGAACGTTTACGTTATATAATTCCATTATAATGGGAGAAAAAAGTATTTCACAACACGGACGCAAAGTTGTCGTAGTGGGTGCAGGAGCTGTGGGAGCCACCTATGCCTATGCTCTTTCACAGAGCGGTCTGGCCGATGAGATTGTTCTTACCGACCGCAACGAGGATCTTTTGCGGGGGCAGGTACTTGATCTGATGCATGGACAGCCTTTTGTTCCCACCCTCAATATTAGGGCAGGCTCAAAGGACGATTATACCGATGCACGCCTCATTGTAATCACTGCCGGGGTGGCTCAGAAACCCGGGGAGACCCGGCTGGAGCTGCTCAGGAATAATGCCCGGGTAGTGGGGAGCATTGCTGAAGATGTTGCTGCCAGTGGTTCGGACGGTGTCATGCTTATTGTATCCAATCCTGTTGATGTTATGACCTATGTTGCCCTGAAGAGATCGGGCTGGGACAGGAGCAGGGTGATCGGTTCAGGTACGGTTCTTGACAGTGCAAGGTTCCGCCATATGTTAAGCCGTCATTGCGGGGTTGATGTCCATAACGTTCATGCCTATATCCTTGGGGAACACGGTGACAGTGAATTTGCAGCATGGTCGATGACCAATATAGCCGGTATGTCGATGGACTCTTATTGTCCGGTATGCAGTAATTGCATCAACTGGAAGGAGGAGCGGAAACTCATCGAACAGCAGGTAAGGGAATCGGCCTATCATATTATTAACGCAAAAGGTTCAACCCATTATGCCGTAGGACTTGCTCTGGTTAGGATCACAGCTTCAATCTTACGTAGTCAGAACAGCATAATGACTGTATCGGTAATGCCTGATGGGGAATATGGTCTGAGGGAAGTCTGCCTCAGCATACCAACGATAGTAAGCAGTGCCGGGGCAGTAAGGATAGTAAACTCTACCCTTCCTCCTGAAGAAGCACGGCTGCTGACAGCATCGGCCAATGTTCTTAAGAATGCCATTGCATCGCTGGGAGAGTATTAGTGCCACACATGACGGTTTCCTGTCATTGACAAGCCTTTAGCGATTCAGGTTTCATAAAGTGGATTTCCACATTTTTTGCAATACAGGGCATCATCGTCGTGTTTGTCGAACATGCAACGCGAGCATACCTGAGTATTCCTGTTTGAGGCCGATTTTATCATTTCACTTGTGATTATCCCGGTTGGAACGGCAATGATGGCATAACCCATTATCATGATTATGCTTGCAAAAAATTGCCCCAGCCCGGTGACAGGAGACAGGTCACCATAACC
>CAZXSW010000016.1:17226-34124 GCA_964642615.1 uncultured Rikenellaceae bacterium | reverse complement strand
GCTGGTTTCAGGGCGACCTGGATAAAAGGTGATATCGGCTGGGATTTCTGGTGCAGGGAAGGAAACCCTCTTCCGGAAAGAACAATTGAACTGCTTAAGAAACACAAAACAGCTCTCTTCGGGGCCATCACATCCAAGCCAAAGGATGAGGCAAATGCCGAACTTGATCCTTCACTGAGAGGGAAGGGACTTTTATATTCGAGTCCTATCGTCGGACTCCGCCAGAGGTTTAAACTCGATATATGTATCCGGCCCTGCAGGACATATGCCGGGAATCCCCTTAATTTTATAAGAAGAGGCGCGGACGGTGCCATTGAGGAACCCCTGATTGATGTGGTCATCTTCAGACAGAACACCGAATGCCTTTACTCTGGTGTTGAATGGACCAACCCTCCGGAACAGGTGCATAAGGCGCTTATGTCACATCCGGCTTTTGTTGAAAACTTCGGTGATGTTCCACCTGACGAGATATCAGTTTCGGCCCGGATCTTTACACGGAAGGCCACAATCCGCATACTGATGGCTGCCTTCACCTATGCGGCTGAGAATGGTTATCCCTCGGTGACCCTTTGCGAAAAGCCCAACGTGGTGAGGGAGACCTCAGGTCTTATGTGGAAACTTGCAAAAGAAACAGGACAGGCACATTTCCCCGGCATCACACTTAATAATACCAATATAGATGCCCAGATGATGTGGATGACTAAAAATCCTGAAGATTATGGAGTTATTGTGGCCGGCAATATGTTCGGCGATATAGTCTCTGATGGATTTGCAGGACTTACAGGAGGCCTGGGTTTTGCATGCAGCGCCCAGTTTTCTGCCGACGGAACAGCTGTTTTCGAACCGACACATGGTTCAGCTCCCAAATATGCCGGATTCAAAACACCGGTAGTGAATCCGGTTGCCATGATTGAATCGGCATGTATGATGCTCGACTATCTCGGTGAGAAGGAAACTTCCCTGAGAATAAGGAAAGCCATTGCAGAGGTCGTTATCGAAGGCAGGGTAAGAACATACGATATGATGAAGCTTAAGGGAGGTCAGGATGTTATCGGAAAAGGAGCTGCATCCACCGGGGAAATGGCTGATGCCATTATTGAAAAACTGCACTGACACCGGCCCGGAGGATAGCCCGGAAGGACCCTGAATGATAAAAAATCAAAAACTATGAAAGAAGAGATACGAGAACTCTGGCCTGAGCTTGAATGGCTAAAGGATGAAGACCTGAGAGAGAAAACAGCCCTTGTTTGGGAGAGGGCTCTCGGAAAGAGTGCCCTCTCAGGTAATGATCTGGGGGTGATCCCATTCACCCTATTATGCGGACCCGGGCTTAAGGTCAGCTTTATGGCTCATAAGAGATGTGTGGTTCATATAGCTGCTGAAAGTGGCAGAAAGATGAATGAATTCTTTGCCGGAGAGCTTCCCGTCAATATGGACGTTCTGATTGCGGGAGCAATACTTGCCGACGTCGGAAAACTTCTTGAATATGAAAAAAGGTCCGACGGCACAACCGTACAGGGAAAATACGGGAAATATCTAAGGCATCCCTTTTCAGGGGTGTCACTTGCTGAGCAATGCGGTATTCCTCCGGAAGTATGCCATATCATTGCATCGCATGCACAGGAGGGAGACCTAATTAAAAGATCAACCGAAGCCTATATTGTGCATCATGCCGACTTTATGACCTTTCTGCCATTCAGGGAAAGGCTTGAGTAGGTCCGGGGGATGGATCCGGGGAAGTCAGGTTATCCCTAACCAAGCTTCATCTTATCCAACTCTTCAATGTTCCTTTGGTTGGTGACTATCTTGGCCTCAGTAGTGTAGAGAAAGTCAATAAGGTCATGGTATCTGTCCATAATCTTCCCCCTGACAATCTTCATGGTTGAGTTCATAAGACCGTTATCCTCTGAGAAGCTCTCGCGTAAAATACCGATTGCCACAGGAAGCCATCTCTGAGGGAACATATTGCCGTATTTCCCATTTGTACGGTATTCGTTGACTTCATTTTCGAGAAGCGTGAGTACGGCTCTTTTACCTTCATCAGAATCGGAAGTGAGATTCCTTTCATCGAGATATAATTTAAGGGCATGCTGGTTGGGCACTATAAGTGCAACAGTGTAGGGCTTCTGGTTATTGTAAAGCATGCACTGATCAATATATTTTGACTGTTCTGAAATAGCTTCCTCGATACCTTCAGGACTGAATTTCTCACCGTCATCGGCAATAAGGAGACTTTTGAAGCGGCCAAGCACATAAAGGAAACCTTCCTTTGTCATATAACCCATGTCACCTGTATAGAGCCAGCCATCTTTAATTGATTCTTTTGTTGCATTTTCGTTCTTCCAGTAACCATGCATCACGTTGCCTCCCCTTATTACTATCTCTCCCTTTTCACCGAGAGCTACCTCATTCCCGTCATCGTCACAGATCTTAAGGTCCATGTTGTTGACCAGAGTGCCTGACGATCCCAGACGGTGACGTCCCGCAGAGTTTGAAGAAATTACAGGAGAGGCTTCACTAAGTCCATAACCCTGGTACATCGGAATGCCAAGAGCATAGAAGAACCTCTGAAGCTCAATATCGAGAAGTGCACCTCCACCGATAAAATAATCAAGCTCTCCACCATAAGCCTCACGGATTTTTGCAAAGAGGATCTTATCATAAAGCCTTAGCATGGGTTTTTTTAACTTCTGCATCCCCTGTCCCTTGTTCCATCCTTCCTTATTATAAGAATAAGCCATCTTAAGGGCGTGGTTGAAAAGCATTTCAGTAAGCCTGCCCTTCTCCTTTATACCTTTTTCAATATTTTTTCTGAAGTTTTTGGCAATGGCAGGAACACTCATAAGCAGATTGGGTTTGATCTCCTTCAGGCAAATGGGCAGGTTCCTCAGGCTTTCCATTGGGGTCTTTCCTGTTTTGACCGAGGCAATGCTGGCACCACGACCCATAAAGGCGTATATCCCGCATGTATGCCCGAACGAATGATCCCAGGGCAATATCAGAAGTGTCTTGTAAAAGGATGGGATGTCCATAAGACTGTACGACTGGTATACGTTTGTAACATAATTACCGTGAGTAAGGATTATACCTTTCGGATCGGCTGTGGTTCCTGAAGTATAGCATATATTGGCAAAGTCGGAAGGAGCGATGCTCCTGGACAGTTCATTGAAGGCAGCCATATTGGCTGGTGATTCAAGCCATTCCCTGCCGAGTTTTCTTACTTCGTTGAAATGGATCTCCTTTTTTCCGTATTCTTCCTGCGTGTCAAAATGTATGATCTTTTCAATAGTACTGCATGAATCAACTACCTGTTTAAGTTTCTGATACTGGATGGTAGAAGTAAGAACCATCCTTGATTCTGAATGGTTGATCCTGAACAGGATTTCATCAGGATTCAGTTTTGAAGAAAGAGGCACGTTCATCGCACCTGTGTAAAGTATTCCAAGCTCACCGATCACCCAGCTGTTCCTTCCTTCTGAGATCAAACTTACCCTGTCGCCTTTTTTTATTCCAAGGCTCATCAGACCGGCTGCAAATTCGCAGACCTGTTTCTTCGTTTCTCCGTATGTTGTCCCTTCATATTTTTCTCCGGGCTTTTCCCACAGATAAACATTGTTGCTGTACTTTTCAACGCTCTCTTCAAAGAATTGTATCAGTGATTTCATTACAAAACATTTAATGTATGACCTTTTTTTTGCATGCCTAATTTACAAAATATGATCAATTAAGTACACATTGTTAAGACCTATTATCATTTGACTTGGTAATCAATATTTTGTATATTTGAATGAGAAAGATACAAAGAGTTTGAAAAATTGTCGATTGTTTAATTTAAATAATTATATATGAGAGCTTTAATATTTGCTATTTGTCTTTCCCTTCTTCCGCTTATGTCATCCTGTAATTTTCTCAGGGAAAAAGGAATTATTGGAAAGAAGAAGAAGAAAGAGGCAGAAATGCAGGCAAGACTTGAAAGTATCCGGGTTGCCGATTCTCTAAGGATTGTTGAGACACGCTTACGTGCTCTGGAAGAGGCTAAGCTTGACTCACTCCGGAAAATAGAGGAGGAAAGGGCGCAGCTGTTATCAGAGAGGAAGTTCAACATTGTTGTTGGAAGCTTTCTGACGCCGGCTTTTGCGGAGTCATACGCAGAAGAGTACCGCGAACTGGGTTATAATACTGAAATAGTAAGTGAGGAAGGGAGTCCCTGGAGTCTGGTAGTTGCCGAGTCTCATACACGTTATCCTACTGCGGCCCAAAGGATAACGCAATTTCACGATACTGTAAATATCGATGCCTGGATCTATACAAGGAGATAAGAACTTATCTTAATATAGTCTCTTTCCTGTCGGGTCCGACAGAAACCATTATAACCGGGACTGAGGTTTCTTTCTCAACAAAGCCGACAAATCCCTTCAGTGCTTCCGGAAGGGCATCGTAGGCCCTGATCCCTGAGATGTCCTCCTTCCATCCCGGAAATTCAGAATATATGGGTTCAACCACGGAAGCCGAATCGACAGGAATCTCACGACATTCCTTGCCATCGATTCGGTATGAGGTGCAGATCTTTATTGTCTCAAATCCTGAAAGCACATCGGCTTTTGTCATAAGAAGCTTTGTGACACCGTTAATCATAATAGCATATTTCAGGGCCGGAAGGTCGAGCCAGCCGCATCTTCGCGGCCTGCCAGTAGTTGCCCCGAATTCATGGCCTTTCTCCCTTAGTTTATTGCCTGTTGAGTCGTTCAGTTCAGTGGGGAAAGGACCACTTCCAACCCTTGTACAGTAAGCTTTGAAGATCCCGAATACATCACCGGTCTTTTTGGGAGAGATCCCGAGTCCTATGCATGCTCCTGCGCTTATTGTGTTTGACGAGGTGACGAAGGGGTAGGATCCGAAGTCCACATCAAGCATGGTTCCCTGGGCACCTTCAGCAAGAAGCCTGCTGCCTTTGTCTGTCATCTCGTTGACAAGGTATTCCGTGTTAACAATGCGGAATTTCTTCATGAACTCAAGGCCTTCAAACCAGCTGGTCTCATGCTCTTTAATGTCGAAATCGTAGTTATATGAAGCAAGGATCTCAAGGTGGTCTTTCTTATGCCTTTCATAGATATCACGGAAATCAGCCCGTGCAATCTCTCCAGCCCTCAGACCGTTACGTGCTATCTTGTCTGTATAGGCCGGCCCGATCCCCTTGAGTGTCGAACCTATCTTTGTTTCTCCCTTGCGCGATTCATAAGCAGCATCCAGTATCCTGTGGGTAGGCAGTATCAGGTTCGCCCTCGATGAAATAATAAGCCGGGCGGTCAGCTCCTCCAGGTCAATACCCAGACTGTCAATTTCCTTTTTGAATACTGAAGGATCGATAACAACACCGTTACCTATAATATTAAGCTTGTCAGCATGAAATATGCCTGAAGGAATTAGATGTAATACATGCTTTACATTGTTGAACTCGAGAGAGTGGCCTGCATTTGGCCCCCCCTGAAAGCGTGCAATGATATCATAACCCGGACTTATGGCATCAACAATTTTTCCCTTGCCTTCATCCCCCCACTGGAGACCTAACAGTATGTCTATCTTCATTTTAAATAGTAATCAGTGTATTATTTTCCTGATTCCAATTTACGAAAAAAATCTGCTATGAGAAGTTTTGGTTAAAGATTGTTGATAAATGGCATTCACCAGGTATTCACATTGACTTTATCTTCAGTTAGTTTTTGAAACAAATTATTATTTTTTACGTTATACATGAATTAATTCCAAAATGGTCTGTTGTTATGAAATACACCGGTATTGCAAACAAGAACATGCATTCATCCGATTTTCAGACGCGGGAATCCCACATGACCCTTAAAATCAAAATTATATACTTATGAAAAAAAATGTTTTATTGCTGGTTCTGCTTTTTTTGCTGCTTTTCGCAGCAAGTCCCGCTTATAGTCAGGATGTCGCTCCTGAAAAGGAATACAACTTCACTATTAAAACAAATCCTCTTTCTGCCCTCGGAGGACCTTTCTGGGTGGTAGTAGTACCTGTGACAGGGGAGTTTAAGGTGCTTTTTGAAGCTGCTGTTTCAGAAAAATCTTCAGTACAGCTGGGGGCAGGTTATCTTGGTCCAAGTATTCTGCTCAACCTTGATGATCTTACAAGTGATGAGGAAGATGGTGAGATATCCGGCCTGAAAACAAACGGATACAGGGTGCAGGGTATGTACAGATTCTACATAAGCCGCGATCTTCAGGCCCCTGAAGGCTTTTATGTTGGTCCGCATGTATCGTATGCAGCAGCGAAGATAGCAAGCAAAGACAATGCTGATGATAATATTCAGGCCACAAAACTAAACCTTAATGCAGTATTCGGATACCAGCTTATCACTTCAGGCGGTTTTACCCTGGATATCTACACAGGCATGGGGTTTGTTTCACGCAAGTGGGAATTCTCAGGTACAGATTCTGATTTTGATGCCGATGAGTTCAAGGATAAGGCCAGTGTCAGTATACCTCTGGGATTTACTTTTGGTTATGCTTTCTGATTCCTGATTCCTGATCTGAACGGGAACTAATTCCTGAGCCTCAAATATCTGAAAAAAACAAGGGAAGAGATGCCATGGCTTACCTTCTTTCCTTGTTTTTCCTGTTGAATAATCAGGAATCCTGTTTTCTTAATTTTAAGTTATTGAAGTGTTCGGATGTGTTTGTTATTCAGGTTTTTCGCGGACGGTGCCGAATATATACAGAGAATGGTACATCGGATCGAAATTATGCAGCTCGCTTGCAGTCTTTATAATTTCATGTATCCGGGGATCGCAGAATTCAATCACCTTCCCGGTGCCTACATCCACAAGATGATCGTGCTGTCCGCAGTGATAGGCCCGTTCAAACTGAGCTATGTTTTTGCCAAACTGGTGTTTGATAACCAGGTTGCAGTCGAGCAAAAGCTCGATGGTGTTATACAGGGTTGCACGGCTGACCCTGTAATTTTTGTTTTTCATGAAGATGTACAGTGATTCAATATCGAAATGACCGCTGCGGCTGTAGATCTCATCAAGAATGGCATATCTCTCAGGGGTTTTCCTGTGTCCTTTTCTTTCGAGATATTCGGTAAATATCTTCTTTACCGTAAACCTGGTATCATCACTGATCATATCTGGTCTAATTTAAAATAATAACAAATTTATTAATTTTTTCCTTAGAAAGGAGGGAGGGGCATTATTCTTCAGTAAACTCTTCGACCCTTTTTACGCTATCAATCCCCTTGATGTTTGATATTTTAAGAATCAGGTTGTTAAGGTCTTGCGTGTGATGGATATACAGATCAATGGTTCCTTCGAAGATGCCATTTTTTACAGAGATGTTAATCCCGGTCATATTTACCTTAAGTTCGGCCGAGATAATAGTTGTGATTTCGTTTACAAGACCTATCCTGTCGACGCCTGTCATGCTTATTCTTGCCAGGAAGGATACAAGTTTATGGATTGTCCATCTTACTGCAATGATCCTGTTCCCTTCGTTTGACATCAGCCTGATTGCCACAGGGCATTTGGGCTTATGAATAATTATATTTCCCTTAGGCGATCTGTAGCCCGTGACTTCGTCGCCTGGAATGGGACTGCAGCATTTTGCTATCTCGTATGACTGTTCTGCATTTTCAATATTTTCCCTGAGCAGAAAGGGGACGCTTGTATCAATTTTACCTTCAGGCTGCTCTTCTTCCTTCTTTTCCTTCTTTGATCCCAGGAGCTTAAGTTCCCAGTATTTTATAACGCTCTTGGCCGGACTCTTTCTGATTATCTTCTTCAGATTTTCAAGGTCTATGATCCCAAGTTCAATTCCCGAATACAGTTCATCCTTGTTAAGCACTTCGTACGACGACATTATCTTTTTAAGGATTTCCGAGTTGGGTGACACGCCGAGTTCATTGAGTTTCTCTTCAAGGATGGTCATGCCTTTCTGGATTCTGTCTTTCGATTCAGTCTTGAGATAACTCTTGATAGATTCTTTGGCTTTGGATGTCGTGACGAACGATAGCCATTCCTTTTCGGGTTTTGCTATATCTGAAGTGATGACCTCTACCTGGTCTCCGCTCATCAGAATGGCGCTTATAGGGTTCAGTTTGTAGTTTATCTTTGCTCCAATCGCCTTATTGCCAATCTCGGTATGTATCTCATAGGCAAAATCAAGGACTGAGGCTCCCTTTGGAAGGCTTACCAGGGTTCCTTTGGGAGTGAATACCATTATTTCGGAAGAGAAGAGGTTCATCTTGAACTCATCGAGGAATTCGATTGGGTCCTCAAGCGGGTTCTCGAGCATCTGCCGGATCTTTTTTATCCATTTATCAAGTTCCGTTTCAGGTGTATTATCTCCTTTATATTTATAATGAGCCGCATATCCTTTTTCGGCAATCTCATCCATTCTTGTGCTCCTGATCTGTACTTCAACCCAGTTGCCTTCAGGCCCCATTACGGTCAGATGTAGGGCTTCATATCCATTTGGTTTGGGCCTGCTTACCCAGTCCCTGAGCCTGTCGGGTTTTGGGAGATAGGTGTCGGTTATCATTGAATATATATTCCAGCAGGTTGTTTTTTCCGGCACACCCTGAACGGGTTCAAAAACAATTCTTACTGCAAGAACATCATAGATCTCTTCAAAGGGTACATTTTTCGACTGCATCTTCTTCCAGATCGAAAAAATGGATTTGGGTCTTCCGCTGATATCAAATTTTAGTCCCGATTCAGAGAGTTTTTCAATAATGGGAAGAGAGAACTTATTTATCAGGGTCAGGAATTTCTTCTCGCTGTGCCTGAGTTTTGCAGAGATCTCATCATAAATTATAGGCTGACGAAATCTGAAACTGAGGTCTTCGAGTTCACTTTTTATGGCATAAAGTCCGAGACGGTTGGCCAGTGGGGCATACAGGAAGATGGTCTCTCCTGCAACTTTCATTTTCTTGTTCTCAGGCATTGAATCGAGGGTTCTCATATTATGAAGCCTGTCAGCTATTTTAATGAGAATAACCCTCAGGTCGTCAGAAATAGTGAGAAGCATCTTTCTGAAGTTCTCGGCCTGCAGTGATGATGAGTTTTCCTTGTCGTAGGTTCCCGAAATCTTTGTTAGTCCGTCGATGAGTGAGGCAATCTTGGGGCCGAAATGCCGTGTGACATCTTCAAGCGAGTACTCAGTATCTTCAACAACATCATGGAGCAGGGCTGTGGCTATAGATTTTGCACCAAGTCCTATCTCCTGGTTTGCAATTTTTGCAACGGCAATGGGATGGATTATGTAGGGTTCACCCGATTTTCTTCTAAGGTTCCAGTGAGCCCTGTTTGCGACATCGAAAGCTTTCTCAATAAGCTCCCTGTCGCCGGGTTTGTTACACCTTAGCAGGTTATTCACTAATGAATCGTATTCTTTCTGAATACGGATCTTGTCATCTTCTTCAAAAGTAAATTTGCTTCCCATAGAAAACTTTTCCTGCTCCTTTTTTACCTGTCTGCAAATATAATGTATTTGTTACACAAAACCCCGGCTCACCATCATTGCCTGTGTTAATCGCTATTCCTGAAAATGGTAACCGTCCCGGTCCTGCTTAGGTTTTTACCCGAAGGAGTGGTCACCCTCATCATCCAGAGATATACATCACGGGGCAGACGGCTGCCCTTGAAAGTCCCATCCCACGAATCCAGATGGTCAGTGGTCTCAAAGAGGGTTCTTCCCCTCCTGTCAGTGATAACCAGCGAATACGACGATGGAATGAATGACAGGAAGGGTCTGAAGAGGTCATTCTTTTGATCCCCGTCGGGTGTGAACAGATCGGGAACAGTTATATTCTCTGTCGAAGGAAGACAAACCCTGTTCGACCTGGCAGTCCCGTTTATGCCATGTGGATTGGATGATTCTTTTATTTCAACGTAGAAGCAGACTTCATTGTCTGTAACCGAATTCATTATCTGGTTGTAGTCAATGACAACCGAGGTATCGGACGGGGCCACATACTTCAGAAAGGAGAATCCGTTTCCGCTGTCGAGGTATATACCCGATGATCCGGTTTCTCCGCCCCAGCTTCTGTACCTGTTCCATCTCAGGATAATATTGCTGTTGCCATTAGCGGCTTCAATGACAATGTTTGAAGCCTGGTTCGACCAGGTGACAGGCAGCCCGCAGTTGTTTACGGCAGCAAGCCTGTATATGTTGATCCGGTCAATTTCTGATTCTGAGTCGGTATAAGTTATTCTGCCATTCTGTGCCTGCAGGGAAGCAGCAGTTATAAAGCCCGATCCGTCTCCGCTCTTTCTTTCAAGAGAATAATTATCAATTTCAGAAAGAGGGTCAATGGTAAACGATAATTCTATCTGCCCTTCTTCGTTTACAGTTGCATAATCGGCATTGATCCATCCGGGAGGACTCTGCATGGCTGTCGTTATGCAATATCTGTTCGAGCTGCTGGCCGGGCCCTCCTCAAGAACAGCATTTATTGTAAAGCAATATTCTGAATCCGTCACAAAGTCATTCAGCGTAAGCGTATGTTCTCCGGCCCCGGTTTCTCCAGCCGGTTGAAGTGAACCGCCGTCAACTGAGAACCAGGCAGAATAGTTTATTATACCGACAGGGGCTGAAGTATATCCGTTCCATGCCAGTTTAAGTTCCCTGTTGCATGAGTCTGCAGCTACTGTAAGGTGGATGGTGCTAATACTGTTTGAAAGGGGGCTTACATTCCCGGCATTATCAAAGGCAGCAACCACAAAGGTCTCACTGAAGTATGAGGGTCCCGTTCCGGTCAGCCTGTACTCTGTTGAAAGGGGGTCATGTATGGTGTCGATGGCAAAACCCTCGTTATCCACGTAGGAATAAACAATATATCCCGCAACATCTTCCGACGGACCGGGAGTCCATTTTATAATGGTGTTTGAGGTGAGGGGATCAACAGTAACATATCTTAGCTGAGGAGCCTCAGGCCTCTCATTATCCGTCTGCCCTTCCAGAAGCTGGAGAGCGGCGGTAAGAGATATAAGCACGACCAGAAGAAATCTCATGATTGTTATCTGATTCTGTTAACTGACAAGTAATGAATAATACGTGAAAGTATTTCAAAAATTTTAAATTTAGTAAGTTATGCCATGGAATTTATGCCCTTTCATATTATCCGATTCTCAATCAAGGGTTCTGTCAGGGTCAGGACCAGGAGGACAGCATAAAACATCTGACCTGAGACCCGCTTTCCGGATAATGGAAAAGGAATCGGCAGACAATCTTTATTAAAAAAAGGAGAGACTCTGGTATTGTTTTTATATTTGCAGCATTATGTCGCTAAGGGTTTTTATAAGAAGGATATTACGGTCAGAACTGATGGAACTTGACCAGGTCAAACTTGTTTACGTTCTGAGTTTCGTGGTAGGTCTGCTAAGCGCTATTGCAGCGGCATTGCTCAAGAACTCCATTTATTATACTAATAAATGGATATCCGGTGTCCTGGGCACCGAATCGGGTAAGCTTCTTTATCTTGCCCTTCCGATGGCAGGGATGTTTCTAACCATGCTTTTTGTCAAGTATATTGTAAGGGACAATATAGGGCATGGAATAAGCAGGGTCCTTTATTCCATCTCGAAGAAAAAGAGCAGGCTTGGGAGTCACAACAGCTGGACATCGATTGTTGCCAGTACCATTACCATCGGATTTGGAGGCTCAGTAGGGGCTGAAGCGCCTATCGTTTTAACCGGTTCGTCAATAGGATCAGGCATTGGCCGGTTTTTCAGGTTGAACTACAGGAACATCACTCTTCTTATAGGGTGTGGTGCGGCAGGTGCGGTGGCTGGTATCTTCAAAGCTCCCATTGCAGGAATTGTATTTACACTGGAGATACTTCTTCTCGACCTAACCATTTCATCGATAGTACCATTGCTTATATCTTCCGTAACGGCCGCCACTGTGGCATATTTCCTTATGGGAGAAAAGGTTCTGTTTTCATTTAACATTACAGAAGGATTTAACATCTCAAATATACCATGGTATATAGTGCTTGGTATTGTGTCTGGCCTGGTATCTTTATATTTCTCAAAGATGACCCTCTATCTTGAAGGCAGATATGAAAAGATCTCAAACAGTTATATCCGGCTGGTTATCGGCGGAACAGTGCTGGGATTCCTGATTTACCTCTTCCCTCCTTTTTTTGGTGAAGGTTATGAGAGTATTCTGGAGTTGCTTCAGGGTAATTCGACAGTACTTATGGAAAAGAGTTCAGTCTGGAGCCTTGATAATGGCTTTTTTGTTGCGGGCCTTTTTTTCCTGGGACTGATGCTTTTCAAGGTAGTGGCAACATCATCGACTAACGGGGCAGGAGGAGTAGGAGGTATTTTTGCACCAACACTTTTCCTGGGAGGTGTGACTGGTTTCCTCGTTGCCATGCTGCTCAACCGCTATGCCGGCCTCAACCTTCCCGACAACAGGTTTGTACTCGCTGGAATGGCAGGTGTAATGGCAGGTGTTATGCATGCACCCCTTACAGCCATCTTCCTTATTGCCGAAATAACCGGGGGATATGCCCTGCTTATACCCCTTATAATCACATCTACTGTGGCCTTCATAACAACAAGGAGCTTCGAGAAACATTCCATTTACCATGTCCAGCTGGCCAGAAGGGGAGAGCTTATCACACATGACAAGGATAAGGCCGTTCTTACTTTCATGGACTGGAAAAAAGATATAGAAACAGACCTTCTTAAGGTTAAATCGACTGATACACTCGGAGATCTGGTCAAGATTATTTCGCGGTCCAAAAGAAATATCTTCCCCGTGGTCGACGATTATAATATTCTCGAAGGAGTGGTTCTCCTTGATGATGTACGCGAAACCATGTTCAACACAGAGCTTTACGATACTACTCTTGTAAGGGATCTGATGTCAATACCCCCTTCTTATATAGATAAGAGGGAGAACATCGAGACTGTTATGGAGACCTTCAGAAAAACCGGAGCATGGAACCTGCCCGTTCTTGATAATGGTTACTACGTGGGATTCATTTCAAAATCGAGGATCTTTACTACCTATCGTGAACTGCTTGTACAGTTTTCAGAAGAATAAGACCTCTCCGGCTGGAGGATTTATGTTTTTAACATATATTTGTTTGTTGCGGAAGATATAATTAAACCCGGGGTAAAGAACTATCAAAAGGGAAGCACCTGACTCCATGACAGTTTTCAGGAAGGAGTTTTAGGCAGAAACATGGAATGAACTCCGTAGCATTGAGCAGACTAAATGACCTATATACCAAAAACATCTATACATGAAAAGAGATAATGTGATTTTTGACCTTATTGAGAAGGAATACCAGCGTCAGCTTAACGGGATCGAACTGATCGCTTCAGAGAACTTCGTAAGTCCCCAGGTTCTGGAGGCAATGGGTTCGGTAATGACAAACAAGTATGCAGAAGGCTATCCTGGTAATCGTTATTATGGTGGTTGCGAGATTGTTGACCAGTCGGAAAATATTGCCATAGAGCGTCTGAAGCAGTTGTTCGATGCCGAATATGTTAATGTTCAGCCTCATTCGGGAGCTCAGGCCAATATGGCTGTTTTTCTTGCTGTTATGAAGCCCGGTGATACCTTTATGGGGCTGAACCTTGCTCATGGAGGACATCTTTCACATGGTTCACCTGTAAACTCCTCAGGTTTGCTTTACAGGCCTATTGCCTACAGCGTGAAGGAAGATGACGGCCTTGTCGATTATGATATGATGGAAGAACTGGCCATGAAGGAGAAGCCTGTGATGATTATTGGAGGTGCTTCGGCCTATTCACGTGAATGGGATTATGAGAGAATGAGAAAAATAGCCGACATGGCCGGGTCAATCCTGGTTATTGATATGGCTCATCCTGCAGGTCTGATTGCAGCCGGACTTTTGAAGAATCCACTTAAATGGGCTCATATTGTTACTTCAACAACACATAAGACCCTGAGGGGACCAAGAGGGGGTATTATCCTTATGGGTAAGGATTTCGTAAACCCATGGGGAATAACAACGACCAAGGGCGAAATAAGGATGATGTCGTCGCTTCTTAATTCAGCCGTCTTTCCCGGAATACAGGGTGGACCTCTTGAGCATGTAATTGCTTCGAAAGCAGTAAGTTTCGGCGAAGCCCTTCAGCCTTCATTTAAAGAGTACCAGGCCCAGGTGAAGAAGAATGCCGAAGTGATGTCACAGGCCTTTATTGACAAGGGATATAAGGTTGTCTCTGACGGGACCGACAATCATCTTATGCTTATTGACCTGAGGACCAAATTCCCGGATATATCAGGCAAGAAAGTTGAAAACACCCTTGTCCAGGCCCATATTACAGTCAACAAGAACATGGTGCCTTTTGATTCGAGGTCACCGTTTCTGACATCGGGACTGAGGGTAGGTACTCCTGCAGTAACAACCAGGGGATTTAAAGAGGATACGATGGGATCAATAGTCGAACTTATTGATGAAGTGATATCCAATATTGATGACCAGGATGTTATCTCCAGGGTTGGAGGAAAGGTAATCGAAATGATGAAGCCCTATCCGCTTTTTGCTTATTAAACCTGATCCGGTTAATCCGGCGGCATAATATTAAAAGGATCCGGGAACAGCTGTGCTGATTTCCGGATTCTTAATTAAGTTTGAAGTTATAGGTGATTGTCCCTTTCTGGGTAGGGGGAGCATCGGGTTTCGGATCAAACCTGGCCTGTAAGGCGGCATCCCTTGCCACTCTAAGCAGATACTCATCGAGTGTGGTCGAACCTTTTATTCCGGCAACGGCCTGTGTAACCCTTCCGTTGCGGTCGACACTGACTTCGACAACAACACGGCCTTCTTCCTGATAGTCATATTTGGGTGATGGTAAAGACTGGTACCCTCTGCCCAGAAGATCGTACGAAATACCCTTGTCGCCCAGACCGCTTCCATCACCTCTGACCTTTGAATCGACCGAGCCTGTAGGAACACCCTGGTTTCCGGTACCTCCGGCATCACCCTCACTTGTGCTTGAAGTACCTGTGTTTCTGGCGTTGGCAAGGGCATCCCTGGTACGGTTCATTATATCGGCCTGACGTTTCTGTTCCGCTTCAATACGTCTTCGTTCAGCTTCTTCCTGTTCTTTTCTTATTCTTTCAGCTTCAAGCTGTTCCCTGACCCTTCTGTCTGCCTCAATTTTCTCCTGTCTGATCCTTTCAGCTTCAGGATCTACCTTTTTTACTTCTGGAGCCTCTTCATTATTCTGGGTGAGTAGCGGTTCGTCATCCTGAACATCTACCGCAGGGGTTGGCGGGGGAGGAGTCGACTCTTCCTGCCGGGCCATCTCTGATGGTTCAATAAGACCATAACCCGTCTCATCGGTACCGAAATTAACCAGAATTCCTTCCTCTATCTCGGGAGGAGGTGGAGGTGAGAAGCCGAGAATAAGCATAATAGCAAGTACGACAACATGAATTATTATCGTACCCACGATTCCCTTCTTCCTTTCGGAGGGGAATATATGGAGATCGTTATTTGGGCGAGGTTGCAATTATCAGCTTGTAATTATTTGCCTGAGCAATATTCATTATCATAACAGCATTCTCGAACGGAACGCTTTTATCCACATGAAGAGCTATATAAGTCTCCGGATTTTCGCCAAGCTTTTCTTTAAGAACAGCTTCCATGTTTTCGATGGCAACCGGCTGCTTTTCAACGAAAAACTGCAGGTCGCGTGTGATGGAAACCGTTGTCTGCGGTTTTGCCGAGGTCTGGGTGCTTCCTTTCGGAAGGATGAGTTTCAGTGCAGTAGGATGAACTAGCGTTGATGTCAGCATAAAGAAGATAAGAAGGTTAAAGATAACATCGGTCATCCCTGTGGAGCTGAAATTTATGCTTACCCTGTTCCTTGATGAAATAGCCATTTTAACGTCCTGTCTTTAAAGGTTCATTAAGAATATCCATAAATTCGGTAAGTGTGGCCTCAAGATTGAATACAATTCTTTCAACTCTGACAGTCAAAGTGTTGTATGCGAAATACCCGAGAATACCAACTATAAGACCGGCAACGGTGGTTATAAGTGCAGTATAAATACCGTCGGAGAGCAATGAGACCTCGATGTTGTTTCCAGCCTGCGACATTGAGTAGAATGCCCTGACCATTCCTATGACTGTACCAAGGAATCCGAGCATGGGTTCGGCACCAGTTATAGTGGCAAGTGTAGGGAAGCTCTTCTCAAGCTTCGAAATCTCAAGTTTCCCGACAGTCTCGATAGCAGTGCTTATATCCTGAAGTGGTCTGCCAAGGCGTGAGATTCCTTTTTCAATCATCCTGGCCGATGGTGTATCAGTCGATTTGCACAGGGCGAGAGCAGCATCCACCTTCCCGTCGTGAATATAGTCCTTTATCCTGTTCATGAAATTAGTGTCTTCCTTTGAGGCTTTCCGAATCACATAAAACCTTTCGATAAAAATATAGGCGGCTACAAAGGAGAGTAGGACTATTGGGATCATCACCCATCCTCCTTTTATTGCCAGGTCGAGAAGTGTAAGCTTCATCTGACTGGTGCTCTCTACCGCGGCGGGTACTTCCTGCATTAATGCCTGAATAAATGCCATTGTCGTCTTTATTAATTAATTAAAATGTATATGTTATCAATCCGCTATAATTCTGTTTTCGGCGAAGATATTAAAAAACGTTTTTTCACCATGGTCAAATACGGCAGGTTAATAACAATGGGTAATTAGTTATTAACTCTCCGTCTGTCTGAAAACGGAACAGAATGACCTATTATTATGAACGGAGCCGATTAATCAGCCGGGCCCTTTGGTGAGGCACTGTTTATTCTTCCTGCGATCCGGCCTGTTGTACCTCAGGTTCATCTTCCTTTTTCATTTCAGTACGGTTTTTTAATCCGAACAGGTCT
>CAZXSW010000016.1:0-17126 GCA_964642615.1 uncultured Rikenellaceae bacterium | reverse complement strand
ACCTGAACCTCCTGGGAGCTGAGGCCCCTGTAGCCGGGACGGTAATTGAACCCTATATCGAAGTCGTTGCTTAGCTGTGAAAGCATGTTGCTCAGCTGGTTTGAAAGCATCTCAGTGGTTGTGACAGCCATGGCTGTGGTGCCGGTTGAAGTGGTATTGATGTTTGAGCGCGACATGGATCCTGCATAGAAGCTGTTCATAACCAACAGATAAAGGAACTGACGGCTTTTTTCCTCCTCAGTGGTGATCATATTACTAAGGTACGATCGGGTCTCTTCATCAGCCCTTGGAAGATAAATATCAAGGCCAATGACAGGATTAAACAGTTTTCCTGAAAGAATCAGATGACATTCTACAGGTATCCTTTCATTAAACCTTTCATCCTGAAGAATCTCAAACAGTGAAGCGTTAAGTCTGTATTTGGCCACAAGATCGATCTCGGCATTTTCTATGTCGCCGTTAAAAGAGATCCTTCCTCCGTTTTCGACACTGAAGGGTTTGTTAAGGATATTGCCCAAAGTATACAGATACTCTCCGTCCTCGATGATATAATTTCCTGAAATTCTGAAATCGCCTCTGGGGCTAAGGTTCAGATTAAGGGTTCCTGAACCTCGACCACTTATCACATCACCGGCTTTGGGATCTATAAGAAGCTGGATCTCGGCCTCAGGCGTGACCTCGATTTCGAGATTCAAACCTATTCCCGATCCATTATTCTGTTCAGCTTCAGGCGCCTGCTTCTGAGTGTCTGAGTTGTTCTTTGCCGAATCGGGGACAATAAAGTTGATAAACGAGTATTCCGATACTGTAAGACCTGAGTTTAATGGCAGGAATAACTTTGTATTGCGTTCAGTCCGAGCTGAGATGTCGAAGTTAAGAGAGTTCTGACCGCTTCTGATGGTGGCAACGCCTGAAGCAAATGCAGTACCGTAAAAAAGCTCATTATCTTTCGGTTTGGTGTTCAGAACCATTGTATTGTTTACATTCACTGTAAGTTCGGTAGTGAAATCACTGAAGTGACTGTGGTTGACAGCCCCGTTGATCACAGCAGTATTCCCCAGGTCATCCCTTATATTCACATTGTCGAAATGGATCCCTTCGCGGTCAAATCTGACGGTGTCGTTTATAGTATATCTTGTCTGAAGGTAGTCAATGGTCATTGAAGTGTTCCCGGCTTTGACAGCACCGGTGAGAATGAGTTTATTAAGTTCTCCCGACAGCCTCAGGTTTCCGGATGCTTTACCCTGTATGCCGGAAGCAAAAAAACCCAGGAGAGGATTGAGTGCATCAAGAGGTAATCCGTTGGTCTCAATACCAAGGTCGATCTTTTTTGTTGCCGGATCATAAATACCTGCTGCATCGAACATCCTTGTTCCCTGGAAATTGTTACCGGCCTTCAGGTCAAGAACCTTTTTTGTCGTGTTCCATACTGACTCTGCCGTGACGTCGCCGTACTCACTTCCAAGAATCCTGAATCCTCCTATATTTAAATTTGTCTCAAACATAGGATTGTTGTAAATGCCGGTAATAAGTAAATTACCTTCCAGTACTCCTCCCAGGTCGAGTTGCATCCCTTCGCTGTCCTTTTTCTTCTTTGACTCCAGCTTGTTGAGAAAGGACAGGTTTATTCCCGACATTTCAAGATGGAGTGTATCAAGAGGATCTTCTGAGAGTTTGCCGTCGACCATGTAAAAGTTTCCTTCATTGCTAAGCCTGAATTTTTCAATTCTGACTGCAGTTGTGTCAAGGCTAATTGCTGAACTGGCCAGTATCCAGAGCTTATTTCCAGAGTAAATTTCTGAGGAGTCTAATGCTATCCTGAGGACCGGATCTGTGCCTGGCGTTACTCTCTCTTCAAAGCTCCCCCGGGCTGTTATATGGCCGTTGTTAAGAACCTCTTCCCTGTTGTCCCAGTCGACATCTATCGTGAAATTATCTGTTAATGTGTTAATTCCTATCCTGAAATCACTGAGGTCAGACTGGCCGAGAATGGAAAGAGATTCGGCTTTAAGGTCGGCCTTTAATACATTTTCCTTAACACTGGCATCGAGCGACAGCCCGTTAAGGGTGTTATTCTTAAAATCAAGACTGTCAGATGTAAGTGAAAGGGTTATAAGGCTATCCGACAATACTGATCCTATTATGCCGGTGTTTTCAGCTAATGAAAGTCCAGTATTAAAATAGCTGTTAAGCTTGTCGCTGTTCCTGAAAACAACATTGAAAGAAAAATTATTCAATCTCTGGTTCTTTGCCGGGGCGGGCATCCCGAACCGGGAAGGCATCATGGATGCCACTGTTGTTTTGAGCAGATTCCCCAGTCCTGCAAAATTGTAGTACCCTTTGAGTTCAGCTGAAAGGAAATCGGTCTTCAGGCTTATAAGAGGCTGGCTCCCTTCGCTTGAAGCTTTAAGTGAAAGGTCATACAGTTCAAGCTTGTTGCCTGTCTTTGTGAGGGTTGAATTAAGCACTCTTATCTCACCGTTAAGGTTATCTATATTTGACCCTTTGAAATTTGCCGTCATCAACATAGAAAGACCCGAAAGGGAATCTGTTTTGTCGATGTTAAGGCTGTGCAGGTTGGCATTGGCCAGGTTGAGTGTAAAATCAAATTCAGGCAGCTCATTTCTGAAATCGAACATTCCCAGAAGATCCATTCTTATGTTCTTTTCGTCGATGTTAATACTACCATCCCACGTTTTCTCTGTAAAGGTTCCGTTAAGCACAGCATTACGGTAAGTATAACCATTTATTTCAGCACTGTCGACCGTTGCAGTAAGGCTTCCTGAAAAACGGTTCAGCGACGAAGCGTTCCCGTCTACCTCTGCATCCATGCTTATCTTTCCCAGCAGTTCACTGTTGCCAGTGAGCTTTCCCAGGTCTATACTCTGTCCTGATATCAATCCTTTTATCCTGAAGCTGTTTTTCCCTTCCGGCCGCATTGATACATCGGTCCGCACATTTCCCTGTTCAGTTCTTATCGATCCGAAAGTGACAAAGTCGGTGGTAAACCCCGTGAAGTTACCGTCAAAGGAGATTTTTCCCAGCCTTGAAAGCATCTCAGGTAAGACAATCATTTTTCCTGAAGGCAGCCTTATTTTCTCAATATCGTTTATGCTGGCATTAAGCTTATTGATCCCCAGGTATATGAAAGCATCTTCAATATCTGACAGGCCCGACAGGTCAAAATCGATATCGGCATTTGTATTTTCCCTGTAAGAGAGCTGAATATTTCTGCCCTTCAGTTCTTCAAAATATCCCGAAACCCTTCCTGAAATACCGATATCTTCCCGGATATTCTTAATAACCGGCAGGAAGTGCTTCAGATCCGCGCTGCTCACAAGCGATTTATTAAGTCTTATATCGAGTCGTACCTCTTTTGTGAATTTCCCGAACGACCCGCTTGTGTCGGGATATAGGCCGATTATATCCGCATTGATGATACTGCTGTCGCAGCTGAGGCTTACATCCGTAAAAACCATATCGCCCCCTGCAATCATCATCCTGGTATCGAAATTTCTTACGCTGAATCCTTGCGATTCCGTGAAGCTCAGTCCGTTGACTGTCATGGACACTGTATCGTTCTCAATCCTGAAATCATTAACACCCGCGTCGATTCCGGCCAGCCTCATATCATTGAAATCAATCAACATCCTGCTGCTGTCGCCCCTCCTGTTTATAAGTGAAAAACTGGCGCTGTCGAGGTCAATGCGGTTAATTGAAAAACGGATTGGCCGCCTGCTCTTCAGAGTGTCTTTCCCACGGCTTAACAGGTCGAGGTACCACGAGAGATTCATTACCCCGGCCGAATCTGTTATAAGGGAAACCGACGGCTTTGTCAGATTGACGTTACCCAGCCTGAATACATTATTTCTGAAATCCAGCCTTCTGATCCCGGCATCCAGTCTTTGGGCATAAATCAGCGTGTCCTGGTTTATATCCTCAATAAGAACATCATGGACGATAAGGCGGTTAAAAAACGAATATTCAATCCTTCCGGCTTTGATTGTCGTGCCCGTTCCCCTCGATATATGGCCGGCAATACGACTTACCATAAAGGTCTGGACTTCAGGGATTCTGATAAGAAAGAAAACGGCTGTGGGGATCGCAAGGATGATCCCGGCGATTATTGCGAAGTACTTTAATGATTTTTTAATACTTTTGAGCATTGAACAATTTCAATAATCAGGGTTCAAAATAACCGAAAATATACGGAAAATCAAAGTTTTAATGGCCATCACCATTCTTGCAATAGAGTCGTCGTGCGACGACACCTCAGCAGCAGTCGTAAGGGACGGGTACATATTGTCAAATCTCATAGCTGGCCAGGAGATCCACCGTTCTTATGGCGGTGTTGTTCCTGAGCTTGCTTCCAGGGCACATCAGGCAAACATCGTGCCGGTTGTTGATCAGGCTCTTGCAAGAGCAGAAGTCAGGCCCGGTGATGTTGATGCCGTAGCCTTCACCCGCGGTCCGGGCTTGCTTGGGTCACTGCTTGTCGGAACGTCATTTGCCAAGGGATTTGCCATGGCCCGACAGATACCTCTTATTGAAGTAAATCATCTTCAGGCACATGTGCTTGCTCATTTCATAAAGGATGACCGTAACAGGATCCCGTCTTTCCCCTTCCTTTGCCTGCTGGTATCGGGAGGCCATACAAGGATTATTGTTATGAAGAGCCATCTGGAAATGGAAACAATTGGCAATACAATAGATGATGCTGCCGGAGAAGCCTTCGATAAATGCGGGAAAGTAATGGGTCTGCCTTATCCGGCAGGCCCCCATATTGACAGTCTGGCACGTGAAGGAAACAAAAATGCCTTCAGATTCACCAAGCCGGTGATCCGTGATCTTGATTTCAGCTTCAGCGGACTGAAGACCGGCTTTCTTTATTTTCTCCGCGACAGGCTTAAGGAAGATCCAGCGTTTATTGAAAATAACAGACCCGACCTGTGTGCTTCCCTTCAGCATACCATCGTATCGATCCTCATAGGCAAGCTGGCCAGGGCTGCTGCACGTACCGGAATAAGGGAAGTCGGAATAGCCGGCGGAGTATCGGCAAATTCAGGTCTGAGGGAAGCCCTTCTTAAAGAAGGCGAGTTACGTAATTGGAATATTTTCATACCTCCTTTCAGTTATACAACCGATAATGCTGCCATGATTGGAATTACAGGTTATTATAAATATCTTAACGGTCAGTTTACAGGGCAGGACGTAACTCCTCTTGCCAGATTATGATTCAGAGGCTGAAAAACATAAGTCGACCAGTAAAAAAAGGAATTTTGTGACCCGGTTTTCAGTATTTTTATGCACTGACGATAATGCAGGTAATTTCTGCCTGTTAACATAACATTCCGCGCAGGATGAAAGAATTCAGGATCGAGCATGCCAGGAACTCACCTGTTATCATAATGAGACCCGATGGATTGATAAGGATCAGCGGAAGATCCATTCATCCGAATGTACTTGATTATTTAAGACCTTGCGGGGAGTGGGTGGACGAATATGTTAAAGATCCGGCCGACCTCACCTGTGTGGATGTCAGTCTTGAATATTTTAACAGCGCCAGCGCCAAAGCACTGATTTTGATCTTTGAAAAGATCAAACAGGTTAGCCTTAGGAACAAAAAGTTTATCTTCAACTGGTACTATGAAGAAGGAGATGAAGATATCCTTGAACGCGGGGAGTATTTCTCCTCGGTCCTGCGGGTACCCTTCAATTTTATAATGACCCGGTGAAGATCTCTGCCAGTCCGGTTTAAGTTCCCGCGGCGTAATACGATTGCCGGGGTTGACTTTTTAGAGATGACAGTACACAGATCAGTTTGAAAGCGGATCGGATACCCTTCCCATGAACATAATGGTGTTTGTGGTAGTCTCTCTGATAAGGAACAGGAAAGGATGATCGAGTTTTATCTCAAGAGGTTCGGTTGGTGCAGAGGTAAGACCCACCTCGACAACCGTGGCTGCAGCCGCTTCGGTACCCTCTTCATTGGTCTCGATGAAGGCCTGATGCAGAACTTCATTCAACAGCAGGTCGAGTTCTGAAATACGTGAAAAATCAGCCAGGTCTGTAAAAGCAACAGCCATACCCAGGTCAGACAGTATTTCTTTCAGTTTGCTTTTAAATCCGAATTTAAACCTTGGCATCGAGAGATCAACATCCCTGAGACCTGAACCGCCCAGAAGCGAATTGAACTGATCATTCTCAAGAAGGGGAAGGAGGGAGGATGTTCCGGCGTTTGTGCCGGGAAGCAGAATATCCATAACATAGTTACCCTGTCCGTACGGCAGTTCAGCAAAAATAAAACCATTCCCTTCAGAAATGCGGAACGTCTCCTGCTGACGCATCATGGGAACATTGGAAGATGCCCCCGACCTTTTAATGAAAGTTTCCGGCGTCGTCATCGACTTGTCGAACTCTTCCTGCCATTTGGCTTTAAAATATATCGCATTTACAAGCAACATAACCGTATTATCACTGAACTTTTCAATCATGTTTTTTATAAGTCCGTTGGTCTTGTCTTCAATCCAACCGTTTACCAGGGCAGGAGCGCCGGGATCGAGGATGTCAAACTCACCTGTATCGGCATTATAGTATTCCTTAAGCACATCAATAAAGGTTTTTTTGGGGGAGAAGTCTTCTTCTATCCATACTGAATTGGCTATCTGTATGTTAACGCGCCTGTCGACTTCGAGAAGAGCTTCGGCCAGATCCCTGTAGGCCTGGTTGATCTCATCATCAGGCAAACCGCTTATTCCAAGGGTGGCAAGCATATCTTCGCGGGTCTGTCCCGAAGCTCCGTTAAGAGTCATCGACAGTGCAACGGAAACGCTGAGGGGTGAGATAATAATATTTTCATCTTCAGCGCTTTCGGCAAGTATCGATCTGAAAAGGTCAAATGCAAAGTTGTTTCCTGAGTTTACAAGTGATACCTGACTGGCAGAGAGGTCTATCTGAACAGGTTCAGTGGGCAGCTCTTCATCATCCGCCTTGCTGCATGAGGTGGATAATATCATAATCAGGGAGATCATTATTAAAGAAGTCATTCTGTAAAATGAGGTTTTCATGGAAGTGAGAGTTAGCTAACAGTTTAACAACAGGCAGAATTACTTCGGTCCTGCCTGGTAATTAGATTACTAACCATCAAAAAACATGCCAGTTAACTGTCTTTTTTCTTTTTTCCGCGTGAGCCTTGAAGATATGCCCTTAGATAGATTACTGAGCCAGTGAGCATAATGGCACTCAGCAGAAGGAGTATAATAAAAGAAAAGATGGGAGGTTTTTCGTTAAGTTCGTAGGGGTACCTTAGCCGGAAAAGGAAGCCGTAGATGGTGTAAACAAGTACAAGTATTGAAATTGCGAAGTTGAATATTATGGTTGTCCCGTTAAGTATTCTTGTTGACCGGTATAATTTTGTGTTTTTGAAGCGGTTATATGATGCGTGGGCATAGAAGGCTGCCCTTCTTCTCGACATCTCCTGCCTGTATCTTATCCATTCTTCAATAAGCCTGCTGAATTCTTCCTCACCGGCATTATTTCCGGTGCTAATTGACATAAGAAGTTCATAGGCTTCGGTGGCTTTAATGAACATATCCCGGGCATCAGGCGACTGGTTAAGGTCGGGATGGTACTGCCGGGCTTTCTTCCTGTAGGCTTTTTTAATTTCATCGGTCGAAGCGCCTGCATCAAGTCCAAGAGTGTTATAGTAATCGGCAACTGACATTTTCCGGTAAAATAGCTGTTTCTGCAAGTAACAGAAAAATTAGTGCATTACCGGCATATCAGAAAAAATATTCCGGTAGTTAATATAGTATATCAGCCTAAACGATACCGGTAAATCCCATAAAGGCCAGGGCGAGGATTCCGGCTATTACTAGTGATACCGGGACCCCCTTCATACCTTTTGGTATGTCAGCAAGTTCGAGTTGTTCCCTTATACCTGCAAGTATAACAAGGGCAAGGCCGAAGCCAAGAGCCGTTGCTGCCGAGTAAACCACTCCCTCAATGAGGTTGTAGTCTTTTTTGATTACAAGGATGGCAACGCCAAGCACAGCACAGTTTGTTGTAATAAGGGGAAGGAAAATGCCCAGTGCCTGGTAGAGGGGCTGGCTTATCTTCTTAAGGATTATTTCGACCATCTGAACAAGGGAGGCAATGACAAGTATAAAGGTTATTGTCTGCATAAAGCCTATCCCAAGTTTTTCCAGGACATAGGTCTGTATCAGATATGTCACTATGGTTGCAAGAACGGTTACAAAGGTTACTGCACCCGACATTCCCAGGGCAGTATTGACTTTCCCTGACACGCCAAGGAAGGGGCATACCCCCAGAAATTGTGCAAGGACAACGTTGTTAACTATTAAGGCCGAGATTATGATAAGGATATATTCCATGGCAGTATGTTAAGTCTTTTTGATCCGGTTAATAAGAGCTATCATATAACCAAGTGCAATAAAGGCACCGGGGGCAAGGATGAAAACAAGTATCCCGTCACCGGGGATGAACTTATATCCGAATATTGATCCGCTGCCCAGTATTTCGCGGAAGGCACCCAGGATTCCCAGGGCCAGGGTAAATCCCAGACCCATCCCAAGTCCGTCGATAAGCGATGAAAACACATTGTTCTTGCTTGCAAAGGCTTCGGCACGGCCCAGGACAATACAGTTAACCACTATAAGAGGAATAAAGATTCCCAGAGTCTTGTAAAGATCCGGAACATAGGCCTGCATAACAAGGTCAACGATAGTAACGAATGAGGCTATTACAACAATAAAGGAAGGTATCCTGACCTTATCGGGAATCAGTCCTGACAACAGTGATATAACCACATTAGATCCTACAAGTACAAAGGTCGTGGCCAGTCCCATTCCCAGTCCGTTAAGGGAAGATGATGTGGTCGCAAGGGTGGGGCAGGTTCCCAGTACAAGTACCAGTATGGGATTTTCCCTGATAAGGCCCTTTGTGAAGTTCTGTAACTGATTCATTTTAAACCTCCTTTTTCAAGTGTATTCCAGGCACGGTTTACAGCGTCGCAGAAAGCTCTCGAGCTGATGGTGGCTGCTGTGATGGCATCAACCTGACCACCATCCTTTTTTACTTTTATTAAGAAAGCGGCTGGATCTATGCCGTTGAACTGGTCCTTGAATGAGGGCTCGCTCATCTTTGTCCCGAGACCGGGTGTCTCTTTCTGCTCGAGAACCGCTATGTTTATTATCTTTCCGTCGGGGCTGAATCCTGCCATCAGCCTTATTTCTCCGCTGAATCCGTCCATAGTATATGTATTCACGGCGTATCCGACAACAGTGTCATCTTTCTTTGCCGGATAGATCTCAAGGCTGTCGCCTTCTCCTGTTGGCAGACGGAACATGTCAGCATCCGGATTGTTTGTGAAATCAGGCACCACCTCTCTTATTGCCGATAGTTTCTTGTTGAGGTTTGAAGCTGCAATGGGACCCTTCGTGAGTTCGTAAACGAATCCCAGGCATGTAGCTGCAACGACTGAGATCAGGGTAAGTGAGAGCAGCATATTTCTAAAGGTAGATTCGGTCTTAGCCATTCTTCACCTCCTCCCCGAACCTTTTGGGTTTGATATAGGTATTCATCAGCGGAACAAAAGCATTCATTATAAGTATAGCAAAGGATACTCCTTCGGGATACGCCCCGAAGACCCTTATAAGTACAGTTATGATCCCGATCCCGCATCCATATATTATCATGGCTTTCGGGACCATGGGAGATGTTACGTAATCGGTTGCCATATAAATTGCACCCAGAAGCACTCCTCCGGCAAGGACGTGGAAGAGGGGGTCAGCATTTTTTTCAGGATTCACAAGCCAAAGAATACCTGTAAAAACAGCTACCATTCCGATCACCGACACCGGGATATGCCAGGTGATCACTTTTCTTATAAGCAGGTAGATAAATCCTATAAGTAGGGCGGCTGCCGAGATCTCACCCAGTGATCCGCCTATCTGTCCGGTGAACATCTCGGCATGTGATGGTGCATTCTGCATCAGGCTGACAAGAGGTTCACCATTTTTAATTCCTTCCTTTATTATTGCAAGTGGCGTTGCACCCGTTACGGCATCAGCATAACCCGTGCTGAAACCTTCGGGCAGGGGCCAGCTTGTCATCTGTACGGGGAAGGAGATAAGCATGAACACCCTGCCTACCAGGGCGGGATTGAAGGGGTTGTTCCCCAGACCTCCGAAAGTCATCTTGGCGATGCCTATGGAAACAAGGCTGCCAATTATAATTATTAGTGGAGGGAGGTTCGAAGGCACATTAAAGGCCAGCAGTAATCCGGTGACTAGAGCCGATCCGTCAGTAACCGAGACAGGCTTTTTTAACAGGAATCTCTGAATAAGGTATTCAAAGACAATACATGAAGTGACTGAGATTGCAGTGACAATAATTGCCCCGGACCCAAAAAACAAAACCGATACAAGAAAGGCGGGAAGCAGTGCCAGCGCCACGTTGAACATCAGCTTGCGGGTGGTTTCCGCACCATGCACATGTGGCGACGGAGATATGTTTATTATATTACTCATAATATTCTCAGCTATCATTTATTTCAATACCCTTTCACGGGCCATCCTGATCACAGTGCTTTTCCCCAGCCTTATATAGTCGAGCAATGGTCTCCCGGCGGGACATGCAAAGCTGCATGAACCACATTCCATGCAGTCAGTTATCTTTCGCTCTTCTGCCTTTTCAAAAAGACTTTTTTCTGCCAGTGTCATCAGGAGGTAAGGCTCAAGACCCATGGGGCAGGCCGCAACACATTTTGCACACCGGATACAGGGACCAGATCTCATTCTCTCAGATTCATTCGCCGGGAACAGAACAATGCCCGACATTCCCTTAACCACAGCGATCGACGTATTTATAACTGCCCTTCCCATCATTGGCCCCCCGCTTACTATCTTGCCCGTGTCGTCAGGCAGGCCTCCTGCAGCCTCAATAAGCATACTGACAGGGGTTCCCAGCCTTACCAGGAAATTTCCAGGCTTTGACAGCGATTTCCCGGTAACAGTCACCACTCTTTCTATAAGTGGCTTGTTCTTCTGAACGGCCTCATAAACCGCGAATGAGGTCCCTACATTATGAACCACAACCCCAACATCGAGGGGAAGCTTTCCCGATGGAACCTCTCTTCCGGCAAGCGCTTTAATAAGTTGTTTTTCTCCTCCCTGTGGATATTTCACTTTCAGCTCATGAACAGAGATGCCTTTGAACCCACCCGCGAGGTCAGTCAGGCCTTTTATGGCGTCAGGCTTGTTGGCCTCGATGCCTATCATGGCTTTGTCGACCTTCAGGGCTTTCATAAGTATGCTTACACCTATAAGTATCTGTTCTCCCTTTTCAAGCATCAGCCTGTGATCAGACGTCAGAAAAGGTTCACATTCAACACCGTTGATGATAAGCAGATCACATCTTTTCCCCGAAGGGATGGTCAGCTTGACATGGGAAGGGAAAGTTGCTCCGCCAAGACCTACAATGCCACTGTCGAGACATCTTTTTACAATCTCTTCAGGCGACAGGCTTATTTCGTGAACCGTTGCGGAGCTTCTGTCGATAGTATCGACCCATTCATCGCCTTCGGTATCTATGAAGATAGCAGTCTGTTTGTATCCCGTGCTGTCAGAAACACTGTCTATCCTGGTTACTTTTCCCGAGACGGTTGAGTGGATGTTTGCAGATACAAATCCTTTTCCCGAAGCAATCAGTTGTCCTGTTTTAACAGAATCTCCCTTGTTTACAACGGGAGTTGCTGGAACCCCAATGTGCTGAGATATTGGTATCACAACACCGGGCGGGACAGGCAGAACCGTAATCGGAATATTTGCTGTCAGCTTGTTTTCAGGTGGATGAACCCCACCGGCAGGAAATGATTTCGGCACAATATTTTATTTTAAAATTATTTTGGTTAAGTAGTCACAGTATCAGTTATTACCTCCTCTTTCGGCTTCCGGGGAGGGAAGTTGACCTCGATGATGGCTCCTGTCGGACATTCTGCAACACATTTTCTGCAGAAGGTACACTTCTGAGCATCAATATAAGCCAGGTTGTTTTCAAGCGTTATGGCATCAAATGCGCATACCTTTACGCATTTGCCACATCCTATACAGGCTACCTTGCAGGCTTTCCTTGCCGGGCCACCCTTGTCGCAATTCGAGCAGGCAACATATATCTTCCTGTCTTTTTTTGCTTTTTTGCGGAGTTCAATAAGATTTCTTGGACAAGCTTTTACACAGGCTCCGCAGGCTACACATTTAGCATCATCGACTACAGGAAGCCCTGTCGTCATATCAATATGAATGGCATCGAAAGCACATGCGGTAACACAATCTCCATACCCCATACATCCATAGCTACAGTCTGTTTCACCAAGGTAGAGACTGTGGGATATACGGCAGTTCAGGACACCATCGTACCTGTTTGTCCGGGCACGGTTATCAGGATTTCCGTTGCATTTCAGGACAGCTACCTGAGGTTCAACGACAGGAGGGGTTTTGCCAAGCAGTTCAGCTGCTGAAGCCATTACTGTTCCCCCTCCGACGGGGCAGTTAAGTCCTTCAAAGGTGTCAGCCTTTACCAGGGCTTCAGCAAAATTACGACAGCCTGCAAATCCGCAACCACCACAGTTGGCTGCCGGAAGCAGGGCCTGTACTTCATCAATCCTGGGGTCTTCGACAACCATGAATTTCTGAGCAACAAAATAGAGTATCACAGATGCGGCCAGGGCTATCAGACTAAGCGTTACGACAGTAAGCAGAACGGTAGAACTCATTACTATGTTTTTATCGTGAAGTTGAACTTATTACTGATCCTGTCCCTTAAGAAATAAAGTATAAGAAAATAGGGGATCAGTATTCCAATTGACAGCAGTCCTGCCGTCAGCTCGGGCACTGACAGACTGAGAAATACAACCAACCCTGCGATCAGGACAACAAGGGGTAGGAGATAGCCCAGGGAGAGAGCCCTGAAACCCATCGATTGTGTCATAAGAAGGATTACCCGGTCACCGGGACTTACATCATAGCTGCCGGTCACATTAATTAACTTCTCTTTCTGGTCAGAGATATTACAGTATCCTTCTGCGTGGCATCCCGAACATGCAGATGATGATGTAATTCTTACCACGACAGAGTTATTGTCTTTCCTGTGGACAATACCTTCGTGAGAAATTGTACCCTTATTTTTTCTTTCGTCCATTGGACTTCAGGGTTAATTGCAGCCAGCAAATTTACTAATCCTCATATAAAAGGAGCTGAATTTTGTCACTTTTTTCACATGACCGGACAATTGGTTCCCATAAAAAACCGGACACCTTTAAACCACCGGTAGTTATCCTGTCAGTACCAGCCATTGTTTATCTGACCAGATCAGAAAATTCCCTTTTTTCATTAATAAATCGTACAACATTCTTAATCAGCTTATGTCGCTCCACGACTGTTTGATGCTGAACAGTCGTCTGAGTTCTGTTTTAAGTATCTGGTTCTGTTCTTTTCCAAGCAAAGGATCATCTTCAAGGATAGCTTCAGCAATTCTTCGCACATATTCGATTATCTGTCCGTCTTTTCCCAGGTCTGCTATCCTCAGTTCAAAAGGAATCCCGCTCTGAAGGGTTCCTTCTATATCCCCTGGTCCGCGCAGCTGAAGGTCAGTCTCAGCAATTTCAAAGCCGTCGTTGGTCCTTGTCATCACCTCTATTCTTCTTACAGCTTCACGCGATAGCTTCCCGGATGTCATCAGAATGCAGTATGACTGACCATCACCGCGGCCTACACGTCCTCTGAGCTGATGGAGCTGCGACAGGCCGAATCGTTCAGCACTTTCGATAACCATCACGGTGGCGTTGGGGATATCGACACCGACCTCGATGACAGTGGTTGCAACCAGGATGTGGGCATGACCATCTTTGAACAACTTCATGGAAGCATCCTTTTCGGCCGGTTTCATCCTGCCGTGAACAATGCTTATGCAGTATCCGGGCGGAGGAAACACCCTTGAGATGGTATCCCAGCCATCCTCGAGATCCTTGTAGTCCATCTTTTCAGATTCGCTTATAAGGGGGTAAACTATGAATATCTGTCTTCCCAGTTTTATCTGGCTCCTGATAAAGCCAAAGACCTTATTTCTTTCAGGCTCTGTGAAATGCATAGTCCTTACAGGCATCCTTCCGGGAGGCAGCTCATCAATTACAGAAACATCAAGGTCGCCGTACAGGGTCATGGCCAGGGTACGAGGAATGGGAGTGGCGGTCATAACAAGTACATGAGGAGGATTATCACTTTTCTCCCATAGCTTTGCCCTCTGGGCCACTCCGAATCGGTGCTGTTCATCAATAATAACAAGGCCCAGGTTACTGAACCTTACGTTTTCTTCAATAAGAGCATGAGTACCCACAAGAATGCTTAGTGAAGCATCTTCAAGCGAAGCCTCAATCTCTTTTCGTGCTGCTTTTTTCGTGGAACCTGTAAGTAACCTTATTTTAAGATCAAGCCCCCCGAGCATTTTTGTTATTGTATTGAAATGCTGAGACGACAGAATCTCGGTGGGAGCCATAAGACAGGCCTGATAACCATTGTCAATGGCAATAAGCATGCTCATCAGGGCCACAAGGGTCTTGCCGCTTCCCACGTCGCCCTGAAGGAGTCTGTTCATCTGCTTCCCGGAGCCCAGATCGCGCCTGATCTCCTTCATGACCTTCTTCTGGGCTTCAGTAAGGGAGAAAGGCAGGTTGTTGAAATAGAATCTGTTGAAGTTCTCACCGACATTGTTGAATACAAAACCTTTGTATTTTCTGGTCCTGTTACCCTTGTATCTTAAAAGGTTAAGCTGGATATAAAACAACTCCTCAAACTTGATCCGGTACCTTGAGCGTTCCATCTCATCAGGACTTGCAGGAAAATGGATCCTGTAAAGGGTGTCATGAAGACTCATGAGCCTGTATTGAGAGATGATATGGTCGGGCAGGGTTTCAGGGATGCGGAATTTTATCTGCTTAAGCAATGTTCCGGTAAGTTTGCTTATGGTTTTGGAAGTTATGTACTGGTTCTTGAGCTTTTCGGTTGTGTTGTAATAGGCCTGAAGAGCGGAGCTGAGTTTTGCCTCGTTTTTCTGTACGGCTTCTATTTCAGGGTGAATTATATTGACAACACCATTAAATACACCTGGCTTGCCAAAGACAATATATTCAACATCAGTAGTGTAAGTGGAGGTTATCCATTTAAGGCCCTTAAACCAGATTAGTTTAATTGTACCCGTCTCGTCGCGGAAATCAGCTACCAGGCGTTTCCCTGATCCGAAACCTTCGGTATAGTATCCCTTTATGAAACCCTTGATCTGGACGTTGGGCAGGTCGGGATCGAGCTCTGAAATGCTGTAAAACTTTGTTCTGTCAATATACTTGTAGGGAAAATAAAAAAGAAGGTCTCTGTAAGTTGATATCTGCAGTTCCTTCTCAAGTAATTCGGCTCTTTTCGGACCGACACCGGGAAGGTAAGTTATATTTGTATCCAGAAAACCCTGCATTTTTAAACCTGTCACTATTTGAAACGGATATCCGAAAATAACTATTTTTGGAGATATGACCTAATGGCACGAAACGGATAAGCTATGATTTTTTTCAGAATATCCTCTTATGCAAGATATATCATTGAAGCCCTGCCATGTAGTGGTCACGGGGTTCACAGTCCCTTTGCCTTTGATCTTGTTTCGCGTGTCTTCAGGAATAAAATCGATCCCGGGGTTGTCTGTAGTATTGAAAAGATAAGGGAAGACCTTCTTTCAGACAAGACGACAATAAAGGTAAAAGATCTGGGTGCAGGTTCAGGAATTATGGGAAAAGATACAAGGAAAATATCAGATATTGCACGGTATTCAGCTGTACCTGAGAAATACGGACTTCTGCTGACGCGCCTGTCTGAGGAGTTTGGCTCTCCTTCAGTAGTAGAGTTCGGCACTTCCCTGGGAATAAGTACGATGTATCTTGCATCGACAGCAACCGGGATCCCTGTATTTACCATGGAGGGGTGCCCTGAGACGGCTGCTGTTGCTGAAAGGAATTTTGCAAAGGCCCGACTGGATAACATCACCGTTCTTAAAGGATCATTTGACGAAAGCATGCCGGAGCTTAAAAAGAAAGCTGGAAGTCCCGGACTGGTTTTTATTGATGGCGATCACAGGAAGGAAGCCGTACTGAGATATTTTTCAGAAATGGCTGAAGTTGCTGGTCGGGATACTGTTATTGTTCTGGATGATATAAATCATTCGAAAGAAATGGGAAAGGCATGGGAAGAGGTAAGAAGCCACCCGAAAGTGACACTGTCGATTGATATTTTCAGGATGGGACTGATATTTTTCAGGGAAGGGTTTAGCTCAATTGCGTATAGAATAAGGTATTAACAAAAATTAATATTATAATACTTCTATTATTAAGTAAATTAATCTAATTTCGGAAATTCAAAATTGTGCCCTATGGATAAAGTAATTGAAATTAATAATATTGTTAAGAATTATCAGATCGGTTCAGTCGTAGTACAGGCTCTCAGATCGGTGACTATCGATATTAATCGTAATGAGTATGTTGCAATAATGGGCCCTTCGGGATCCGGAAAGTCAACTCTCATGAACCTTTTGGGGTGTCTTGATACACCATCAAGTGGTGATTATATTCTTAACGGCATTGATGTAAGCAAGATGGAAGACGACTATCTTGCCGAGATCAGGAACAAGGAGATCGGATTTGTCTTCCAGACCTTTAACCTGCTTCCAAGATATACGGCACTTGAGAATGTGACCCTTCCGCTGATCTATGCCGGAGTACCCAAAGCCGACAGGGAAAGGATTGCTATTGACAGTCTGCAAAAGGTGGGCCTTGGTGACAGGATGGATCATAAACCAAATGAGTTGTCGGGAGGTCAGCGTCAGAGGGTGGCCATAGCCAGGGCGCTTGTAAACAAACCTTCCATCATTCTGGCTGATGAACCGACGGGAAACCTCGACAGTAAGACTTCGCTCGATATCATGGGCCTGCTTGATGATATTCATAAGTTAGGCAACACGGTTATTGTTGTAACCCATGAAGAGGACATTGCCATGCATGCTGCCAGGATTAT
>CAZXSW010000015.1:14315-37031 GCA_964642615.1 uncultured Rikenellaceae bacterium | reverse complement strand
GCCCTTAATCAGGGACCTTTATTTTTTTAAGAAAATATCAGACTTTTTTTTAGGCCTGATCGAATCGTACCATGCAAATCCATCCAGTTTTAGCTCTTTATGAGGTTTTTCAGGCGGATCGATTATTCCCTCGGGATTTTCCAGTTCATTGATCTCCCTGATCTTTCCATCTTCAATGTATATGTCAATTTTTGAGCATTTGGCGTGGTTAACGCCAACCACTTCATCGTTGTCGGTAAGGAAATATATTGTCTCCCCGTTTCCCTCTATTATGATTCTGTAGAGGTCATTATCCCTGAAATATCCTGTCAGGCTACGGCCTTTAACCTGGTTATATCTTGTGGTATCGACTTCCTCAACGACAAAGGCAGAATTATAAAGCACCAGCTTGTCGGCCTTACTGTTTTTTGTAAACAAAGCAAGTGAGTCGGAGGTAAGCTGGCTTTCCTCCGACCAAATCACCGGTTCGTGGTAGAAGCGGATAACTGAATCCTGGAATGAATAGGAGAGGGAGTCACATTTGGCCTGCAGGTCTTCACTGAAAATCCGGCATCCCCTGTAGGCCCTGAGAAGTCTGAAGTAATTTCCTGTTGTGTCCATCAGGCTTACCGAGCTTATAGTGTCGGCGTGCATGAACAGGGAGTCCGTTCCGGAGACCTGGATAAACAATGCTTTTTCTGTCACCAGAAAGCGTTCAGGTTCCTTGTAATACCATGCGTACTCTCCTTTCACTTCAATGTTGTTTGTGGTATCACTTATGCTTATATTTCCAAACGACTGACCATAGCCTGTGTTTGAGTCATAGTAAAGCGAATCGCCCCTGATGATCTGCTTCCGGTTATCTATAAGTGCATTTTTCCAAATCCTCGATATATCATTCCTTGTATCATACCATCCTTTTTCACAGTACAGATACAAAGAGTCGCCTTTCAGCTCGGAGGGTCCGGTAAAAAAGGATATTTCAGTCTCAGTATTATAGTCCATGGTATCTGCGGTCATAACGTAGTCGGGATTAACGATCTTTACACTGTCCTTGAAATGAAACAGGTCGTCGGCCACATAATACACTCCTACGATGCTTGACAGAGTATTTTCCCTGTTTATTATTCTGCCGCCGGTGTTATAACGGGCAATTTCACTTCTTACATCATATGTTACTGTATCTGTAAAAAGACGGGTCTCCTTGTTTATAAGTTCGACATTCCCATTGAGTGAAGCTTTCTCAGTGCCACCGTCATAGAAGAGGTAATCGCCATGTATGTCGAGGGTGTCGCCCTGTTCAATGTGCACCCTGCTGTAAGCTTCGATCTGATTGAGGGAAGGGTAGAAGTGAGCGCTGTCGCACGACATAAAGATCTCCTTATGTTTGAATTCGACATTTCCAAGAAGGCGGGAGACCCTTCTGCCGCTTGTCCTGTCAGTCTCATCAATAATCTCATCGGCATGTTTCAGCTCAACCATGGTCCGTTCCTGGGTCTGTGGAGGAGCTTTAACTGATGAAAATGAAATAAGCAGCACAGCCAATAATAGAACAGGCAGACTTAGTGAAAGTGAAAAATGATCTGAAGCCTTCTTCATCACTTTTATTTCAACCATCCTGATTCAAGAAAGGGGCATGACCGGAATTCGTCGCTGATTTTAATATAAGTGGTTTCTATCTTCTTGTTTATCCATTTCTCATAGGCCCCGCTTCTTTTTTCCATAAGGGCAAAGTTAAACAGACTCTGGTAATCATCTTTAAGGTTTGCTCTGTGAGCGGGGAGCTCATTGTCGAGCCGCACTATCCTGAAAACTGTACTGCCGTTATCATCTGTGGATCTGAAGGGCTCAGATATCTCGCCGATTTTCAGATCCCTCACCCTTACATACATATCCCGGTCGAGTTCCTCAAGGGTGAACCAGTTGGTTCTTGAGTTGGGATTGGAGCTTACAAACTTTCCCCCGTTGATACGGCTGTCCTTGTGTGTCGAGAATCTCATTGCAGCATTCTCAAAACTTATTGAATCGCGCCGGATGAGATTTGTAATGCTGTCGAGCCTCGACATTGCACGGGCGGCCTCTTCAGGTTTAACCTTGGGCATTATAAGTATGTGGCGTGTGTTTACCAGATCACCTTTTTTGTCGATAAGTTGCAGTATATGAAATCCGTAACGTGTTTCAACAATTCTTGATACATTGTTTTTTGTAAGGCTGAAGGCCATATCGGCATACTCCTTTTCCAGTTCTCCTCTTGTCTTATAGCCTGTTTCACCACCGTTGATGGCTGTTCCCCTGTCTTCTGAGTTAATCACGGCAAGCACGGTGAAGCTTTTTCCGGCAAGGATCTCGCTACGAATGTCAAGCAGCTTCTGCCTTGCTTCGGCTTTGTTTTCCTCGCTTGCCGGTGGATCGACCTGGATAAGGCTTAACTGTACTTTAGCAGGAATCACGGGAAGGCTGTCTTTTGGTATTGAGGAATAGAACCTTCTAAGATCAGAAGGAGTGATAGTGATCTTTTCAGCAATTTTAGCCTGCACTTCGTTAACTATCTGCTGATCCTTCATTGCGTTCCTTATATCCTGCCTGATTTCAGCCATGCTCTTGTTGAAATATTCTTCAAGCATTTCTTCGCTTCCCGCCTGTCTGATCACTTCATTTATTCTCATATTAACTTCTCCTTCAACAACATCATCAGCTACTGTTATGCTGTCTATCCTTGCCTGGTCGAGGAAGAGTTTCGACATCAGCGCATCCTGAAGCACAGAACATCTGAGTTCCTCCACAGCTGTCTTGTTTCCGCTTCTTCTTAAATCGTTAACCATGTTCTCTATGTCGGAGAGATAAATGACTTCATTGCCTGCCAGGGCTGCAACTGATTCAACCAGGACCTGTGCAAAGGTTGCTGTGCCGCCGGCAGTAAGAAGTAATAAAAATAAGAGAATATGTCTGAGCCCTTTTTTCATCAGTAAATTTTATTTTTTTTGTTTTTGTTTTTGTTTTCTGTTGAATATAAATACCTGACTATTATATATTTACGCACTGGAGAATGAAAGATATCCGGTTCCCATAATTAAAACATCTTAAAACTGTTATCTTTTAAAGCTTCGTTATAAATTCCGTTCTCAAGTGAGCGCAGGAATTCCATTCTTCTGTTATTCCATATGGTTTTTTTTATATCAGCCTTTACGTACTCGTATGGTGCTACCGAAGAACGCAAACGGTAATCCCTTATTGTGAGCAGATATATCGAAGTTGGATCCGATGTCTCGTAGAAGGTGTTTCTTCTGAGAAAATCTTCCTGCATACCTATATCCTGAGGTATCTCAAGCATAAGCCTGCTCATGGGTATCCATTTTTCACCGAAGTCATCATATTTCTCGGCATACTGGTAGCATATTTTTTCAAGTTCCTGGTTGTCAGCCTGACTGTCAGCCCTGGCCAGTGCTCTTATCCTGTCGGGATCATTGACTGTGGCCGGGAGTTTAATTATTCTGGCTTTTACTATATTTGAGGTAAGTATGAAGCTTGATTCGTTGGTGGCATAATAGTTACGGATCTCATCCTCAGTAATAAGGGTATCCATTTTTTCAAGTATCATTTTCTGCTGGTATTCGTAGATGAAAAGATTGGTCCTCGATTCTGCAAGCTGGCTGTCAATCTCATTTTTTGTATCAGAGGCCAGATTGGCTTCTGCCTTTCTTCTGAGAAGTTCCCTCCGGGCCCAGCGGTTGATGTAGCTCTGGACAGCTGCTATACTGTCTGATCGTTCCATCCCTTTCTGAATGAGAGGGGGAATCTGGTCGTAATACAGTATCACGTCTCCAGCCCGGGCTACGGCTATCCGGGGTTCTTTGCCTTCCTTTCCCCAGCATCCGGCAAGCATGGTAACTATAATCGCTGAAATAAATAGTCTGTTCATATACCTGCATTTTCCTGATTTACAAATCAGGATACTGTAACGCTTATTCAAATGATTTCCTGCTGTAGTTTGGTGATTCTCTGGTTATGGACACATCGTGGGGATGACTCTCTATAATGCCTGAGTTGGTTATCCTTACAAATCTGCTTTCTTTTTTAAGGACGGCGATGTTTTTTGCCCCAAGATAGCCCATGCCCGATCTGAGTCCTCCTGTCATCTGATAAATCACCTCGGCAAGGCTGCCCTTGAAGGGAACTCTTGCTGTTATACCTTCAGGAACAAGTTTTTTTATGTCATCCTCCATGTCCTGAAAATAACGGTCCCTTGAACCATGCTGCATGGCTTCGACCGAACCCATTCCCCTGTATGATTTGAATTTACGGCCGTTATATATGATGGTCTCGCCCGGCGATTCCTCAACGCCTGCAAAGAGAGAACCCGCCATGATGGAATCGGCCCCGGCTGCCAGTGCCTTGATTATATCTCCCGAGTATCTTATTCCTCCGTCGGCTATTACCGGAATACCGCTGCCTTCAACAGCTTTTGAAACATTATAAATTGCCGAGAGCTGAGGTATGCCAACCCCGGCAATCACCCGTGTTGTACAGATTGAACCGGGGCCTATGCCTACCTTAAGTGCATCGGCTCCTTCACCGGCCAGTCTTCTGGCTGCTTCTGCCGTGGCAATATTACCGGCAATGACATCTGTCGAAGGAAAGTTTCTTTTAATATCCCTTAGTATTCTGATAACAGCTTCCGTGTATCCGTGAGCAGTATCCACCACAATGGCATCGGCGCTGGCACTAATCAGGGCTTCAACCCTTTGCATGGTATCTGAAGAAATCCCGACAGCAGCTGCAACCATAAGACGCCCTTTTTCATCCTTGCACGCATTGGGTCTGTCCTTTGTTTTTGTTATATCCTTGTAGGTGATAAGACCGGTAAGCTTACCAGCCTCATCAACCATTGGCAGCTTTTCTATCTTATGCTTCTGCAGTATCCGGGAAGCAGCCTCCAGGTTAGTCTTGTGATTTGTCGTAATAAGATCTGTTGTCATGACCTCGGTTATCTTCTTTGATCTGCTGTTTTCAAACCGCAGATCCCTGGTGGTAACGATACCTTTCAGTATACCATTATCGTCGATAACCGGTATTCCTCCAATCCTGTATTCGTTCATGAGACTGATAGCCTCTCCGACGGTGCCATCAAGGTTAAGTGTGATGGGATCATCGATCATAACGTTCTCTGCCCTCTTTACCTTTCTGACCTGTGAGGCCTGTTTTTCAATCGACATGTTCTTGTGAATCACCCCTATGCCTCCTTCCCTGGCAATGGCAATGGCAAGCTCATCTTCGGTAACGGTGTCCATGGCAGCCGAGATTATAGGAGTCCTGAGCTTTATGTTCCGTGTGAACATCGAACTTATGTCAACCTCCCTCGGCATAATTTCAGAGTATGCAGGTACGAGAAGGACATCATCGAATGTCAGTCCTTCATAGATTATCTTATCCTTTGCGAATGACATCACCTGGCTCTTTTTGTTTTGCAGGCGAAAATACGAAAAATTTAAGGAGTATCAAAAGGGCAGTCTTATGTAAAACCTCTTAAAAAATTGAATAACAGTTAGTATTTTTGTATAAAGACCGTAAGGTTCGAATAATGGAGAAATACAAACAGGTACTTACAAAATACTGGGGCTTCACATCCTTCAGACCTCTCCAGGAAGAGATCATCAGGTCTGTTGACCAGGGAAAGGATACCCTGGGACTGATGCCTACCGGCGGCGGTAAGTCAATGACCTTTCAGGTGCCTGCTATGGCAATGGAAGGTACCTGTCTTGTAATCACTCCTCTCATTGCTCTGATGAAGGAGCAGGTTGACCGTCTTAACAGGATGGAGATTCGGGCTATGGCCATACATTCGGGTATGTCGAGGGAGGAGATAGACATAGCTCTCGATAATGTGATTTACGGCGACTACAAGTTTCTCTATGTCTCTCCTGAACGTCTCTCCACAAGGCTGTTTCAGACACGTGCCGCCAGGATGAACCTCTCACTTGTGGCTGTAGATGAAGCTCATTGTATATCGCAATGGGGTTACGACTTCAGGCCTTCATACCTCAATATAGCAAAACTGAGGGAGTTCATTCCTGATAAGGTACCCTTCCTGGCACTTACAGCAACAGCTACTCCACGGGTAGCCGAAGATATCATGGAAAAGCTCGGTTTTCGTGAGAAAAACATACACAGGATGAGCTTTGCCAGGAAGAACATATCCTACCTTGTAAGAAGCTCCGAAGACAAGGATGCTTATCTGATTAACACCCTCAATAAGTTCGGGGGAAGCGGTATAGTGTATGTGAGAAGCAGAAAGCGCACCAGGGAGGTGGCAGCAATGCTTCTCAGAAACGGAATAAGCGCCGACTATTATCATGCCGGACTGAGTGATGAGCTCAGGGAAAAGAAACAGTTTTCATGGTCGGCGGGTGAAGTGCGGATCATCGTGGCAACAAATGCATTTGGAATGGGTATAGACAAGCCCGATGTCCGTTTTGTTATCCACTGGGATATTCCGGACTCAATAGAAGCCTATTACCAGGAGAGCGGCAGGGCAGGGAGGGATGATAAACCGGCGTATGCCGTTTTGCTTTGTACTGATGCCGACCGTTTGCGGCTCGCCGACTCAGTAAGGCATAAGTTTCCTCCCATTGAGAAAATCAAGGATGTATATGAGGCTATCTGCAATTACCTCGAGATACCGCTTGGTTCAGGAAAGAATAATGTCTATGATTTCAATATCGGTGAATTTGTGGCCCGCTACAGGTTTCCCGTTATGGAGGCCTTCAACAGCCTGGCTTTCCTGCAGAGGGAAGGATATCTGGAGTTTACTGAAGAGATCAACAACCCTTCAAGGGTACATTTTATCGTCGGACGAGATGATCTCTACAAATTCCAGGTTGCCAATGAATCGTTTGATGGCTTTATAAAACTGCTTTTGCGCTCATATACCGGTATGTTCACCGATTATGTGGCTGTCAACGAAGACCAGCTTGCCAAAAAGGCAGCAATAACACGCGATACGGTATACCAGTTCCTGGTCAGGCTTTCGTCCATGAACATAATCAACTATATCCCGGGAAAGAAAACAGCCCTTGTTATCTTCACCGAGGAGCGCCTTGACAGGAAATCACTGTATATCTCACCTGAAAACTACCTCCATGTTAAGGAAAAGTATATAAAAAGGCTTGACAGGATGCTTGAATATACTGAAACCCAAACAAGATGCAGGGCTGTCACTCTGCTTGATTATTTCGGTGAGACATCTGACCGTTGCGGTAAGTGCGATGTGTGTCGCGAACGCAACGAGCTTGAACTATCAAAATACGAGTTTGATCTCATACTAGCCGAAATCAAGTCAATACTTTCTGTCCGGAATCCCGATTCTGAAGAACTGACCAGGATGGTGGAATTCCCCGCTGAGGATGTCATCAGGGTCATAAGGTGGCTCCTCGACCATAACAAGATAATCCGCGGCGATGATATGAAACTATCATGGAAGAGTTGAGTGACTATTTCCAGTTCTCCAGAGTTTCGAGATCGTTCATATTATATTTAACAGAGGTAACCTTTACCGATTCCTCATACATTGATTCAAAGTCGGGAAGGCTTAGCCTGCTTCCTTTTTTAAGAAAGACAGGGATCCTGTGAAGGGGAGCCTCTGTCTCAATATACTGGCCTCCCTTATACTCCTCTTTGGTCCATAGGTCAATCCATGTTTCTCCCTCAGGCAGGTAAAGCCGCTGGCTTGTCTTGCCCTTTTCCCAGACAAGAGACACAAGCAGATCGTCACCCAGCTTATATGTTGTCCAGTCGTTCCAGCTTTCAGGCTGCCCCGGATATTCAAGGAAGAGTGGTCTGGCTACAGGTATCCCGGTTGAGGCAGCATTCTTCGACAGATCATGAACATAATTTACCAGATTCATTCTCAGGTTTGTATAGAAATGCCACACGGCAAGCAGTTCATGATCCCATGATGGATCACTGTTTAGTCCCCAGAAACCACGGTTATTAGTTGGTCCGACCTCCATTATTGGTGAGAAACAGGCAAAAGCCAGCCATCGCATTGTTACTTCGCGGTCGAGTCGTTGCGGATATCCTCCGGCATCGGAGCCCCAGTTGGGATAACCCATCACGGCACATCTTTGCATGGCGATAAGCGCTGACCGAAGGCCCTCAGCCGAGTTATCTGTATCACCGGCCCACATGGCCCCGTATCTGGAGCTTCCTGTATACTGGGCTCTCGGGAAGAGGATGAAATCGTCGCCCAGAACAGGTTGCACAGCTTCGTAGGTGGCTTTTACAAACTGGTGGGAGTAGTCGTTGAAGTTTTCCCTGTATGAGATCCCTGAAAAGGTCTTAAGCTCAAGGGAGTCAATTATCCTTTCGCCGTCACCACGGTCGAGTTTGAAACCTTTTACACCCATCTTCGCCAGTCTGGCAGGACCGTTTTCTCCCCACCATTTGGCAGCTTCAGGATTTGTATAGTCCATGATGGCCATTCTTTCAGGAGGCATCTGCATCCTTGTCATCTGCCTGTTTCCGGCCCCGGGCCCTGCACCTCCGGCTGTTGCCTGCAACGCGACAGGAGGAGGGGGTGGAAACATCAGGGGTCTGAGTATCCTTCCCTGAAGGTTGTAGCCTCTCCTGTTGGCTGTGTCGGCCATATCTCCGTATACCCAGGGGCATATCCAGAGCATAAGCTCCATATTCTTGCCGTTAAGCCAGGTAACCATGTTTTCGAATTCAGGGAAACGTTCATAGTCAATAAGATAATCGTCGAATCCGAAGGAGCCGGGGCCCCAGGGCCTGTCGATCCAGTAAGCTGTGCACGGAATACCGTAAGCCTGCATCATAAGTACATCTTCAACGACATCTGCATTATAGGGAGCATTGACTGAAGAGCCGTCAAAATATGTCCTGGTATTGTTATGATCGTCGCGCCATCTCCAGGGACCGAAGGCCCAGCGGGGAGGGACAAAGGGAGGACCTGTAACAAGTGTATGTTTCTTAACTATCTCCATGGGAGTTCCCAGGTACCAGCTGAAATTGAAATCAGGACCTTCAAAGAATATCTTAACGGCTGAGGGATCTGATTTACAGAAGTCGAACTGTCCCGGCCAGCTTCCCTCAACAAAAAAACCATATCCCGAAGAGGAGAGGTAGAAGGGTGAATATGCCGACACTGTCGGTTGTACTTTCATCGCTACAATTTCGTTGCGGAGGTTCATTGCAGTCTCAATGCCCTTCTGCCATGAATTTGACTGAGGCCCGTCGATAACCCTTTCAAATGCACCGGTGAAATATTCATCAGCCGCGGCATCTATGTTAATGAACCACTTACCTGCAGTCTTGCCATTATTTGAAAGGTATTTCATTCTGAGACTTACCTCATCCGTGTTTTTTGTCAGGGTAAGTTCGACGCTTTCGTCATCCTGAAGTGTCCATTTGAATGCGGATGAGTTTTCACCGGTTGGTGTCTCTTCCGGCTCACCCCTCAGCCAGGTTATCTGTCCGTCAGCTTCGAAGCCGATGCTTCCTGTGCTTGCATCAGGAGCTTTGATTACAATGTCATTTCCGTCCGGATTGCTTATGGTCACAACAGGAAAGCTGCCGGGATCTTCGGCCTCAATTTTCACCATTCCTTTTTTCGAACACGAAACACTAAGCAAAAGGATAAGAAGAGCCACGGAACAATTACGGAACAGAGCCGGTTTTTTCATAATCAGAGAGTTTATTGATAATTGATGATAAGGGTTGTCAGTATAAGGTATCTACTATACAAATATAAAGTTTTCCATGAAAATGGATTTTTAAAGAATGGTTTTTGGCATATAATGAGAATCTCAACATCAGAGATAATGAATTTTCAAATCATTCACTGCAAAAAATGTCTAATTTTGCAGCAAAATGAAGCAGATGGAGAATAAGCACGATCCACTTTATTCAAGAAACGTTGTTGAGTTTGTTGCTACAGCAAATGAATTCTGTAAATATGCCGAACATGCATCAGAAATAAAGGGAGATGAGATGCTAAAGATAATGCAGCGGCTACTGCCGTTCCTTTATCTTAAGGCTTCTCTGCTTCCTGCCCTTGAATCGGTTTTCGAAGAGGGAAACGAGAAATTTGTAAATGAGTCGGACTGGTTCAGGATCCATGATTCCCTGAGGGAGAAACTGGGTACAGCTGATGAGTTCCCTGAGGTTTTTGATGAAAAAATAAATGAAACCGATGGCCACGTTATCTCAAGCCTTTCAGAGAATTTCGCAGATATTTACCAGGATCTCAAGGATTTCCTTCTGCTTTATCAGACCGGCACCCCCGAAGTAATGAATGATGCCCTGTGGGAATGTAAAATGAACTTTGAGAACTTCTGGGGACAGAAGCTTGTCAACTCACTCAGGGCTATCCATAAATTTGTTTGTTCTGGCGAAGAGATCGCCATGAAGGATTTTGACGAAAAGATTGACGCTTATGCTGACAGATCAGACTGGTTCATCTCCAGAAGACAAAAGGATTTCAGAGACGGTTCAGGAAAATAAATACCTCGAAACTCTCACCGGTGATGAACTCAGGGATTACGATCTCTCCTGGTTCAGAGGAGAAATTGTCGTTATCGACAACATAAAAGCTTTCAGGGAAAACTTTCCGCGACTGCTGGGTTCAAGGATCCTCGGTTTTGATACCGAAACCAGACCCTCCTTCAGAAAAGGAAGAAAGAACAAGGTGTCACTTATACAACTTGCAAACGAAAACCTTGCCTGCCTCTTCAGGATTAACAGGATAGGACTTCCTGAAGAACTTGCCGATCTGCTTGCCGATCCCGGGGTACTCAAGACTGGCGTAGCCATTCACGACGACCTGAAATCACTTAGGAACATACGCCGGTTCTCTCCATCGGGCTTCATTGATCTGCAGGGCTATGTGAAGGACTTTGGCATCAAGAGCGCCGGCCTGAAGAAGCTTTCGGCAATAGTCCTGGGATTCAGGATATCAAAGCAGCAGCAGGTAACAGACTGGGAAGCTGAAACCCTGACTGAGGCCCAGGCTGTTTATGCCGCAACCGATGCCTGGGTCTGCCACCAGATATATGTCAGACTCAACAACGACCACCCTGATAATAACAGAACCGAAGTGAAAAATGTCTGATGTGGAAAGAATAAAAATAATACTTAAACCAGGTAAGGAACAGTCACTGATGAGATACCATCCATGGGTCTTTTCAGGTGCAATAAGAAATATGTCAGGTAACCCTGAAGAGGGGGATCTTGTCGACGTGTACAGCGACGAGGACTCTTTCCTTGGTACAGGCCACTATCAGCCTGGCTCAATAGCCGTCAGGATCCTTGTTTTTCATAACGAGGATCCCACCAGTGACTTTCTTCTGCAGGCAATGGAACGGGCTGTATCATACAGACGCTCACTGGGACTCTTCAACAACCCTGCGCTTAATGTCTTCAGACTTGTCAATGCCGAAGGCGACAACCTGCCTGCACTGATCATCGACTGGTACAACGGTGTTGCAGTGATGCAGATGCATTCGCTCGGTATGTTCAGGATAAGAAAAACAATAGCTGATATCCTCATAAAGATACTGGGCAGCGAAGTTAAGGCCATCTACGATAAAAGTGAAAACACCATACCCTATATGTCGGGAGTCAGGGCCGAAAATGAATATCTGTTTGGAAGCGATCCCGGTAATCTCACTGTTACTGAATATGGCAACAAATTCAGGATAGACCTTGTATCGGGACAGAAAACAGGCTTTTTCATCGATCAGAGGGAAAACAGAAGACTCCTCCAGGATTATACTGCCGGGAAGAGGGTTCTCAATATGTTCGGATACACAGGAGGATTCTCAGTTTATGCCATGAAAAATGCCTCTGTGGTACATACTGTTGATAGTTCTGCTTCAGCAACAGCGCTTGCTGATGAAAACATCATGATAAATTACCCCGACGACACAAGGCACAGCTCTTTTACCACCGACGCTTTCTCATACCTCGACGGAATAAAGGGCAAATATGATCTTATTATTCTTGATCCTCCGGCCTTTGCCAAACATAATAATGTGCTTGCAAATGCCCTGCAGGGATACAAGCGGCTTAACAGGAAGGCCATCGGACAGATAGCCCCGGGAGGGATTATCTTTACCTACTCATGCTCACAGGTGGTTACACGTGAAAACTTCAGGAAGTCAGTGTTTGCTGCTGCAGCCAATACCGGGAGGAAGGTAAGAATACTTCATCAGATGAGTCAGCCTCCCGATCATCCAGTGAATATTTATCATCCTGAAGGAGAATACCTTAAGGGTCTGGTTCTGCAAGTAGAATAGGAAGATATGAATACAAACAAAAACATAGGGCTTGTAGCCCGCAAGCTGGGCCTTCACGAGTGGCAGGTGGAAAATACCATCAGGCTCTTTGACGGTGGTGCCACCATACCCTTTATAAGCAGGTACAGAAAGGAGATGACCGGAAGTCTTGATGAGGTTAAGCTCCTGCATATCAAGGAAGAATATGAGCGCCTTAAGGAACTTGATACCCGCCGTGAGAGTATAATCAAGTCGGTTGAGGAACAGGAGAAGATGACTCCCGAGCTCCTCTCCAGGCTCGAAGCGGCATTGACTATGGCAGAGCTGGAGGATCTTTATCTGCCCTTCAGACCAAGGAGGCGTACAAGGGCAACCATAGCCAGGGAAAAAGGTCTCGAACCTCTTGCTTTCTTTTTAATGCAGCAGGGGAATGAGGATCCTTTAAGGAAAGCTGCTTCTTTTATTAACGATGAGGTGAAAACGGCAGAAGAAGCCCTTGCCGGAGCTCAGGATATTATTGCGGAATGGGTAAGTGAGGATGAGAAAGCAAGAAGACGTCTGAGAAGTCTTTTTGGCAGGGAAGCTTTGTTAAGCTCAAAGGTAATTAAGGGAAAGGAACAGGAAGGGATTAAGTTCAGTGATTATTTTGACTGGTCCGAGCCTCTCAGAAAATGTCCGTCGCACCGTCTGCTGGCGATGCGCAGGGGAGAGGACGAAGGCTTCCTCAGACTCGCTGTAAAGGTTGAAGATGGTATAGCTCTTGAACAGCTGCTGCCCTTGTATGTCAAGGGCCGGGGGAAAGGCTCATCACTTGTTGAGGAGGCTGTAAGGGATAGCTGGAAAAGGCTGCTTGCATCATCCATGGAGACAGAATTCAGGAATATATCAAAGGAGAAAGCCGATGAAGAGGCAATAAGCGTCTTTGCTGATAACCTGCGACAGTTGCTTCTGTCTCCTCCGCTTGGAGAGAAGAATGTCCTTGCCATCGACCCGGGATTCAGAACCGGCTGCAAGATAGTATGCCTCGACAGACAGGGAACCCTTCTTCATAATGAAACCATCTATCCACACCCTCCCCAGAACCAGACAGCCTTGTCAATAAAAAAGATACTGTCGCTTGTCAATGCCTATAAGATTGAAGCCATAGCCATTGGCAACGGAACGGCCAGTCGCGAGACTGAGGATTTCATGAAGTGGATCAAGTTCGAAAAGGATATCCAGGTGTTCGTTGTAAGTGAAGCAGGAGCATCAGTTTATTCGGCTTCAAAAACTGCTCGTGACGAATTTCCCGATTACGATGTTACAGTCAGGGGGTCGGTTTCGATAGGCCGGCGCCTTATGGATCCTCTTGCCGAACTTGTTAAGATTGACCCGAAGTCAATTGGAGTTGGTCAGTATCAGCATGATGTTGACCAGCAGAAACTTCAGAAAAGCCTCGACGACGTGGTAGTTAGCTGTGTTAACGCCGTAGGCGTCGAAGTCAACACCGCCAGCAGGCACCTTCTTACCTATGTATCGGGCCTTGGTCCCCAGCTGGCACAGAACATAATCGACTACCGTACCGAAAACGGACCTTTCAGGGCAAGGAAAGACTTCCTGAAAGTCAAGAGGATGGGGCCGGCCGCCTTTGAACAGTCTGCCGGCTTCCTTAGGATCAGGAACGCAGAGAATCCTCTCGACTCTAGCGCCGTTCACCCCGAAAGCTACCATGTTGTTGAGAAAATGGCAGGAGATGCAGGGTGCAGCATTACCGATCTGATGAGTGACGCTGAAAGACGCAGGCAGATAAAACTCACCGACTATGTTACAGATAAGACAGGCCTTCCCACGCTTAATGACATAATGGAGGAACTGGCAAAACCAGGCCGCGATCCCAGGTCTAAGATAAAGGAGTTCAGGTTCGCGGATATACATACAATGGAGGATCTGGTTCAAGGAATGGTTGTTCCGGGTATAGTGACCAATATAACAAAGTTCGGAGCCTTTGTCGACATAGGTATAAAACAGGACGGACTTGTGCATGTTTCAAATATGGCGGAACGCTATGTACAGGACCCTTCCACAGTGGTAAAACTTCACCAGCATGTGATGGTGATGGTTATGTCGGTCGATATTGAAAGGAAGAGGATACAACTTTCAATGAAAGATGTAAAGAAGACAGGCAACTGACAACTAAGTTTAATGATTACCCAAAGTCTTGGCAGTTGTTTAATAACCAGAATTATAGCGAACATATAAACAAATGGTATATCCCGAAAATTTCGAGACCAAGATAGGCTTTGACAGGATAAGGTTGCTGCTGACCGAGCGTTGTATAAGTCCCATGGGGGCAGGAAAGGTTGAAGAGATGTCCTTTTCGGATAACGCAGAAGTAATTTCGGGATGGATAGAATCGACCAATGAGTTCCAGCAGATACTCAGGTATGAGGATAACTTTCCTGCAGAACACTACTACAGGTTCTCAGATTCACTTAACAAGATCAGGACCGAAGGGACCTTCCCCGAAGTACAGGAGGTCTTTGACCTGAAACGATCTCTTGAGACCCTTAAAAGCATACTTGGTTTTTTCCGCTCAAAGGCTGAGACAAAATACCCTGTGCTTCGTTCTCTATGCAGCTCCGTGAAGACCTATCCATATGTCCTTGATGCCATCGACAGGATTATAGACAGACATGGTGTTGTAAAGGACAATGCCTCTCCTGAACTTAAAAAGATAAGAGACGACCTTATTTCAAAGACCATGCTGGTCTCCAAAAGGCTTAATGCCATTCTCAGGCAGGCACAGGCCGACGGTATTGTAGAGGCAGACACCTCTGCTTCAGTCAGGAACGGGCGAGGGGTAATCCCGGTAAGCATATATGACAAGAGGAAGATCCGCGGGCTGGTACACGATCAGTCGGCCTCGGGCAAGACAGTATTTATTGAACCTGAGGAGATAGTAGAGATAAACAATGATATCATAGATCTTGGTTATGAGGAGAAAAGAGAGATAGTAAGGATACTTACCATCTTTGCCAGCAATATAAGGCCCTATATCGACGATCTTCTCGAGTCAAATGATTTCCTCGGGGAGATAGATTTCATCCGTGCCAAAGCTCTTCTGGGTAACTATCTTAACTCCGTCAGGCCTGAGATTACTGACCGGCCATTCCTTAGCTGGAAGAATGCTGTTCATCCTCTGCTCTTCCTGAACTTCAGGAGATCAAACGACAGGAAGGTTGTACCTCTTAGTATAGTCCTTGATGAGGAGAACAGGATACTTCTTATCTCCGGACCCAATGCCGGAGGGAAATCAGTTTGCCTTAAAACGGTTGGTCTGTTGCAGTATATGGTACAGTGCGGTATGACAATCCCTGTGGGAGAAGGAACGGTTACCGGGTTGTTCAGGAATATCCTAATAGATATAGGGGATGAACAAAGCATTGAGAATGATCTCAGTACATACAGCTCTCATCTTCTTAATATGAAGTATTTCCTAAGGAACGGGGATGGGAGGACTTTGGTTCTTATTGATGAGTTCGGCACAGGGACTGAACCGATGCTTGGAGGTGCCATTGCCGAAGTGATGCTTGCTGAACTGAATCTCAGGAAGGTGTTCGGGGTTATAACCACTCATTATACCAATCTTAAACATCTTGCTTCAGTGACACCGGGGATACTGAACGGTGCCATGGCCTTTGACAACCATCTCATGCAGCCCTTGTTTCAGCTTAGCATAGGGAAGCCCGGAAGTTCTTTTGCCTTCGAGATAGCCAGGAGGATAGGGCTTCCTGAAGACATCCTCCAGGCAGCTTCTGAAAAAGCGGGGGTAAGCAATATAAACTACGACCGTCATCTTAAGGATATTGCCAGGGATAAGAGATACTGGGAAAACAAGAGGCAGAACATAAGGCAGCAGGAAAAGAAGCTCGAAGATCTTGTTGAGGAATATGAAAAAGAGCTTTCAGGGATCAAAAGTCTCAGAAAGGATGTTATTTCGAAGGCCAGGGAAGAAGCTGAAAGGATGCTTAGTGATTCAAACCGTCTCATAGAGAATACAATAAGACAGATTAAGGAAGCCCAGGCTGAAAAGGAAAAAACCAGGGAGGCACGACAGGAACTGGAGAGGCTGAGAAATGACATTAAGGAGCTGGATACTGAACACGCAGGTGAGATCAGGGAAGCAAAGGCACTTGAGGAGAAGACAAGGAAGATACGGAAGAGATCAGATAGAAAGAAAGATGTGACTTCTGATACCTCTTTGCCGCTTAAGCAAGGTGATGCGGTGAGGATGACCGACACCATGGCCGTAGGAGAGATAGTAGGGATAAGGGATGAAATGGCAAGTGTTGAAGCAGGAAGTCTGTTGTTCAGGGTTCCTGTAGCAAGGCTGGAAAGGATAAGCAGGTCGGAACTTAAAAAGAGCATCAGGGGAAGCTCTTCGTACAGGCCTCCCGACCCCGCCGTGGCTGAAAGGAAGCTGAGGTTCAAACCCGAGATAGACCTGAGAGGGGTAAGGGGAGAAGACGCCCTGAGAAGCGTAAGGGACCTTATTGATGATGCCCTGATGCTGCAGCACAGGAACCTGAGAATTCTTCACGGCAAGGGAAACGGGATACTGAGGCATCTTATCAGGGAATACCTGTCGGGGGTCGATGTGGTAAGATCGTTCAGGGACGAGCATATCGAATCGGGAGGTTCAGGTATTACTGTTGTTGAACTTGATTTCTGATAAAACAGGAATCAGACCTCCCTGCCGGTTGTGAAAACCTTAAGGGAAGATCTGATCCGGAGTAAACCTGAAGTTGCGTTTTTGCTTTAGTTAAGCCTTACTGTGCCGTAAGAAGAACTTATGCTGACCTTTGAGGCGGGAGCTTCCTCTTCGCCCATAATTCCTGAAAATTCCTTTGAAGTGTTCTCAATGATTTGTCTTTTGTGTCTGAACCTATCACTGTCGAAACGAAGGTCACCATATGATAGTCTGGCATCAAGCTGGTAGCTGGCGTTATGGTCGATCCCGAGTCTCACTCCTGTATATCTGGTTTTGACTTCCAGGTCTTCAAAACCCTCTGGTATCTCTTCAATAGTGAAGGATCCATACTCTCCGTCGAAAACCAGCTTCCTGTTAAGGGTCTCTATTACGATGTCGGCATATCCGCAGTCGATTACAAAATTATTTATGGTACCGATCCTGATGTTGTCATATTTTGAATCAGCCACCACTGAACTTGTCTCCTGGAGGTTAAGTTTGGAGTACCTTGAGTCGAGTAACAGGGCCTGGCTCTTTCCTATTCTCATACTGCCTGAATAGCGTGCTGTGACGTCGAGCCATCCTGCTTCTTCAATATCAGCTTTGCCATAGGCAATGTTAAGATAACTAAGTGGTTTAACATTTCCCCTGCTCAGTTCTTCAGCCTTGAGGTCGCCGTATTTTATGTCGAGGCTGACCTTTCCTCTGTGTTCCCCGAGTTCGGTGTCACCGTACCTGTTGACCACGGCAAGGTCGGTACCCTTGGGCATGCTTACAGTGTAGTCGATACTGAACCTGCGGGAGGTATTGCCCCATCCGGTAAAACTGAATTTCTCATCTATAAAGGTACGGGCAGAAATGTTATCACCCTCTTCGCTGAAAATGACATCAATATAACTCAGGAGTTTTTCAGCCCTTTCCCTGCTTGGGAGCAGTATGGTCACCTTTACATCAATCACTATAGAGTTCCTCTCCCAGGTACGGACTATCACATCTCCGTATTTGTTATTGATACTTAATGAAGTATTTTCGTTTGTTGTGTACTCCTTATGGTAGTCCTTTGACACTTCCTGTGCCTCAAGCGAAAGACCTGTAATAGTCAGTGCAAGGAGAAGGAGCAATCCTGATTTAGAGATTGACGTTTTCATTTTCCGGAGTATTATGATTTTCTTTCCTTATATCTTTTAACTGATTGACTATGTATCCCATGACTTCAATTTTTGTCTGGTAGTGTTCAATCATGGCGTTTATTATGCGTTCATCATTCGGATTTGCCTTGAGGTCTTTCTGAAGTGCGACGTATACAGAGTCCATGGTTTTGAGTTCATTAAGAAGTATCACTTTCTGTTCGGGGCTGTTGCTTATTTCGATTTCAGAGAGTTCTCCCTCCATAAGGTTCACCTGGTGTATATAGTAATTTTCAACTTCGCGGTACTGAGGTGAGACCTCACTAAGGCTCATTCCTTTGCTTTCGGGCCTGATGAAATGGTCCCAGGTCCACAAAGATGAAAGTGTTACAAGGAGAGTTACAACGGCTGCCCTGAGAAGGTAAGGGACTATGCTTCTCTTTACTGTAACGGTTCCGAACCTGGCCTCGAGTTTTTTATTGAACCTGTCGAAGTGCCCGGCAGGAGGATCAGCGTCGAAAAAGTCCGCGTTATTCCTGATTATGTCTTCTATATTTTTCATCTTCTTATATTTTCATTGATCTTAAGTTCAGCAATTAATTTCTGTTTCGCCCGCGAGAGCTGAGATCGTGAGGTACTGCTGCTGATTCCCAGTATCTCACTTATCTCGTCGTGGTCATATCCTTCGAGAAGATAAAGGGAGAGGATGATCCTGTAACCGTCAGGGAGCCTTTCTATGGCTTCTTTGATTTCTTCAACCCTGATATCCAATTCTTCTTTCCTCGAGTTATCCTCTTCGCTGTTATCTCTTATTTCAATATGACTTTCAATATCTTCAAAGACCGCTTTCTTTTTGCTCAGTGCATCGAGTGACCGGTTAACCACTATCTTCTTGAGCCAGGCACCGAAACTGACTGTACCGGAATAGGTATCTATCTTTTCAAAGGCCGACAGGAATGATTCCTGCATTATGTCCTCCGCTTCCATCGTATCACTTACAATCCTCAGACTTGTATTGTACATTGCCTTGTAGTACAATTTATATATCTGGAACTGTGCCTTCTGATCTCCGGCTTTGCAACCATCGAGGAGATCCTGGTGAAGATTCCTGAATGCCGCTTCTACATTAGCCATCTTTGTATAAAGACTTGTTTCGGTTTGTAATGCTGCACCCACGTTCTTAAGTTTTTCATACAAAAGACGTGGCATTTTTTACTGTGCTGCATCAATTTAAGATTTTTTTTAAATCAACAGGAAGAAGCAGAAGAATAAGTCCCTGAACGACTTCTCCGCTTTCATAGTCGAGTTCGGATCCGAACATACTGTGTGGTATTGAATAAACAAGCAAAAGAACCAGGGCTGCAAAAGCTGTGTAGCCGGGCCTTTCCTTTTTTCTGTTCATGATCCAGGCAAGAATCCAGAATAAAAAGGCGATGAGCGTTTTGTTGTCAGTCAGGTCCCAGCCAAACGGGATTCCTGTCCAGAACTCACCAAAAGCATATTTCTGAACCACCGGACCGAGAATCATTCCGCCGGCAGCCAGAAGCAACAGGGTGTAAAGTGTGTACTTTCTGAAATCGGGATGTTTTGTAATACTCATAAGACCTGCCAGCGTCGAAAACAGCATGGCAATGAACATTATTATTACATGAGGAGCCAGTACCCATCCGGGGACGGCCCCTTTATATCTTATAACTATTGGTGACTCACTGAAAAAAGTCCGGCTACCTTCCCTGCTTTTCAGTTCGATAAAATATTCAAGTTTTCCGGCCGGTGGCTGTTGGGGGATATCAGCATAAAGCCCTTTCTCTTCAGTTATTCCGAATACCCCATTCATAATGCGCGAGTCGATGGGGTATGATCTGAACTTAAAATCAGCCCGGATGTAATCCTCATTTGTTTTGAAACGTCGGTAATAGGCTACGGCCTTGATGGAGGTATCCTTAACGGCAAGCCTGATCTCAGATCTCTCGTCGAGGCCCAGACTTCGTACAAGCTTAAGGTTGTATAGAGAATCATTCAGAGTAACATCAAACCGGCGTGGATTGGTGGGTCCGGTTCTTCTCTGGTACCAGGCAGCTCCCAGGGTGATGATCACTGCAAGAACCCAAAGCAGGAATTTTTTCATGATGGAAGTGTCTCAGGTTAAGGGTCAGGTTTCTATAGCTGAATAAGCAGTACTTCTGTTTTATTGTTTCTCAGGATCTCAACACTAATTATTTCCCCATGCTTCACCTGGTTCATCCTGAACATATAATCCTCTATGTTGTTAACAGTCTTGCCGTTTATAGAAGTTATTATATCTCCCTTCTTCATTCCTCCAAGGGCAGCAGGTTTCCCTTCAGTAACAAAGTCGGCACGAAGGCCGTTCTTAACGTTTCCGGCAAAGTCGGGCATTATTCCAAGGGTCACACCCCCGCGTCTCATCGAAACGCTGGTTCCTGTTTTCGGACCGGCTTCAGTGAATCTGAGTTTGCCCGGCATATTGGCAAGACCAGTGGTAATCCTGTAAATATGTTCAGAAATGGAAACCATGCCTTCGTAGTTGATTTTGTCCCAGGTATCATAGGGTGTATGGTAATCGAGGTGGGCACCTGTTGAATAGAAAAGAACTGGTATGTCTTTTCCGTAGAACGACGAGTGGTCTGAAGGTCCGTAGCCTTCATTCATCATGGTGATCCTCACCCTGTTGGTGTCGCTGGCCGCCAGAACGCTGTCTCTCAATCCATCAGCAGTACCCACACCTCCTATCTGCAGTGAGTTGTCATCTCTCAGCCTTCCGACCATGTCGAGGTTTATCATTGCATTGACCCTGGTAAGGTCGGCAAGGGGGTTTTCAGTAAAGTGTTTCGAACCCAGGAGCCCTTTCTCTTCTCCGCTGAAGGCAATGAAGATGACTGATCTTTTATGACTTCCCTTTGTTGCGGCAAGCTTTTCTGCAAGTTCTATCATAAGGCTTACCCCGGAGGCATTGTCATCGGCACCATGATGTATGGCAACAGTGTCGGGTGCCCTGCTTGAAGCTCCTCCCATACCCAGATGGTCGAAGTGTGCTCCCACAATCAAATACTCGTTTCCAAGCAGTTCATCTTCTCCCGGGAGTAACATAACAACATTCCTTGTAAGGGATCTGTCGGCTATAAGCTCAGAACCGGCCGAGATAACACTCCGCGTAAGGAAGCTTGCGGGTTTCCTTGTCTCGTTAAGAGTCTCTTCAAGAGATGCTATAGTAAAGCCTGAACCTTCAAGGAGCCTGTCAGCCAGTTCTCTCTTGAGTCTCAGCACAGGTATTCCTGCTGAAAAGCCCTCCGTTGAGTAGGAGGGGAAGCCGTCGCCCTGATCGTAGGAAGGTCCGGATACCATCAGCACCCCGGCAGCTCCAAGATCCCTGGCTACCATCACCTTGTCCCTGTCGTTGCTAAAAGATACGAATTCGCTCATGGGCTCATCCGGTTCCGGATCGCCTCTGAGTATCATAACCCATCTGCCTTTGACTTCAATATTCTTATAGTCGTCCCACTTAAGAGCCTCTGCGTCGGCCCTGAAGCCGTAACCCGCAAAAACAACTTCAGCCTTAGCGCTGTTGTTTTCAGAGAACTCCTCAGGCATGAAGTCCTTTCCGCTTACATAATCAGCACCGTTGTGGTTAAGGAAAGACCGGGGGCCAGGTACAAGACGGTTAGTAACTTCAAAATACTGGAATCCGTTGTCTGAGAGAGGCTGAAGCCCGCTTCTCAGAAACTCATTCCTTATATATATGGCGGCAAGACTGTCTCCTGTACTGCCTGTCATTCTTCCGGAGAGTGAATCGGAAGACAGCACCATGATATGATCCTGAAGCTCTTTTTTTGTAACTTCGGGATCATCATCCAAAGTGCATGACAGCAAAAGTAAAATAGCACCTGCCAGAAAAGGCAGGGCTCTGAACAACAATGCTGAGTCTTTCCGTTTAACCATAGTAATAATTTGACAGGGCTTCCCCGTCAGATGAGGAGCTTTATTTATTAACAAATTCTCAGGCGAATAGTTTGAAAGCTTCCTTAATAAGAGATAATGCCTCCATCAGCTGTGCTTCGTTAATGACAAGGGGAGGAGCAAACCTAATAATATGTTCATGGGTAGGCTTGGCAATAAGACCCTTATCCTTCATGGCAAGACATACATCCCAGGCTGTCTTTCCATTTTTTGGTCTGATAACCACTGCATTGAGAAGGCCTTTTCCCCTGACGGTCTCGATCATATCGGAATCGATGCCCTGTAATTCTGCCCTGAATATCTTACCCAGGCGATCGGCATTTTCAGCAAGCTTCTCGTCGCTGATGACACTCAGTGCAGCAATAGCAACCTTGCATGCCAGCGGATTGCCTCCGAAGGTAGAACCATGTTCTCCAGGCAAAATTGTAAGCATTATCTCATCATCTGCTAGCACTGCAGAGACAGGCATTATCCCTCCTGAAAGGGCTTTCCCTAGTATAAGTATATCGGGTCTTACTCCCTCATAGTCACAGGCCAGAAGTTTCCCGGTACGCGCAATACCTGTCTGAACCTCATCGGCTATGAAAAGTACATTTTTTGACTTGCAAAGGTCATA
>CAZXSW010000015.1:0-14215 GCA_964642615.1 uncultured Rikenellaceae bacterium | reverse complement strand
GTTTTCTTTAATCCCTTTCTTCTTGTAAGCCCATTTACGGCAAAGCTTGAGAGCTGTCTCATCAGCTTCTGCACCCGAGTTCATCGGAAGAACCTTGTCATAACCAAAATACCTGGTCACGAATTCCTCATATTCACCAAGGACAGAATTATAAAATGCTCTTGATGTGAGTGTGAGCCTTGTTGCCTGGTCATTAAGGGCCTTTACAATCCTGGGGTGGCAATGTCCCTGGTTTACAGCAGAGTATGCCGAAAGGAAATCAAAATACCTCTTCCCCTCAACATCCCATACAAACGGACCTTCACCTCTTTCAAGAACTACAGGAAGCGGATGATAGTTATGTGCACCAAAGCGGTCTTCCCGATTAATATAATCCTGTGTATTCATGTTGTTGATTATTAATTTGTTGTAAAAATTGATATATAGATCACAAGTTTAATAAAGCTTTTTGTTATTTCAAAATATCTCTTTTGTCCCGTTTTTCATGGCTCCTTTCCGGCTTCCAGGTCGGGTCGCAGCAGCCTGGTCCTTTCAAGTGACTGCTCATGTCTCCATTTTTCAATCTCCCCGGCGTTGCCCGAAAGAAGAATGTCTGGCACTTTCCATTCGTTGAATTCGGAAGGCCTGGTGTATACCGGCGGGGCAAGAAGTCCGTCCTGGAAAGAATCTGAAAGGGCCGACTGCTCATCAGAGAGTGCCCCCGGCAGAAGCCGTACCACTGCGTCGGTGATGATGGCTGCGGGCAGCTCACCTCCCGAAAGGACGTAATCGCCAACAGATATCTCCATAGTAACCAGATGATCTCTGATACGCTGATCAATACCCTTGTAATGACCGGCAAGGATGATTATGTTTTGTTTAAGCGACAGCATATTGGCCGTCTTCTGTGAAAACTTTTTTCCGTCGGGTGAGGTATAGATTATCTCATCATAGTCCCTTTCACTCCTTAACTGTTCTATAGCCCTGAAAACAGGTTCAATCATAAGCACCATACCGGCACCGCCACCGAATGCATAGTCGTCGACACTTCTGTAACGGTCTTTGGCATAGTCGTGGAGGTTGACAACATTTATATCAACAAGTCCCTTGTCCCTGGCCCTTCTGACAATGGAATAGTCGAGGGGACTCTGCAGGAGATCCGGAACGGCAGTGATTATATCTATCCTCATTTTATTCATGAGCTCCAAAATTAAGCAAAATTTCTCTGTTCAGGCCCCCTGGCTAACAACGTACTTTCATGATTACTTAAAGGAAATGCGTAGATGCTTGCTTTCCCTGACCGCAGTTGCGGGTTTTGTATTTCCTGTAAATAATTTATCTTTATTTCATGGAATGCAGACCTGGTTGTGGTGCCTGTTGCATAGCACTGTCAATATCCTCCTTTATCCCGGGCATGCCCGGAGGCAAGCCTGCCGGAGTCAGGTGTATTCATCTGGATGATGAAAACAGATGCAGGCTATTCAATGATCCCTCAAGACCTGAGGTATGTAACCTTTTCAAACCCGAACCTGAATTCTGCGGAAGCAACAGGGATGAGGCTTTAAGGATACTGGCAGGTCTCTCCGATATTTCTGAGGAAGATCTGGAGTTATTATAAAGGATTGATGTCTTTTTTTCGAACTGTAAACCCCACTTCCTGCCGAAAGTTTGTAACAGTAATGATCAGTCAGCTTACATGGAGCAAAAGTATCTGCCCGGTTCTGTAAGTCTTTAACGGAATATGACAGGCTACCGTTGATTTATACTTCAATTTAACTTATTGTTAAGAAAATTAACTGTTTCTTATGCTTTAAAAAAGGTTAAAAAGGATAATTTCGCAGAAACTTGGTAAAAATGAATATTGCACTTGTAGGATATGGCAGGATGGGTCATGAGATAGAAAATGTGGCCCTTTCGAGGGGACATTCCATCGTACTTATTGTTGATAAGGATAATGCATCTGATCTGGATGCGGTCAATCTGGCTAAGGCTGATGTTGTGATTGAGTTCTCGCAGCCTGATGTGGCATTTGAGAATGTCATCAGATGTCTTGAGGCCGGGACTCCTGTAGTATCGGGAACGACGGGATGGATAGACAGGCTGGATGAGGCCAGGGCAGTCTGCCTCGAAAAGGGAACCTCTTTTATCCATTCGACAAATTTCAGCATAGGAGTTAACATCCTTTTCAGGCTCAACAGTGAGCTTGCAAGGCTTATGGCCGGTGTCAGGGAATACAAGGTAAGCATAGAAGAGATACACCATACAAAAAAACTTGACGCTCCGAGCGGTACGGCAATAACCCTGGCTTCAGGCATATCAGAAAACCATCCCTCATACGACGGATGGGCTTTTAAGCCTCAGGCCGGGACCAAGGCAGTTCCCATAGAGTCGGTACGTGAGGGGGACGTGCCCGGTACCCATACCATCGTGTGGGATTCGGAAATCGATTCAATAAGTCTTAAACACGAGGCAAAAAACCGGAAAGGACTCGCGCTGGGTGCTGTAGTTGCCGCTGAGTATATATATAGCAGGAAAGGTATATACGCAATGAATGATGTTCTCGGTTTCTGATTATAATATGTACTTTTACCCTTCAAAAATAATAAGTGTATGAGGAAATTATTGACAGTCAAAAACATCAGGTTTGCCATCGCGGCTGTCCTGTATACCCTCGTTGTTGTATGGATAGGTAATTACTGGCTGCTTGCAGGACTGGTAATAATATATGATATATATATATATGAAAAGGTTAACTGGGCTTTCTGGAAAAGGCGCGACGGTAACAACAGTGCTTTTATCGAGTGGCTCGATGCCCTGATTTTTGCAGTGATAGCCGTTACCCTTATCAACATTTTTCTTTTTCAGAACTACAGGATACCAACAGGCTCCATGGAAAAATCATTGCTTATTGGAGATCATCTCTTTGTGAGTAAGATAGCTTACGGACCCAGGATGCCCAATACCCCTGTTGCTTTTCCTTTTACCCAGCATACCATGCCCCTTACAAAGGGTAAGTCGTGGTCTGAAATTGTTACATGGCCCTATAAGCGTCTGGGCGGATTTGGCAAGGTCAGGAACAATGATGCCATTGTTTTCAACTTCCCGGCAGGGGATACTGTTGCCGTTGAGGACCAGGTAACAAGTTATTATGAGATTGTAAGGAGGGCAGCCAGGGCCCTTGAGGACCGGGATTCGTTCAGCGGGAGGGTACGGTTTTCACAGGATTATTATCTGGCAGCAGCACGAAAGGAAGTTCATGATAGTTATACTATAATATACAGACCGGTCGACCGAAGGGATAATTATGTAAAGAGGTGTATCGGAATTCCAGGGGATACGGTTCTTATAAAAGCCGGTTCGGTATATGTGAACGGAAAGCTTATTCCTGAGAACAATACCCAGCAGACTACATATGTTGTCGGGACCAATGGCACATCAATAAATCCGAAAGCATTCGAAAGGCTTAAAATTTCAAGATCCGATCAGTCGATGATCTCCGGTTCAGCCTATCTTCTTCCCCTTACGAGGGAAAATTCGGAAGCCATCGCGAGGTTTGCAAATGTGAATGAGGTTACCGCTATGTATGCAAGGCAGGGAGAGTATGCTCCCCATATTTTCCCGTATAAAACGTCACTTAAATGGAACGAGGATAATTTTGGTCCTCTGTGGATACCCAGAAAAGGGGAGGTTGTCACGATTGACACCTCTAATATCTGCCTTTATGAAAGAATAATTGATGTATATGAGGAAAACGATCTCAGGATTGATGGAGCTACCATTTATATCAACGGGGAGCCTGCCGCCAGCTATACCTTTAAGATGGACTACTACTGGATGATGGGCGACAACCGCCATAATTCGGCTGATTCGAGATACTGGGGATTTGTACCCGAGGACCATATAGTAGGAAAACCGAAATTCATCTGGCTGTCAATTGACAAAGAAGCAGAGGGCTTCAGAAAGATCAGGTTCGAACGCCTGTTTATGAAGATTCGTTAACAGCTCTTATTCTATAATAAAGAGAAAAGGGAAAACTTTCGGGCTCTCCCTTTTCTTATAAAAAAAGCCGTCGCGGGAATTACCATCGACGGCTTGTCTTTTTGTTATGGCTTGTTATTTTACTTTATCAACTATTGCCTTGAAAGCTTCGGGATGATTCATAGCCAGGTCGGCAAGGGTTTTCCTGTTGAGGGAGATCCCTTTTTTCTCTATCTTGCCAATAAACTCCGAATAACTCATGTCGTACTGACGTACACCTGCATTGATCCTCTGTATCCAGAGTGACCTGAATGCTCCTTTTTTCTTCTTCCTGTCACGGTATGCATAAGCAAGACCCTTGTCGAGGGTGTTTTTTGCAACTGTGATAACATTTTTTCTTGAGAGGAAGTTCCCTTTTGTCTGTTTGAGAACCTTTTTCCTTCTGGCCCTTGAGGCCACTGCATTTACTGATCTTGGCATTGTTTGTTCTTTTTGGATGTCAGCGTTCCCTGAGGACTCTTAGCTGCTGGGCACCCGGTTAATACTTCTTTAAATAAATAGTAAATCAACGCTTATTTGCTTGCAAGAAGAAGCTTGACGTTCTTCAGGTCTGCTTTGTTAACCAGGCCAAAGTACGACAGGTTTCTTTTTCTCTTGGTCGCCTTTTTGGTCAGGATGTGACTCTTGAAAGCATGCTTGCGTTTGATCTTTCCAGTTCCGGTCAGAGAGAATCTCTTCTTTGCTCCCGGATTCGTTTTCATCTTTGGCATTTTCCTTCTGTAAAATATATGTTAAAAAACTATTTCTTCTTTTTCGGTGAAAAGGAGATGATCATTCTTTTTCCCTCAAGCCTTGGCAACTGTTCCACTTTTCCATATTCTTCGAGGTCGTTTGCAAAACGAAGCAGGAGAACTTCTCCCTGCTCCTTGAAAAGTATGGACCGGCCTTTAAAGAACACATAAGCCCTCACTTTTGCTCCTTCTTCGAGGAATTTAATAGCGTGCCTGAGCTTGAAGTTGTAGTCGTGCTCATCAGTATTCGGACCAAACCTTATCTCTTTAACAACGATTCTGGCAACTTTTGCCTTTATCTCTTTCTGCTTCTTCTTCTGCTGATAAAGAAATTTCTGATAATCAACAATTCTGCATACAGGGGGATCTGCATTCGGAGAAATTTCAACCAGATCGAGTTCCAGCTTGTCTGCCAGTCTGAGAGCATCCTGAACACTCATTACCTCTGCTTCAACTTCTTCACCAACAACCCTGACCACTCTGGCAGTGATCCTGTTGTTTATTTTGTGAGCCGGCTGGGTTACCCTGCCTGGGCTTCGCCTTATGGGTCCGCTTATAGCTATTTCCTCCTATTTTTCGTTAATACTGAATTTACTCTTAAATCTCATTTAAAATGCAACTTCTTTTGCTATTTCAGATTTAATGAAATCTATAAATTCTTCAACTTTCATTGCCCCTTTATCACCTTCACCCTGCTTCCTGACAGCAATTGTACCGTTCCCGACTTCCTTTTCTCCTATAACAAGAAGGTAGGGAATCCTCTTTAATTCATTATCCCTTATCTTCTTACCTATCTTTTCACTCCGGTCGTCAATTAACGTGCAAATATCGGAATTATTTAGAATTTCCAAAACTTTTAGTGCATAATCATTGAATTTTTCGCTGATGGGAAGAACAATTGCTTTCTCGGGAGCCAGCCAGAGGGGAAATTTCCCTGAGGTGTTCTCTATGAGTACAGCAACAAACCTCTCAAGCGAACCGAAGATGGTTCTGTGTATCATAACGGGCCTGTGCTTCTGGTTATCACTGCCGTTATATGTGAGGTCGAACCTGTCGGGGAGGTTGTAATCGACCTGGATAGTGCCCAGCTGCCATTTTCTTCCAATGGCATCCTTAACCATAAAGTCGAGCTTCGGACCATAGAAGGCAGCCTCGCCAGGAACAATTGTAGTATTCAGGTTCATCTCGCCCGCAGCTTCAATGATATCTCTTTCAGCCCTCTCCCAGTTTTCCTCCGAACCAATGTATTTCTGCTTGTTCTCAGGATCGCGAAGCGAGATCTGAGCGGAGAAATCATTGAAATTCAATATTTTGAATACGTAAAGTATAAGCTCAATAATGCTTTTGAACTCTTCCCGTAACTGGTCGTGACGGCAGAAGTGGTGGGCATCATCCTGGGTAAAGCTTCTTACCCTTGTAAGTCCATGCAGCTCACCGCTTTGTTCATACCTGTACACAGTCCCGAATTCAGCCATCCTCAGAGGGAGGTCCTTGTAAGAATGAGGAGTGGCGTTATATATCTCGCAATGATGCGGACAGTTCATGGGTTTGAGCATGAACTGTTCACCTTCCTGGGGCGTGGAGATAGGCTGGAACGAGTCGGCCCCGTACTTCTCAAAATGCCCTGATGTCTTGTAGAGATTGACGTTGCCAATATGGGGTGTCGTGACAATCTTATATCCTCTTTTTTTCAATACTCCCGTAAGGAACGAAATAAGAGCCTGGCGCACATCTGAACCTTTCGGCATCCAGAGGGGGAGCCCCATACCCACCTTCGGTGAGAAAGTGAATAGTTCGAGCTCTTTGCCTATTTTCCTGTGATCTCTTTTTTTTGCTTCCTCAAGGAACTGCAGGTATTCGTCAAGCATCTTCTGCCTGGGATATGTTATACCGTAGATCCTTGTAAGCATCTTGTGCTTCTCATCACCTCTCCAGTAAGCTCCTGCAAGACTGAGCAGCTTGATAGCCTTTATTGGTTCAGTCGAAGGAAGGTGCGGGCCGCGGCAGAGATCTGTGAAGTTACCCTGGGTGTAAAGGGATATGGTACCATCCTCAAGTTCAGATATCAGTTCGGTCTTATACTCGTCGCCCTTCATCGAAAAGAATTCCATGGCTTCCTTCTTGCTTACATCGCGCCTTTTGTATACCAGGTTGGCAGCAGCAAGCTCCTTCATCTTTTCTTCAACCTTAGCAAGGTCGGCTTCGGTTATAACCTTACCTTCACCGGGATCGACATCATAGTAGAAGCCGTTTTCGATGGCGGGACCGATTCCGAATTTAATTCCGGGGAAGACCGCCTCCAGGGCTTCAGCCATAAGGTGAGCCGAAGAGTGCCAGAATGCATGCTTTGCCTCTCCGTCATCCCATTTATGGAACCTTACAGAGGCATTTTCGTTTATAGGGCGTGAGAGATCGCGTACCTCACCATTGATGGTTGCAGCATATACTTCTTTTGCCAGCCTGGGACTGATGCTCTCAGCAACCTCCAGACCGCTTATTCCGCTTTCATATTCCCTAGCGGATCCGTCAGGAAATGTTATAGTAATCATGTGTTGTGACTTCTGTTATTTTGGAGTGCAAAGATAATCGTTTTTACAATAGGATGTGTCAATATTTGTTGAGTATGAGCGCCTGTAAAGGTTTTTAGGGCATCTTTCCGGTTGATTTCCGCTTCGTCTCTTTTTATTAAGCTTGGCGATTAGCAAAATCCTGCTTTTTTAAGTGGATTTTTTTTGAACCATGCAGCGTTTTCTTTTAAAATCCGACTATTAGATGGCACACTATTTGAATTTATAGTATAAAACTCCGATAAAATGAAAAAGCTTATCTATCTTCTGTTGCTTCTGCCTTTTCTTCTCAGTTCATGTGAATTGGATCCTGAGGCATATTTCTCTGCTACTCCCGGTGATCCGGTTGTAGGAGAGGTTGTTTATTTCAATAACGAATCTGAAAATGCAGTCAGGTTCAGCTGGGATTTTGGTGATGGCTATATTTCAGAAGAACCCAATCCGGCACATTCTTTCAATGCTTCAGGGGTTTACGAGGTTAAGCTGAAGGTCTGGTCGGATAATGGTTATACTGACGAAGCCTTTATGACAATAGAGGTTAAGATCCCGACCCTGCTTGAGATAAAAGTGCTTGAGTATATTGAAAAATATCCCGTTGCAGGTGCAAGTGTAAGGCTCTATCCATCACTCCCTGACTGGGAAGAGGAAACCGGCCTTGAGGCGGAAGGCCTTACTGATAATGATGGCTTCATTGTCTTTTCAGGCCTTGGGCCCTATGTCTGGTATGCAGATATCTGGGAGGAGAATCACGATAACTATTCCCTTAAGCTCGATAATATAGGTTTTATCCGTACCCCGGAGGTAATTCCCAACAGGATAAACAGGTTTACAGCCTATGTCGACTATGTGGACCATGCCAAGGGGGAGGACCGGAATGAACGTAAGACAGTTATAAAAAAGCTTGAAAGGAAATATAGTCCGGAAATGACAGAATTTGCTGCTACTGACACAACGGGCTGGAAGCAGCTATGGCTCCGGAGCATCAAAGTAAAATGAGCAGGGCAGGGGAATAATGAAGGCCGCATTTCAGTTTGAAAATGCGGCCTTTCCGGTTATTATCCGGTGTTAATATATCTTTTTACCTGGTCAGAACCCGGTTGAGTTCATTTTTTATTATTCCTGATAATGCCTTATAACCATCGGGGTTGAGATGAAGGTTGTCCTCCTGGAAAAACTCAGTCTTTGGCATTCCCGATGTAGTAAGGAATATGTGGTCTGTCGGAATAAAATATGTATTGTAGAAACCTTCGCAAACCTTGCTTATCATCTGGTTTGCCTGTTCGATTTCGGGCCATACATGCCATCTGGCAGGAGTAGGGGTAATTGCAACCCAGAACACAGGGGTTTTCGGGAACTCCTTTCTTATTGTCAGAAGGAGTGTTTTAAACAGTGAAGCTACATCGGAAGGACTCTTGTCTCCGGATGCCCCGCTTATATCGTTGCCTATGTAAAGAACAATGGCCCGGCAGGGGTGAGGGAAAATGATTCTGGGAGCGTATACGGTAAAGTCAGTTAGCTTTGCACCACCGTAACCACGCTGGATAACAGGATAGGGAAGCATATCGCTTCCTATCGCCGACCAAAGTCTGATACATGAACTGCCCGCAAACATTACCGCATCAGAGGGATACGACTTTGCTATATCAAGCTGTTCAAACTTTTCAATCTCCGGTTCCCAGGCCTTTACCTCGGGCAGCTGGCTGTATTTTGCCAATGGCGAACAGGATGCCAGAAAAAGGATTAACAGGGGGATTAACAGTCTCTTCATGATATCAGGTTTTTTGTATTTATTGTCACTATTATGCAAATGCGCTTTTTGATAAGGAGTGCATAAAATATCCGGAGACCAGCCAAAATAGAAAAGCGTTTATTATCTTCGGCTCTGTTTCTACAAATATAATAGAGATCACTGACAAGAACCCTGATCAAAAACATTATTATTTAAGATGGAAGAAAAGTCAGCCGGTGTTCGTGAGAATTTCTCAAGCCGTTTTGCTGTAATTGCAGCTGTTGCCGGGTCGGCAGTGGGGCTTGGCAACATATGGAGATTCCCTTATCTGACAGGAGAAAATGGCGGTGCAGCCTTCCTGTTCGTTTACCTGATAATTGCCTTTGCAGTCGGAATACCCGTGATGACTTCAGAATTCATCATCGGACGTGCCGCGAGGAAAAATCCCTACGGGGCTTTCAAGACACTTGCTCCCGGAAAGCGGTGGTATCTTGTTGGGCTGATGGGTGTGGTTGCCGCCTTTATGATACTGGCCTTTTATACCACTGTTGCCGGCTGGACCCTTGAGTATTTCTACCAGACTGTAACAGGCAATCTTGCCGGCAAAAACGATAGTGAACTGACCCTTATGTACAATGATTTTCTCAGGGGTTCGTTCAGACCCCTGATCTGGTTCCTTGTTTTTATGGTATTCACGGCACTTATAATCATTGCCGGTGTCACAAAAGGTATAGAGAAATATACCAAAATCCTTATGCCGGTCCTGTTCGTAATCCTTATCCTTCTGTGCGTAAGGGCACTGACCCTCGACGGGGCCCGCAAAGGCTTTAACTTCCTCTTCAGTCCCGACTTCAGCAAGATAACACCGAAAGTAATTCTCCAGGCTCTGGGCCAGGCTTTCTTCTCGCTCAGTATAGGTATGGGGACTCTGATAACATACGGATCATATATAAGTTCACGAGAGAACCTTGCCAAGGCTTCTCTTTTTGTAGTCATTGCTGATATATCCATTGCCATACTTGCTGGTATGGCTATTTTCCCTGCTGTGTTTGCACTTGGCGGTTCCCCGGCTTCGGGAGAGGGTCTTGTCTTTATAATCCTTCCGGGAATTTTTGACAGGATGCCATTTGGTCAGGTCTTCGGAACACTTTTTTTCCTTCTCCTTTCACTTGCAGCCCTCACATCAACTATTTCAGTACTTGAGGTAATCGTTGCATGGATGACCGAAGAGCTTAATCTTTCCAGGAAAATGGCAACAATAGCCTCTACTTCGGCAGTATCTGTTCTGGGTATTTTTACAGTATATTCTTTCGGACCCCTCGATACTTTTAGGATAGGAGGGAAGAACATCTTCGGAATGCTCGAATACCTTACATCCAATATAATGCTGCCTGTCGGGGGCCTTTTTATAGTCCTTTTTACAGGATGGTTCTTCAGCAGGGAAAAAACCAGGAACCAGCTTACAAGTGACGGCACGCTCAAAGGCGGTTATATTCCGGTACTGATGTTCCTGCTTAAGTTCATCGCTCCGGTTGCCATAGCAATGGTATTCCTCTATGGTCTTGGATTGTTCAACAGGTAAACCCTGAATCCCTTAACCAGGATCACTGAATCTCATCCGAAAAGACAACGCCGGGGAGGTCCCTCAGGTTGTACCTCGAAGCCATAGCCTCGCCATAGGCTCCGGCCGATCTGATTGCAATAATGTCACCGCGTTCAGTATGAGGCAGCTCGATAAACTTCCCGAATACATCGGCTGATTCACACACAGGACCTACAACATCATAGTTTGACGAGGGTCCGTCAGAGCTAAGGTTTTCAATCTTATGATGGGCCTGGTATAATGCCGGTCGTATGAGGTCGTTCATACCTGCATCGATTATTGCAAACTGAGTCTTGCTGCCTTTCTTAACATACAGCACCTTTGAGATCAGAGTGCCGCACTGTCCCACGATAGAACGGCCTGGCTCCGAATGCAGTTGCTGTCCTGGCCTGAGGTTGACAAACTTGCTTATAAGGCTGAAATATTCGCTGAAGTCAGGCATTGCAGAGGGATTATCATAGTCAATTCCTAGTCCGCCGCCCACGTTGATCATCTTAAGTGTCACATTCCTTGATGCAAACCATTCCTGCAGCTCATTTACCTTTGTTGAAAGGTTGAGAAAAACGGGCATTTTGGTAATCTGCGATCCTATATGGAAATGGATACCCATCAGATTCACATTATCCATTTTATCAAGGTTGGCAAGCACTTCTTCGAGTTCCCATGTGTTTATGCCGAATTTGCTCTCTTCTATACCTGTTGTTATGTATTTATGAGTATAGGCTTCGACGTAGGGATTTATCCTGAGGGCAATGTCGGCTGTCATTTTCTCTTCAGCTGCAAGCTGGTTGATGACCTCTATTTCGGGTATCGACTCACAGTTGAAACAATATATGTTGTTTTTAAGGGCAAACCTTATGTCCTTGTCCGTTTTTCCTACCCCCGCAAACACTATCATGGATGGATCAATACCTGCATCCAGTGCGCTTGCTATCTCATTGCCACTAACGCAATCGGCACCAATGCCGTACGATGCAATAATCTTAAGCAGCCGGGGGTTGGGATTTGCCTTGATTGCATAGTGAACCCGGAAACCTGTTCGGGCAGATTCCTCACTTACAAGCTTCAGTGTCTGGTGAAGCACATCGAGGTCGTAGTAGTAAAAGGGAGTACTTAGATCCCGGAACCTTGAAATAATTTCTTTTGTTATCATTTTTCTTCAGGAAACAGGTGTTTGCTTAATAATCTGAGCGACTCTATCTTGTCTTTAGTATCTATCAGCAGTGAGATGCTATGGGGACTTCCTCCGTAAGAGATCATCTTCAGATGAATAGAGTCGAGAGCCTCGAAGATCTCGGGAGCTGAACCTGTGCGATCAGGTCTGAAGTCACCGACAACGCATATGATGGTCTGGTCCTCTTCGATTTCAACGCTTCCGAATTCCCTGAGCTCTTTAAGTATGCTGTCGAGCGATTTTGAGTTGTCGATTGTGAGTGAAAGCGATACCTCCGACGTTGTTATCATGTCGATGGGTGTTTTGTAAGCTTCAAATATCTCGAAGACTTTTCTCAGGAAACCGTAGGCCATCAGCATACGGTCCGATCTGATTCTCACTGCAGTTATGCCGTCTTTGGCAGCCACGGCCTTATAGTCTTCGAACACGCATTTTGAAGTAATAAGGGTTCCTACATCCTCAGGCTCCATAGTGTTTTTGAGCCTGACCGGGATGTTTTTCATCCTTGCCGGGTTCACGCTTGAAGGATGAAGTATCTTGGCTCCGAAATAGGCAAGCTCAGCTGCTTCGTCAAATGAGAGTTCTCTTATAACCCTGGTGTTATCGACGTATCTGGGGTCGTTGTTATGGAATCCGTTTATGTCGGTCCAGATCTGAATCTCAGAAGCGTTGACTGCGGCGCCGAGAAGTGATGCGGTAAAGTCGCTTCCCCCACGCTTAAGGTTATCTATCTCTCCGAAGGCATTCCGGCAGATGAATCCCTGGGTTATTATTATTTCTTCATCAGGAAATCTGGCGAGTTCCCTTTCGAGGTTCTCGGCTATGTAGAAGGCGTCGGGTTCGTTATCCTTATCTATGCGCATGAAGTTAAGGGCCGGCAGAAGCACCGACCTGATCTTCTCTTCCTGAAGGAGAAGATGGAAAAGTGCCGTAGAGATAAGCTCACCCTGGGCCAGTATTGATTTCTCGTGAAGCACTGTAAAGGCTGTAAGGGTGAAGTTGCTTACGTGGTCGAAATGTGAATTAACAAGGTCGAGGCCCTTCTGTCTGAACTCATCTGTTTTGAACAGTTCCCCGATTACCTGGTGATATTTTGATCTCAGTTCCTCAATTTTCTGTGAAGCCTCGGCGGGTTTGTTGGCATAAAGCAGATCTGCTATTCCAACCAGGGCGTTTGTTGTCCCCGACATGGCAGAAAGCACAACTATCTTTTTCTCACCGTCATTAATAAGAGTGATCAGGTTCCTCATCCTGGCGGGACTTCCTACCGAAGTTCCGCCGAATTTCATAATTTTCATCAGTATATAATTTTAATTTTAATGGTCTGATGTAACCCACATGTCTGAAAATTATATACATACGTGTTTGTGTCTGCAATACATGTGGGTTTCATCATAAAATAATTTTGATTTTAATGGTCTGATGTAACCCATAGGTATATAACCTATATACATGCGTGTTTGAGTATTCATCACTTATGGGTTTCATCTTCAGCTTCAGTTTGTTGGTTACAAAAAAACCTGCATCTTCTGCAGGTCTGTCATATTTTCAGGATAAAAAGTTCATATACTGATTATGCAGACCTGCCGTTTGGGTGTCTCATAAGCCAGAATGTCTTTTTTATACCTTTTATCATCTCTTTTCAATTCAGGGAGCAAAAATATACTTTTTAATTAAATGCAGGTATTTCAATGCAAACATTTTTGAATTATTTGGAAAAAATTAACATTCATAATGAAAAGATAAAAATAGGTGTGAGGCGTGAAGAAAAGGCGTGAGATTCAGCAGAGGGCAGGGGGCAAGGAGCAAGGGGCGAAAAAAAGGGGTGTCGACGAGTCCCGCGAACGCGGGAAGTTGATCCCGAGACCTCGGGAAGGCTCTCCCTGATCCCTGTTCTCCACCCCTTGCCCCCTTCTGAATCTCACACTTTCGCGAAGTCCCGGAATTGACTCTGTCAGAGATAGTGTCTGGATGACAAAATATGGCGCCTTACGGCGCCGGCATACTATGTAAGTGTGACTATCATTATAAGGTAGTATTCAGGATGCAGAAAAAGGCGCCTTCCGGCGCCGCACTACTCAGGGGAGTGTGACTGTCCTTAATAGATATTCTACATAGTGAAAATTGCCGGCCCGCGAAGCGTGCCCGATATTAATAACCCCGGGCCGACAGCCCGGGGTGATGGCTGCCCTCCTGTTAATCAGCCCTGAAAGGGTTGAATTGAATAGTGTCTGGATGACAAAATATGGCGCCTTACGGCGCCGGCATACTATGTAAGTGTGACTATCATTATAAGGTAGTATTCAGGATGCAGAAAAAGGCGCCTTCCGGCGCCGCACTACTCAGGGGAGTGTGACTGTCCTTAATAGATATTCTACATAGTGAAAATTGCCG
>CAZXSW010000014.1:0-40521 GCA_964642615.1 uncultured Rikenellaceae bacterium | reverse complement strand
AGATATGCCATGGAGCAGAATTTCAGCGCTCTGGCAACAAGGAACCAGTATCCCTTCAACAACCTCCTGAATCCCCTTGCCTGGGCTAAATTCTTCTCCGAAGTTAAGAACGGACTACTTAAGAACCAGGATTACAGTAAACCTGTAAAAAACAAAACCAGGAAAAGGAAACCCAAAGGATGATGAAAAATTACGAAGGAAGGATTGTCGGGATTCTGGGAACTGTAATAATACATCTTATTGCAGGTATAATCTTTATGTCGTTCCGCATCTCTTCTATCAAAGATGATCTTAAGGAGGAATTTGAAATTGAGATTGTGGCTATCGAAGAACCTTTACCTGAAGAAGAAAGGATTATTGAACTTCCGGCCACGACCATCGAGAATGTCCTCCGCGACAATCAGGAAATGCTTAATATAGCCCGGAACCTGGCCAACCGGCCGGAAGAGAAGATAGACCCCGAAGACTACATTGACAAAGTAAAAGAGGAGCTTATAGAGAACGGACAGCTTGGCCGCGAAAATTACATTGATGAATGGAGGAACAGGAGTCAGCAACAGGACGAAGGTGAGGAAGCAGACTTCCCTGAAGAAAGCATATCTGAAGAAGAGGATGCCACTGAGTCGCAGAAGATGGCAGCTGATTACCAGGGACCTACCAGAATTTACTATGACCTTGACAACAGGTACCACACTTATCTGCCAATTCCTGTATACAAATGCCAGGGCTCGGGTAAGGTGACACTCGCAATAGAAGTCAATCAGAGAGGCATGGTTGAAAAAGCCCAGATAATCGGTGCCCAGAGCACCACGGGAGATGAATGCCTTATTGAGACTGCTGTTAATACCGCACTGATATCACGGTTCAACTCAGATATCAACGCCCCGAAAATCCAGAGAGGGACGCTGACCTACCATTTCGTTGCCCAGTAAAGGTCTCACCGACTTTTTACTCTGATCCATACAATCAGACCTTCAGGCACCCAATAAGCTTTTTGGTATTCAGAAAAGGGTTCCCGTCTGCCTGATAAAAGGTTTAATTACTTCGGGTGTATTCCGGTCAGCATTCCTGTTGTTAATCAGATTACTTATGGTATGGGCTTTCAGAAGTTCTGACCTGCAGGGTCTGAGTACCGAGCCTGCTTCCTCCTCCGAAGATTCAGGTGAAATCCATATCTGCTCCTCATTCCTTCCCAGTACGACCGGCATTCTTTTTTTTGAATTATGAATCTCAGCCATCAGGTCATTGGCTTCAGTGGTAATAATCGAAAAAGTACTGAAGATCTCACCAGTGGAACTATCTGTCCATCTGTCCCATAGTCCGGCCAGTGAAAAGACCTGTTCTGTCGAATGATATATATACCATGGTATCTTTGCTCCTGCAGTATGCTGCCATTCAAAGAATCCCCTGACAGGAATGAGACATCTTCCGTTTCTGAAGGCGGATGCGAAAGAGGGCTTTGATGATGCAGTCTCAGCTCTTGCGTTAAAAGTTTTGAATCTTATCTCTTCAGCTTCTGTCCTCGACCTGGTCCACGATGGTATAAGGCCCCACCTTAGAAGCGTGATCTTCTCACTTTCGCCCGCACATACAGCTGGCAACCGGGGCAGGGAGAAAGCATGATAATAGTAACTGGGCTGGTACTTGTCCTTGTCGGGGAAGGGAATCCCGAATCTCTCTTCAAGCTCCTCCCTAACCAGATTCACATTGACAGAGAAACACATATGATTATTGTTTAAGGCAGATGCTGTGCCAGGTTTTCTTTAAGCGGGACGGGCAGTGACAAGGCAAAAAAGTCGTTCTCAGGCAGTGATCCGGCCCTTGAAAGGGTGCGCGACATCATAGTATTAAGATAGGTATTTATTACCGGACCGTTCCACGAGCTTGAGTTAAAGAGAACAACCCATGCTTTTCCGTCGGCCTGTCGTTTCATCATACCCGCGCTTCCCGGGAAAGATCCTGTCCTGCACCAGTCTCCTCTGTAATTTGTAGTCTTCCAGCCGACAGGTGAAACCCCATTCAGGGGATCTGTCATAAAACCAATGGTCTCATTGCTAAGTATATCAGCCCTCGAGTCAAAGCCATCAACAGCCAGAAGCAGACGCATGAGATCAGGGGCAGTTGCCAGCCAGGCACCTGCGCCTCCGAGGGCCTCTATATCGTTTCCACCATAACACGGGGAAGCCAGTTCCTCTTTATTGTAGATAGATTGTTTCAGCCTTATATCAGAAGGTTCATAATAGGTAACCTCGTATGGGGCCTTATCTTCGGGCAGATTTTTTGCCAGAATCATATCATAGATCCCCAGTGGTTCAAGAATGTTCTTAATGCAATATTCCTCGTATCCCATCCCGCTGACCTTCTCAACAACCAGTCCCAGAATGCTGTATCCAAGGTTCGAATAGGAACGGCCCTGTCCCGGGGTGAAATGCAGGTTCTTGCTTAGTGCAAATCTTACTATGGTCTGGGTACTTACCGGTGTCGGCACTCCCATTGCCTCTGCAACAACATGAGGCATGAACATCTGGTCACCATAACGCTGAGACCATCCACCTTCATGATTCAGAAGGTGAGTCACGGTAATGTTAAAAGCCCTTTTATCCTTTGGTTCTGAAAACTCCGGACCGTCAAGTATCCCCTCAGCACCGAAAACCCTGTCATCGGGCGATAACTTCCCTTCCTCACATAGTTTCATAACGGCAACCGCCGTGACGAGCTTCGAAATACTGGCAACCCTGAACCTGTGATAGGGTTCAACCCTTACTGAGTCGGCCGTATCAGCCAGACCATAACCCCTTGCCAGAACCAGGCGTCCCCCATCAGAAACCGCAACAGATGCACCAGCAATGTTCCATGTCCGAAGAAACGATCCGAAAGCCCTGTCAAACTCACCATAGTCGCATGTATCGCAGGTGGAGTTGGTAAGCCTTACATTGCCCGGTACAAGTTTTTCGGATACCGGATCAGTACTTTCCCTTGCACCCGGATTATACCTTGATGCAATGACAAGCAGTAATACAAGTGATATTTTCTTAAGAAAACCCAAATAAAAATACTTTGACTGCAAAATTAAAAAGTATTCACTTTCACAACTTCAAATTTACTAACAATAACTACAAAAAATGTTAATAATTGTAATTATTTCCCTTTTATTTCACCATGTAAAGAAAACTAAAGAATTAACTTTGCAACCATGTTGTCACTGAGGATTTTATTAATCAGGCTTTTTGCAGTACTACTGATAATCTGCTTTTCTGCCCGGGGGAATTCGCAGGTTTCAGAGATTGACACATCCGACTATCTTCCTTCGTACTACAGCGACTATCTCGAATACAACCTGCTTATTGCCGCACAAAAGGGGTATCCTTCCGAGATAGAAAGGCTCATAAACAGGGGTGCCGATGTAAATACCTCGACCTTTGAAGGAGCGACACCACTTATTCTTGCCGTATCGAACAGGCACCCCGATGCTGTAAGTACCATCTTGTCGTTTAAACCTGAAACGGATGCAGAAACCTATAACTCAGAGACAGCTCTTCTGATTGCCGTAAAGTCGTTTAACACCGGGATTGCAGAGATGCTTATCAGAGCAGGGGCCGACATTGACAAGACTGACCGGTCAGGAGCCTCTCCCCTTCATTATGCTGCCATTTACGGAGCGTATCAGATGGCTGACATGCTTCTTTACTATTTTGCCTCTCCCGACAATAAATCAGCTGACGGAACCACCCCTCTTATGGCTGCCGTATGGTCGGGATTTCCCGACCTGGTATCACTCCTTATAAGCAACGGGGCTAACCTTGAGGCAAGAGACAATGAAGGCTTTACTCCATTCCTGATAGCAGCCCAGAACGGCGACACTCTTATAATGAACATGTTCCTTGAAAAAGGTGTGGATATCTACGAGAAAAACTACTTCAACTATGATGCCATTGGTCTTGCAGTAAGGTCCGATGCTTCCGCAGCAGTGAAATATCTTGCTGAAAAGGGCAAACGATGGACCGAAGGAGGGAACGAGGCTGTCAATCCTTACGAAGTAGCGCGGAAATACAACAGGAATGGTATTTATGAACTCCTTGAACAATACGGTTTCTCAGGTTCCGGCGGCCACAGGATAGATCAGATGGCATTGACTCTTTCGCCCAGATTCTCACAGGATGATCTATATGCAGGTCTGAGGCTAAGCTTCAGGGAACCCTTGATTAACGGCGGGATTATTGCCGGCCTGGACACCAAGCCATGGTATTCAGGCATTATGATAGATTCAGGCGATGACATCATATACCAGTACAGGGAAAAGAGATCACTTGTATATGCCGGACTGTTCAAAGACTTCATTTTTATAAAGAGCGACAGGGCAGGAATCTTTTCTTTCAACACTACCCTGCTGGCAGGAGTCAGCTTCGGCAACAAGCTGAAAGGAACCTGGCTGACCCCTGAGAATAAGTTCGTTATTATTCCGGAAGCTGGAATCAGATGGACGCTTAACGATCTTGCATTTTTTGCAGGTGTTGATTATTTAAAAAGCAGTTACTACAATTACAGTCCGTTGTGGGTAAGAGCCGGGGTATCATTCAGCTTCTTCTTTGATAAAGTAAAAGCCCCTGCAAAAACTATTAAATGGTATTGACAAATGACAGGGAAATCAGGTATACTGTTTATAATTTTATTGATTACGCTAATCTTTTCGTGTGAAAAGCCAGGTGTCATCGTGAGGTGCGATGAATGCCTGACCTATGAACCGGCAGAAGCTGACCTTGTTATTAAACTATCACCTGCCGGCTTCGAAAGGGTCGAAGTTGTAATTTATGAAGGCAACCTTGAAGATGAGGTAATATACTCTTCGTTTATAACCCCTTATACAGAGGAATACGTGACCGTTTTGCTGAATAAGAAATACACGGTCACAGCAAGGTATCTTCGCAATGGAAAGACTTTCATAGCCGTCGATTCAGCCGTACCCCGTGTCAAATACGACAAATACAGCTGTGATGATCCCTGCTGGTTTATTTACGACAACAGGATCAAGGTAGCACTCAGTCGATCAGCTGACTGAGGAATGTAATCATTTCATGATCCGTACCTGAAAAGCGGCTCTCCCAGGAAAGCTTTCTCCTTAATCTCCAGTACCTCTCTGTCGTCAAGCGGTTTCAGCCTGTCAGCCATGCCCAGAGCCATCCTGAACAGCTTCTCCTCACCAGGAGGCACTGCTGCCGTTACAGGATGCGACAGGGTAAAACGTAAACCCTTTTCTATATCCGGCTCTGATGTAAGGGGCTCATACCAGCATTTGGGGTATCCCGTCTTATCCGCACCCTCAGTCCATGGTCCCCTGGCCATAGCCTTCAGGGCCAGTATGCCCATGTTTTTACTGTGAGCCATTTCAAGCACCTGTGGTCCGAAATTACCTGCATACCAGGTAGCGTAATTGAAAGGGAACAGTATAGTGTCGAAATCAAACCGGGTCATAAGGGCAAGAGCAGCTTCAACGGAATGAGCCGAGAATCCGATGAACTTTATCTTTCCTTCCTTCCTGGCCTCGAGAAAAGTCTCCATGGATCCTCCGGGCCCAAGGATCTGGTCGACCTCTTCAAGGGTTGTCACAGCATGGTGCTGGTAAAGATCAAAATGACCGGTTCTCAGATTAACCAGTGATTTCTCAAGTTCTTCCCTGGCTTCATCCCTTGTACGACGGCCCGTCTTACACGCCAGAAAGACATCCTTTCTGTAAGGCTCCAGGGCAGGTCCAAGCTTCACTTCAGCATCACCATATGAAGGGGCCACATCGAAATAATTCACCCCTGCATCAATGGCTGATCTTACCGCCGCGGACGCTGCTGCTGGGGTGGCATCCATCACCACAATACCCCCGAAGCCGATTACAGATAACATGACACCGGTCTTTCCGAGAGACCTCTTTTCAAGTTTCAAAGGGTCCGGGACCCTTTTCATCCCCTTTAATCCGGCCGGGAAAAGACCCATTGCAGAAATTGACAGGGATGCCGTTCTTACAAAATCACGTCTTCTCATATGCTATATTTAGAGGTTAATAAGTGGTTTAATATCAGTAATTATAGCTTCATTCCCATAATACACCCTTTCAAGAAACAGCCCGCTCGGAGGCGCGGTAAACTTTGCCGGAAGGTCGGATTTCATCGTGAAAAGACTGTCGACATCATGAGATGAAATGTTGCCCCTGCCTGCTTCAACCAGGATGCCGGTCATGCGACGCACCTGTTTCCAGAGAAAATGGGATCCTATTACATGGATAAGTATCATGTCGCCCGACTCCGTAACACGGCAATGTTTTATCTCTGTTTTCGTTGAACCCTGCTCCTGCTTGTCGTCGGTAAAAGACCTGAAATCCTTAAGGCCTACCATCCTTTCAGCACATTTATTCATCATTGAAACATCAAGGTTGTCCTTGATCCACCATACATATTTCTTGGCCAGGGCAGTCCTTCTTCTGCTTATCTGGTATACATAACTCCTGGCAACAGCATCATGCCTTGCATGAAACCTGCTTTCAACACTTGCGACATCCCTGATTGAAATATCTGAAGGAAGGCGGTCGTTGATGCCGTATTTTATCCTCAGTGGTTCAAGATCCGTATCAGCCTCCAGATGTGCGGTCTGCCCCGTGGCATGCACCCCGCTGTCGGTTCTACCCGCACCGAAAACATCAATTTCCTGTCCATCGAACAGTTCCCTGCATGCATCAAGTATCTCCCCCTGAACCGATTTCGAACCCTTCTGCATCTGCCATCCCGAATACCTTGTTCCGTCGTATTCAATCAAAATCCTGAACCTTCCCATTCCTTTTATTTTTTATAAATATACAACAATAAGCCGAAATGGTTCAATCATCCGGGTGATTGCCGCACATGACATAAGCCTGTGTTTTTAAACTTCACAATTCCTATATTTGTTAAAAGCTAAAACAGATTCAAATGGATAGTACATTTTTCAACTCCGACCTTTTTACATTAGTCATTATACCGGTAATGATCTTTCTTGCACGTATTTGTGACGTCTCCATCGGGACTTTGCGGATCATTTTCGTATCAAAGGGCAAGAAGAGCATTGCTCCCATTCTGGGTTTTTTCGAGGTGCTTATCTGGATAATAGCTATCAGCAAGATAATGCAGAACCTCGACAACTATATAAACTATGTAGCATATGCTGCAGGATTTGCTACAGGTAATTTTGTTGGTATGATAATAGAGGAGAAACTGGCAATGGGAATCCAGATGATAAGGGTATTCACCGACGACAGAGGGCCTGAACTTGTCAAGATGCTCAACACATCGGGATTTGGAGCCACATCGGTTCCTGCCCAGGGAGCCAAGGAAAGGATCTTTCTGGTCTATACAATTGTCCACAGGCAGGAACTTGAAAAAGTCCTTGAACTTATAAAGAGTTTCAACCCAAAAGCTTTCTTTACAATAGAGGATGTAAAGGAAGTCAATGAAGGAATATTCAATCCAAGAAAAAGGACAACACTCCTGCCTTTTTCAAATGTACTCAGAGAGTGGAGAAAAGGAAAATAGTTTTTTTCCGGTCTGCCGTAGTTTTAACACCCGGATAAAGACTTGCCTCAGTATAAAATTTATATTTTTGGAAACCAATTCTAAAAGCACTTCCATGGATAGCTTCAGTACCCATCCCTTGTACAGGGTTCATAATATCGACAGCGCAATGTCATCAATGTTAAGTTTTTACAAAAAGAACTTCATCGTACTGTTTATTGTGTCACTTGTCATGTCGCTGATTACCCAATATATCTCAGGGATGATCGACATGGGAGAACTTCAGGGAATCTCCGATCCTGAAGTGATGGTTGAAAAGCTCCGGCAGTATATAGGTCCTATGGTGATCATAAGCCTTGTAAGCCTGCTGTTCTCGACAATAATTCACTACTATGTGATTTACAGCCCCCTCGATAGCGGAATCAGCATTTTGAGCAGCGTTGTGAGGTCATTAAGATATTTCATACCCTATCTCATTATAATGGTTTTATTCGCCTTTGCCGGGTCTTTTGCACTGGCTGTTGGTTTGCTTGCAATTGTAATAGGCGTACTCTTTGCTGCCCTGTACCTGGCCACCATATATTTCTTTATCCTGCCGGTTCTGCTTGTCGAGGGTCCGGGCATAGCAAATGCCATTAGCCGGTCACTTGTCCTTTCACACAGGAGATTCTGGTCCAACTTCGGATGGACGGCAGTCTTCGTGGTATTGATCCTGGTGGTTTCAATAATTCTGTCGGGACTGGTATTGCTTCCCTTCTCGGGGAGTCTGCTTAAAATACTGGCAGATCCGGAAATCGCTTCTCCGGTTACCGATCTGGCAAAGAACCCTCTGTATCTCGTTCTTTCGGCTGCTGTAAATGCCCTGACCTTCCCCCTGTTCTCAATTTTTGCCGTAATTCTTTACTTCAATGCTCTTGCTGGTGAACAAAGTACCAAAACTGCTGAAGTAGAACCTTATTCAGACGATAATGGAGGTGTCAGTGTCAACGACCTTTATGCCAGACCAGAACCCGATGACATGGCAGGCCCAGAAGTCTCTGATGAAGACGGGAAAAAGGGTTAGTCAGAAAATCCAAAACAACGACTCTGTTTTTTTAAGGCAAGGAAAGGGTTCCTAAACGATTTCGTTTTCGCCTTTGACGTACCCGAAGTTTGCCAGTATACCTCCGTCAACATAAAGTATATGGCCGTTTACAAAATTACTTGCCGGCGATGCCAGGAACAGAACAGCATTGGCAACGTCTTCGGGCTCACCCCATCTGCCTGCCGGCGTACGGGTCATAACAAGATCATTGAAGGGATGACCGTTTTCCCTTATGGGAGCAGTCTGGGATGTAGCTATATAGCCTGGTCCGACACCGTTGATCTGAATATTAAACTTTGCCCATTCGCAGGTCATATTCCGGGTAAGAAGCTTAAGTCCACCCTTTGCGGAGGCATAGGCTGAAACACTGTTCCTGCCGTATTCGCTCATCATTGAACACATATTTATTATCTTTCCTCCCCTTGAAGCAATCATCGACGGAGCGACTCTCTTCGAGACTATCAGGGGAGCTACAAGATCTACATCAATAACCAGCCTGTAATCCTCAATTTTCATTTCCAGAATTGGCACCCTCCTTATAATTCCTGCATTATTAACAAGTATATTTACCGGACCCATATCCTTCTCAATAAGGCTTATCCCTCTGTCGACATCTTTCTCGTCGGTCACATTGAAATTGATGGTGTATACTTCCTGACCGGCTGCGGCAAACATATGGCGGCATGATTCCAGTTTGGCATCATCAATGTCATTAACACAAACCCGGGCGCCTGCTTTGGCCAGCAACAAAGCTGAAGCAAGGCCTATTCCATGGGTCCCTCCTGTCACCAGGGCTATTTTCCCTGTCAGATCAAATAATTCCTTCATAACTGTTATTCTGAAAATATTATCATTGTAATTCCCTGAACCGGCCGCTTTCATCACAGGCCTGTCCGTAACATTGAATCACCTGCTGAAGTAAAGGAAACGGTTGTGTTTTTACTTAAGGGTATCAGGATGCCTTACATCCATATCGCCATAGTCGAGATTTTCACCTGCCATTCCCCAGATAAAGGTGTAACTTGAAGTTCCGGCAGCACTGTGGATGCTCCATGAAGGCGAGAGGACTGCCTGTTCATTTGTCATCCAGATATGCCTTGTCTCATCCGGATCGCCCATGAAATGGCAGACTGCCTGTTTTTCAGGAACCTCAAAGTAAAAGTAAGCCTCCATCCTCCTGTTATGGGTATGAACAGGCATGGTATTCCATACGCTCCCCGTCTGTAACTCTGTCATTCCCATCTGCAGCTGACAGGTAGGGAGTACACTGTTTATAAGAAGCTTGTTTATACGGCGGTGGTTGGAAGTCTCAGGACTACCGAGCACTGCTACTTCGGCTTCCTTAAGTGTCACCTTCACAGAAGGATACTTATGGTGGGCCGGAGCTGAGTTGATATACAGCTTTGCTGGGTTTGCCTGATCAGCTGACCTGAAGATCACATTCTTCGTGCCCTTTCCAAGGTACAGTGCCTCCTTGAATTCCAGGTGATAATCTCCATCTCCTGTTTCGATGACAGCCGGTCCCCCGACGTTTATCATCCCCATCTCCCTGCGCTCAAGGAAAAATGATGCCTTCAGGTCATCAGTGGCTTCAAGTTCAAGTGCCTTTGAAACGGGCATGACCCCTCCTACCATATAACGGTCGTACATTGAATAGACAACGATGATCTCGTCCTTCTCAAATATTTTTTCGATAAGGAACTCTTTTCTGATCTTTTCCGTACCATAACTTTTAAAATCATCCGGATGTACGGCATTTCTAAGTTCTGCTTTCATAAATTCCTGAATAATTAATAACTATGATCCGGAAACATCCTGACAAATCTTAAGCAGGCAAATATTTGGTTCCCGGCTACCCTTAAAAATCAATCCAAACCAAATGTACAACCTTTACCTGTCAAACCAAATAAATTCCTGTCCCAATAAAAGGTTTTCCGGTCGCTGGGTTGTTTATAAATCACTTAATATTTGTCAGGGCTTCAACAGCCATACAACTTTATATTTTTTAGTATCTTGTCGTCTCAATTAAAGAATTTTCAACTTAACAATACTCTCATGCGACACTTTATAAACGAAGATTTTCTTCTTGGGAACAAGACAGCCGTCAGGCTTTTCCATGAATTTTCAGAGAATCAGCCTGTAATTGACTTTCACTGTCATCTGTCACCTGCCATGATAGCAAGCGACCGTCAGTTTGAAAACCTCAGTCAGGCCTGGCTTGAAGGGGATCATTACAAGTGGAGGGGCATGAGGACCAATGGGGTCAGTGAAAAGTATTGCACAGGCGATGCCTCAGACAGGGAAAAATTCATGAAATGGGCCGAGACTGTACCTGCTACTGCAGGGAATCCACTATATCACTGGACCCATCTTGAGCTGGCAAGGTATTTTGGTATTTTTGACCTGCTCTCGCCTTCGACAGCCGGACAGATATATGAAAAGGCATCTACCATGCTTAACACCAAAGAGTTCAGCATCAGATCCCTTCTCGGCAGGATGAATGTTGAGATAGTTTGTACCACCGACGACCCGGCTGATGACCTTGTACATCACCGTGAACTTAAAAACGCTTTCAACACTAAGATACTCCCTACTTTCCGTCCCGATAACATTGTCAAAACCGAAGATCCTGTAAAATTCAGGGCATATATTGAAAGGCTCTCAGCTGCTTCCGGGATCATGATTAAGGATTTTGAGTCGCTTATGGAGGCCATGGACAAAAGGCACCAGTTCTTCCATGACAACGGCTGCCGTCTGTCAGATCACGGTCTTGACAGATTCTATTATTCAACATTTACAGCCACAGAAATAAATAACATCTTCGCTAAGCTTCTCGAAGAAAAAGCTCTCTCTGCCGAGGAAACCGAAAAATACATATGTGCCGCAATGCTGGGAGTCTGCAGGCTGAACCACCTGCGTGGATGGACACAGCAGTTTCACGTAGGGGCATTGAGGAACAACAACTTCAGGATGTTCAGGAAACTCGGACCCGACACAGGATGGGATTCTATCGGAGTCCCGCAGGATGCCCTCCTTATGTCGAGGTTCCTTGCAACACTTGACGACAGCGACCAGCTTGCCCGCTCAATTCTTTACAACCTTAACCCGGCCGACAACGAAATGATGATAACCATGGCAGGCAACTTCAACGATGGCTCATCTGCAGCAAAGGTTCAGTATGGGGCAGCCTGGTGGTTCCTCGATCAGAAAACCGGCATGGAGAAACATCTCAGGGACCTTTCAGCCCTTGGTCTGCTGAGAAGGTTTGTAGGCATGGTGACTGATTCAAGGAGTTTCCTCTCATACCCAAGGCATGAATACTTCAGGAGAATACTGTGTAACTATATAGGGGAAGAGATAGAAAAAGGAAGCATCCCTGGCGATGATGAGATAGTAAGACCCATAATAGAAGGCGTCTCCTACCTGAACGCAAAGGAATATTTCGGATTCGGCAGGTAGACACGTCAATTACCAACTGATCAGAAATTTGAAGTGCTGCCGGACAGGAAGCAGACGACTTAAATGATTACCAGGACAAACCAAAACTCAATAAATATCTGAAATGAACGAATTTAATTTAAAAGACAAAGTTGCTGTAGTGACAGGAGGTTCCGGCATCATCTGTTCAGAGATGGCCAGGGCCCTGGCTTTCCAGGGAGTGAAGACTGCCATTCTCGGGCGCAACAGGGAAACAGCCGAAAAAGTTGCTGCGTCAATAACCGGTGATACAGGAGTCCCCTCTATAGGGATTTCAGCCAATGTCCTTGACAGGGACTCTCTTCTGGAAGCAAAGAAAGAAATCAACAGAAGGCTTGGAACCATTAGTATTCTTCTTAACGGTGCCGGAGGGAACTCTCCTGAAGCGACAACAAAAGTTGAGAAGATGACCGGGGAGGAAGATGAAAAACCGGAGGACACCTTCTTTGGTCTTCAGACAGAGGGCTTTGACAAGGTGTTTGATCTAAACTTCAAGGGAACACTTATTCCAACCATGGTTTTTGCCACTGATATGATAAGCAGTAAGTCGGGAGTCATAATAAATATCTCATCGATGAACTCATACAGACCTCTTACAAAGATAGCTGCCTATTCAGCAGCCAAGGCGGCCGTCAACAATTTCACCCAATGGCTGGCGGTGCATTTCGCAAAAACGGGCATCAGGGTAAATGCCATAGCTCCTGGATTCCTCCTGTCAAACCAGAACCGCTTCCTTCTTATAGATGAGAAGTCAGGAGAACCCACCCCGAGAGCCAGGAAGATAATAAACAGTACACCTATGGAGCGGTATGGGACAGCTGACGACCTCACCGGGACACTTCTTTACCTTGTTTCAGATCTTTCTAAGTTCGTTACCGGAGTAGTTATACCTGTCGATGGCGGTTTCAGTGCCTACAGCGGTGTTTAGACAGCACATGACCAGATTTTGGTATACAGTAAATATTTTTACCCGTTAAGAATGATATGATATATTATCAATCAGGCTCCGAAAATACAATCATAACACCCGCTGAACTGAAACACGGCATTTTCTCAGCTCTTGAAAAGCTGGGGGAAAAAAAGAAAGTACTTGCCATCCCCCCCGATCAGACCAGGATACATTCAAGGGCAGGTGACATAACAACCCTGCTTTACAGATACTACGGTGAGAACCTCAGGGATATACTGCCTGCCCTCGGAACACATGTACCCATGAGCACCCTGCAGATTGAAGAGATGTTCAGTGATGTTCCTCAAGCCCTCTTCAGGATTCACGACTGGAGAAATGACGTTGTAACGGTCGGGAGTGTCCCCGGAGAATATGTAAGCGAGATAACCGGAGGCGCCCTTGATTATTCATGGCCGGCACAGCTCAACAAGCTGATCATTAACGGAGGACACGACCTCATACTATCAATAGGACAGGTTGTTCCCCACGAGGTTATCGGCATGGCCAACTATAACAAGAACCTTTTTGTCGGTACTGGCGGATCGGAAGGAATCAATAAAAGTCATTTCATAGGAGCTGTTTACGGCATGGAGAAGATGATGGGCAAAGCAGACACCCCGGTGAGGCAACTGCTTAACTACGCTTCGGTCAATTTCATTCCTCACCTGCCTGTAGTCTATATCCTGACTGTTATAGGCAGGGATGACAGCGGAGAACTGGTGTTGAGGGGCCTTTTTATAGGAGACGACCAGGAAGCTTTTATCAGGGCCTCCGAACTGTCTGTAAAAGTTAATTTCACTGTTCTTGATGAGCCACTGCAGAAAGTAGTGGTCTTTCTTGATCCTTCAGAATTCACAAGCACCTGGCTTGGAAATAAAAGCATCTACCGCACCAGGATGGCGATGGCCGACAACGGTGAGATAGTGGTTATTGCACCAGGCCTTAAGGAATTCGGAGAGGACAGGGAGATTGACAGACTCATAAGAAAGTACGGATACCGGGGAACCCCGGCCACACTTAAGTTCGTAAACGAGAAGGCTGAACTGAGGAATAACCTGAGTGCGGCAGCTCATTTTATCCACGGCAGCAGCGAAGGCAGATTCTCTGTCACCTATGCTCCCGGACATCTAAGCAAAGAGGAAATTGAATCTGTCAATTTCAGGTATGCCCCTATAGAAGATGTATTAGGAAAATATAATCCGGGAAAGCTGAAGGATGGGTTCAACATCATGCCCGACGGTGAGAAGATCTACTTTATCTCAAACCCCGCTGTAGGCCTGTGGGCATCGAAAGAAAAACTATCGGGATGAAATAGCTTTCATAACAATATTTCCGGTCTGAAGAAGAGAAGATAAGATTCAGGAACTTCTCACAGATGTTTAAGAAAATGACAAAAAAGCAGATTAAAACATACTGACAAACCATAACCTATTAAATATGAATGATTTATCTGACATTGGACTTATAGGACTTGCCGTGATGGGAGAGAATCTGGTTCTGAACATGGAGAGTAAGGGCTTCCAGGTTACAGTCTATAACCGTTCGACCGGGAAAGTTGATGATTTTCTGGCCGGAAGAGGAAGCGGGAAGAAGATAAGGGGTGCCCACACCATTGAAGAGCTGGTATCTTCGCTCAGAAGGCCGAGGAAAATTATGCTTATGGTAAAGGCAGGCAAAGCCGTCGATGACCTTATAGAAACGCTTATCCCCCACCTGGAGCCCGGCGACATCATCATTGACGGCGGGAACACACATTTCCCTGACACCAACCGCAGAACGGCCTACGTAGAAAGCAAGGGTCTGCTTTACATAGGCACCGGGGTATCGGGGGGTGAAGAAGGAGCCCTTCTGGGCCCGTCAATAATGCCCGGAGGATCGAAGGCTGCATGGCCCGAAGTGAAACCTATATTTCAGGCAATTGCAGCCAAAGTCGATGACGGTTCGCCATGCTGTGACTGGGTTGGCGAAAACGGAGCCGGACATTTTGTAAAGATGGTTCACAACGGCATTGAATACGGTGATATGCAGCTTATATGCGAAGCTTATCAGATCATGAGGGACCTCACCGGCATGAGTGCCGGTGAGATGCACGAGGTATTCAGGGAATGGAACGAAGGGGAACTCGACAGTTACCTGATTGAGATCACCAGGGATATCCTTGCCTATAAAGACATTGACGGAAAACCTCTTGTTGATAAGATCCTTGACACAGCCGGACAGAAAGGTACAGGAAAGTGGACAGCCGTTACCGCCCTCGATCTTGGTATACCTCTTACTCTCATAGCCGAAGCAGTGTTTGCACGTTGCCTTTCGGCTGTAAAGGACGAAAGGGTGAAAGCTTCAGCCATTCTTAAGGGGCCGGAAAAAACCTTCAGTGGCGACAGGAAGAAATTCATAAACGATATAAGGGATGCATTATACGCTTCCAAGATTGTCTCATACGCACAGGGATACTCACTTATGAGAGCCGCTGCTGAAGAGTATGGCTGGAACCTTAACTATGGCGGCATTGCCCTTATGTGGAGAGGCGGATGCATAATCAGATCTGCCTTCCTTGGCAAGATCAAGGAAGCCTTTGACAACAACACTTCACTCGACAACCTCCTGCTCGATCCATTTTTCAGGGATAAGATAGACCAGGCTCAGGGAGGATGGAGAAATGTTGTTGCAACAGCCACTTCAAACGGAATTCCGATACCTTCAATGTCGTCGGCGCTCTGTTACTACGACGGCTACCGTTGCGAAAGGCTTCCGGCCAACCTGCTTCAGGCCCAGCGCGACTATTTCGGAGCCCATACCTATGAAAGGATAGACAAACCGAGAGGTGAGTTCTTCCATACCAACTGGACAGGCAGGGGCGGAACTACTGCTTCAACAACGTACAATGTTTAATTAATCAATATCAGGAAAATGTCAGAAAATGTAAAAACAGGTAACTACAGATGGACAGTCTGTGCCTTGATATTCTTTGCCACTACTGTAAACTATCTTGACAGACAGGTAATAGGGATTCTGAAACCCATGCTTGAAGCTGACCTGGGCATTGGAGAAAAAGCCTATTCACATATTATTATGGCGTTCCAGCTCTCATATGCCATCGGCATGGTCATTGCCGGAAGGCTGATTGACAAATTCGGGACCAAGCTTGGTTACGGAATCTCTGTTCTGGTATGGAGTATTGCCGCAATGGGACATGCCCTGGCAAAAGGGGTGTTCGGATTCGGATTCTGGAGGGCACTGCTTGGATTCAGCGAGGCAGGTAACTTCCCGGCTGCTATCAAGACAGTTGCCGAATGGTTTCCCAAGAAGGAAAGAGCCCTGGCAACAGGTATCTTTAACTCGGGCACTAACGTCGGGGCTATAATTGCTCCTCTTGCAGTACCGGCCATAGTCATTGCATGGGGCTGGCAGGCGGCATTTATAATAACCGGAGCCATTGGTTTCCTTTGGATAGTCCTGTGGATGATCTTCTACGACATACCCCAGAGGCACAAAAAGGTAAAAGCTGCTGAGCTGGCCCATATAACAAGCGATGTCGATGAGCAGAATGAGCCCACAACTTCAATCCCCTGGGTTAAACTGTTCAAATACCGTCAGACCTGGCTTTTTCTTATAGGGAAAGGACTTACCGACCCCGTCTGGTGGTTCTACCTCTTCTGGATCCCCGGATGGCTTGCTGATGTGAGGGGGACGGGGCTGGATGTGAAGTCTTTCGGCCTGCCTCTTGCCTTCATCTATACAGCAACGACTGTTGGCAGTATCGGGGGCGGATGGCTTTCATCCTTCATGATAAAAAAAGGGATGACTCCCTTCAGGGCCAGGAGCATCACAATGCTCATCTTTGCCTTCCTTGTCACCCCCATCCTGTTTGCCACATCTGCCTCGATAAGTACCTGGGGCGCTGTCTTTCTTATAGCACTTGCAGCCGCATCACACCAGGCATGGTCTGCCAACATCTTCACAACAGTGTCTGACGCATTCCCGAAAAGAGCCGTCAGCTCGGTCACCGGGATCGGTGGCATGGCTGGAGCACTCGGTGGTGCCTTTATTTCATATATCGCCGGAGCCATACTCGACTTCTACAAGAAAGCCGGTCATGTCGAAACAGGCTATGTACTTATGTTCGGAATAGCTGCCAGCGCCTACCTCGTTGCATGGGTTATAATGAATGTTTTTGCCCCTAAAAACAAAATGGTGGTAATCGACTGATATTAAACAATGGTGGTTCCCGCTAAGCGGGAACCATTAAAATAAAAAATATATACTTATGAAAAAGATAGGGAAATACTCCTTTGGCCTCGGTGACAGATTCGGTCACCAGGGAGATGCCCAGCTCAGGGCAATTATTGAAGCGGGAAAAAAGGGAATAGATATAACCCCGGTTTGGAATAAATCGAACCGTGAACATATGATAATCGGAACAGAGCCCGGAGATGTCAGGACCGAGGCGGACACAGTTACTGCAAATGCAGGCTTTTCGAAACCATGGTTTGTTGATGCCGACCATATAAACCTTGATACTGTCGACAGGTTCATTGAAAGTTCAGACTTTTTTACTATCGACGTGGCATCGTATATCGGCAAACGAGCCCCGGAAGATGAGATCGGCAAATTCGTTTCAAGAGCTCAGAAATATGGAGAAATCAATATTCAGGGAATGAAAAATGCCCTGACCTGTACCCCGGATCAGCTATCTGACATTGCAGGAAAATATCTTTTTGCTGCATCAAAAGCCTCTGAGATATACAAAAAAATACTCAGCCTTAAAGGTTCAGATGACTTTGTTACTGAAGTTTCGATGGATGAAGTACCTCTACCCCAGACCCCCGTTGAGCTATTCTTTATCCTTATGATGCTTGGAGACCTTCGGATCCCCGTCCAGACTATTGCTCCCAAATTCCCGGGCCGTTTTAACAAGGGCGTTGACTATGCCGGCGATCCTCTTGTCTTCGCATCCGAATTTGAGTCCGACATTCTGGTTATTAAAAAGGCCGTTACTGAATTCGGACTTCCTGAAAACCTGAAGATAAGTGTTCACTCCGGCTCCGATAAGTTTGCCATTTATCCACATATAGGATCCATCATCAGAAAACATGATGCCGGAATTCATGTCAAGACAGCCGGAACCACCTGGCTTGAGGAAGTCATCGGACTTGCCGGATCAGGAGGAGATGCACTTGAGTTTGCCAAAGAAATTTATGTTCATGCCCTTGAGAAAATTGAAGAGCTGTGCGCCCCCTATGCCGATGTGATCGACATAAACAGGAAAGCCCTTCCGGGATCTTCAGTTGTGGCTTCGTGGGACAGCACCAGATTTGCAGCTTCGCTAAGGCATATTCCCGGCAATCCCGATTTCAACCCCGACATGAGACAGCTTATTCATGTGGCTTATAAACTTGCAGCCATTGAAAGAGAAAGGTTTTACAGCCTCCTGGATGAAAATGAAAAAACAATCTCGGCCTGTGTCTATGAGAATATATACAACAGGCATATCTGCAGGCTATTCGGAATAGAATAAATCAGAAGTTACTTAAAACAGTTTATCTGTCGAGTTCGATAGCGGCAAGTATGAATGGAGCAACTCCTTTCGTGTCGTTATCGAACTTTTTCTCATTAATATAATACTCGTACGAACCATCGCGGTAAGGATTACCTCCAAGGCCGCATCCGCCACAGATATTATGAATGGTCACCATCCCCGATTCGTCAACCGTAACCAGTTCACTGAGAATACCATCGAAAGCCTGGTTGGCTATCTCAATATATTTCGCATCGAGGTAGCCCTGGCGGACTCCCCTGGCAAAGACATATGTGAACATGGCAGAACCTGAACCTTCAAGGTAGTTGCCTTCCCTTCCACCATGATTAAGTACCTGATACCAGATTCCTGATTCAGGATCCCTTACTTTAAGCAAAGCCTCACAGGTATTCTGCAATATGCTTGTCAGCTCAGGTCTGTCGGGATGATCTGCAGGAAGATATTCAAGTATATCCAGAAGAGCCATGGTGTACCAGCCTGTGGCCCTGCTCCACGGATATTTTGACTTACCTGTTTCCGGATCACACCACCTCTGTTCCCTGCTCTCATCCCAGGCATGCATAAGAAGTCCCGATTCACTGTCAAGTGTTTTCTCATATACCAGCTTAGCCTGCAGCGCTGCAACATCATACCATTTATAAGCATCAAACTCCGCCGCATACTGAACCATAAAAGTTGAAGCCATAAAAATGCCATCGAGCCACATCTGCCACGGATAGATCTTTTTATGCCAGTATCCTCCGGCATTCGTCATGGGATGGGTCTCCAGCTGACTTATCAGAGAATCAAGAGCTCTCCTGTACCTCTCTTCCGGATTCCTCCTGTAAACAGTCATGATATTGCGTCCGGGAAAGATCCTGTCGAGGTTATACTCTTCCTTCCTGTAGTCAATAACCGAGCCATCGGGCTGAACAAAATAATCGACCCAGTCCTTCATATAGCCGGAGTATTGAGGGTCGACCTCCCCCAGTCTGTCAATAGCCATTCCAAGGAAAGCAACATCATAGGCCCACCGTGGATTTCTGTCGACAAAGTACACCAGTGAATCAGATTGAGCCATAACAGTATTGGCCATACGAACCGACCATTTTTCTTCACTTCCACCCCTGTCAGGGCCTCCGGTTCCGGAGGCACAGGCTGAAAATAACAGTGTTACTGCAATAAACAGGTTACAAATAGTCTTCATAGTCGTGGTGTTAATTCATCATTCAGGCTGCTCCGGAAAACAGCAAAGAAGCTCTATTTTGAAATAATATTATTAAGTTCTACGATATTCTTCCCCTTTCCTGCTGAAAGACTGCTTATACCGGGAAGTATATTGTTAACAATGTAAATATTACTGCTTCTCTCATCCTCCTCCACATAGGTTCCCGATGCTTCTGTCTGAAAGCAGTTTGTCACCCTTATATTGCTGCAGTTCGAAAGTTTAATAAAAGGAAGATCTTTCAGAGGCGACGCCACAGTAACCATATCCCATGTAATATTCTTCGAATCCCTGGCATCAAGCGGGCTACCTTCCGAAATGTTCATTTCTATATTATGAAAAGTGACTCCGGCGGCATTCTCCATCACAATACCTTTTTCAGAAAATATCCTGATATCATCAAAAGAGATCCCCGAAGCTTCCCTTTCCTCAAGGCCGTATATTGCAACAGCCTGTCTGGCGCCACGGATATTTATATTAGAAAGCTGAATACTATTAATAGCCGGGGTTCTTTCTGAGACAGGCTCGGGTTCGGTTGGCTGATATCTCATGTTTATCATTATCCCTTCCCTGACCATGTTATTCATTGTTATATTAGAAACCCTTAAATCCTGAATCTCCCCGCCACGGCCCCTCATAGTCTTGAGCCTGATACCCCTGTCGGTACCTTCGAATACACAGTTTGAAATAGTGACCCTTCGGACGCCGCCGCTCATCTCACTTCCTATGACCACTCCTCCGTGACCTTCGAGCATGGTGCAGTTTGTTATTGTAACATTTTCAGTTGGCACGCCGGCTTCTCTTCCATCCTCATCCCTGCCCGATTTAATAACAATACAGTCATCACCAACAGAGATATGGCAGTTTGATATATGAACATTACGGCACGATGACGGGTCTATTCCGTCAGTGTTGGGCGACTCACCCGTGTTACGGATTGTGATACCTGTTATCGTTATGTTTTCTGAAAAACAGGGCATGATAGTCCAGAAAGGAGGATTTGAAAAGCTGACCCCTTCAATAAGGACATTTTTGCACTCATAGGTGGTTACCATCGGAGGTCTCAGAAAATCGTGCTTATCCTGCAGATACACATTCCTTTTGAGAAGCTCAGTATTTTCCTTTCTGAAGATCTCCTGCCATCTGCCGTCGACCGGCCGGCCGGCATCGAGACTGAACTTATGGTCCCACCATTTCTTACCCTGTCCCTCAAGGTGCCCGCTGCCCCTGATGGCAATATTTTCACACTGGTAGGCATAAATCTGCGACTTGAAGTTCTTTACCCTGACATCTTCCCATCTTGAGGGGACCATGGGAAGGTAATCATCAAAATCATCTGAGAAGAGGATTACCGAACCCGCATCAAGCCATAGGGTAATATTGCTCTTCATCACTATGGCCCCTGTCAGATACTTTCCTGCCGGGAAATAAAGGGTTCCTCCTCCTTCCGAAGCAAGTGAGTCGATAAGAGAGTTTATAACAGCCGTACATTTTACTGTACCTGTTCTGTCGGCCCCTTTCTCAGCTACATTGGTCCACACTGATGATGCGCCAGCCTGGATTAATGATATCATTATCAGAACCACTAAAAAGATCCGTTTCATTTGTCCGGGATTTTAATTTACTTATTCATCTTGCAGTATATCATCCGATGGGAGTCTTTTTACCTATTATAATGGCAGGAGTGGTCCGGTGAATGTCAAAAACAATTATTTCATTCGAACCATCCCTGAGAATGCCGGCAGGACAGAAGAGTCTTCTGCCCGGACCGATATCCCAGAACCGACCCAGATTATTCCCGTTTACCCATATAATACCTTTACTGAAGTTTGACATATCCAAAAAGACATCGGCCTTTTCTGACAGAAAGAAACTTCCCCTGAAGAAAATGCCTCTCTTGCCCGGGTTCCGGTTCGATGACCTGAGGTTATAAATAAACTTCGGGTCCATCGGGAACCTGAACATCTCCCAGTCGAGCAACTCCTCACCTTCGAAGCTTACCCCTCCGGTTATACCCTTTCTCTCGAAAGCAACCGGACGACCCATCGCCTCAGTAAAAATGTCAAGGATCTGATTACCCTCCTTGCCGGCAGGAATATTGAGCGAGCTGTTGCCTCTTCTCCTGTCAATCGTTCCCGAATAAACCCCGTCTATATAGATGTTGGCATAATCATGAAGTCCTTTTATAACCAGTTTCCCTCCTTTTTCAGCCTCCAGACTTGTCCTGTAAAGTACAAATCCGGTCACCTGTCCAAGATCGCCGAAAGAAAGAGGCTTTGCCGCCTTTACAGGTTCGGGCAGATTATCCCATATGGAAGTGAAAACACCCATTCCTATTGATGATGTTTCCATTGAGGGGGGTGGCTCCGGGACAGGAACAGGGTTCCATGTCAGTGGCAGATATGGTGCAATGATCTTCTTAAGGGCATGGTATTCTTCAGTTGCATTTCCCTGCTCGTCGACAGGAGCGTTGAAAGCATGACTGGTTCTTACGGGCCTGTAGGAGGAATCTGTCACAAGTGCTCCGGCATAGTAGTCGAAGTTGGTTCCTCCGTGGAAGAGATGAATGTTAAATGACTTTTTGTTATCAAGAAGGAACCTGAGAGTGTTATGTAACAATGCAGTATCGGCTTTTTCCTCCTCACCTCCCCAGACTGTTGCACTTCCTGTCACCAGGGAACTGCAGAAAACAGGGAATCCAGGATTTATCTCCTGAGCCTCCTGCAGATCATCCATTCCGGAAGGATTTGACAGACCAGTAATACAACCCTTCAGGGTGCCTCTGGCAAGTACATCTCTTTCCGGCAGGTCATTCGTGAAAAAAGGCAGGTTTATCCCGTTTGAGGTCCACATATCTCTTATTTTTCCCAGGTATTCAGGATCATCTCCACGGGAACCGTATTGATCATCCAGCTGGATCATAAGCAGCGGACCTCCGTTGGTAATAAGGAAGGGCTTCAGTATCACCGACAGCTGCTTTATATATCTTTCCGCAGCTTTCATAAAGACTTCATCTCCGGGAATCGTCTCCGGGTTTTCTGAGATATATGCGGGAATGCCACCCGCATCCCAGTCATCCGAAACAAAGGGACCAGGTTTAAGCAGAAGCCACATTCCCTCTTCTTTTACAATCTGGAAGAATGATACCAGGTTATGGTTACCTTCTATGAAATCAAAAACGCCTTCTTCTGTTTCGTGAAAATTCCAGAACACCGCAGCTGTAATTGTATTGCAGCCCATAGCCCTTGCCATGCGAATCCGGTGACGCCAGTATCCTGAAGGAATCCTTGCAGGATGAAGTTCAGCGCTGATTATCTGGTAAGGAGCCCCGTCAATAAAGAAATCAGAGGGCCCCGGGAAAAAGGCATGATTAGCTTTCTGCCTTTGTCCCGTTGCGGAAGGCAAAAGCAATAATGCTGTAAGTGTGACTAATAGCAAACGTTTGAACATATCTCAGATGATTGTCTATTTTACAAGTATAATACGAATTCTTGAGTTATAACCCTCCGCAGCAACATTCATTATATACATGCCTGCAGCGAGTCCCTTTTCATTCAGATCAAACATACCCGGATTTCCGACTATTGTCTCATAGACAGGTTTCCCTGAAAGATTGTAAAGAGTAATCTTAACCTGGTTTATTTCCTTATCTGATATAAGTCGCAGGGTAACCGGTCCGCTCGACGGGTTAGGGTAAACAGAAAGTGATCCGTCGGGTTTTCCGGGAGGCTCGGGACCGCCGGCAACATTATCAGCAAAGGGTGTACCACCCATCTTCCATGATGTGGTCCAGTATTCTTCGTCACCCGGATTACCGGTTGGGTTGGCGTCGACAGAAGAAAGGCTGTACCCGTCTCCATCAGCCTCCTCAGGCCAGGGGTAATCATCACTGAAGTAGAAATTCATAAGTGTGTTCCCCTGCGGATCCGAAAGCAGTATACGTTCACCTGCATTTGAAAGGTTTCCCCTGTAGTTTCCTGAAGCTACAAGTCCATATTCATCATAGAAATATGAAGGCTTTGAGGCTATTACATAGAACTGGGATGGAGCAAGCAAAAACCCTTCAGGGAACTCATGATAGACTGCTGAATCAAGTACCAGACCCGACAGGTCAATGGCTTTAGTTCCTGTGTTCTTCAACTCGATGAATTCAAGATCCCTTCCGTCGGTGGTATCGTTTCCTGCAATTATATCAGGCGGGTGATAGTGTATTTCGGTTATCCTGAGGTTTGAATAATCCTCGGCCTGACTTACAAAATTTATCCGTTCGGGGGCACTCCAGGTCCCATTGGCATATACCCGTGCAATAAGTATCATTGATCCGGTGACATTCATTTCAATATCATCAAGCCCGAACAGAGCTCCCGAAAATATCTTACCTCCGTCATCCCTGGGGTCAGCTCCGTTAGTGGTATAATACAAAACACCCGTTGGATTGGGGTTTACCAGCTCAACAGGAAGTGACGACTCAAGAGTCACCCTGTCATCATCGATAATCTCACCTGAAGTCTTTACCTGCGGGGCCAGAACATCAGGATAGAGGCCTGCTGTCCGGAGCTGCTCAATGACATAGTGATTCCTGACGGGAATAAACCTCTCCCTTATCTTTTTTATTTCTGACATCCAGTGGTCATTCCTGGTATAGGGGCTGCCCTGAGGCCTTTTTGCATCGCCCCACCTTGCCGATTCGGCTATAACGGCAAGATCAATCTGTTCGACCCTTGCATTTATTCTGTCGAGAGCCCTGGCCGGATCAAATACTCCTCCCAGGTTAAGATGGTTATAGGCCCTGTCAGCAAAACGTGCACGGTATTCTGCATTTTCAGTTAGTTTAAAATGAAGCCATTGGGGATGGAACCTCTGAAAACTGTTTACCTGCATTACCATATCATCAGTCCTTGTCCCGAGATTCACCCTGTCCTCCGTTATACCCTCTCCCGGAGGTCGCGGCTCATCAAAAAGGGAATGCTCTGAATCGTGGGCATAGAAGGTGAAACCTTTCGACCGGTCTGTTCTGTCGTCGATGGCATAGAAGTTATTCACTCCCTTGTTACTAAAAAATGATGATGCCGGAGCGTCGAAATTACCAGTATAGAAGATCACCATCATATAGTCTATAAGGTTGTCTATGTCAACCATTACTTCCCCTCCCTTAACAGGATTGCCATTTTCATCCTTCCCTTCAAGCCTGTAATAATCAGCATTCGAAGCAAAACCGGCGGCACACATATCCCAGAGCCTTCTCCACGATTCCGTGTTGCCGTCTGTGGCCTCTATGCCATAGTCATAGTCTTCCGTATTTACCTTTATGACATCATAATCCTCATCATCACCTCCAAAATAGGTAGCTGCAAATTTTGCTTCGGACCGTTCCTGGGTCTGGTATAACCCCCAGTACATACCATTAATATAAAGATGGTAGTAACGGCTGCGGGTATAAGGTCGTCCCATATCTCTCTGGGAATCCCTCGAGAAGATCTCCCTTACCATTGAGTTAAGTGACGAGCCTGTACTCCAGGCATAGTTCTGTTCACTTCTCAGGTCAATCTTATCAAATACTGAAGCTCCTTCATCTCCGAACAAGGGGAAACGCAGCTTGTCTGTTCCGTACTTTTCCCTGAAGAAAAGACGAAATGAGTGTTTGGGAAAATCTCCGTGCCGGCTCCAGCCGCCTCTGATCCTTAATCCTGCATTTACACTGAACCCGGATGAGCCATCAGGATTTATAAGTTCTACCGAGCATTCTCTCTCCCACGATGTGCCATGGCCGTCGGCATTTACATATATACCTGTCAGGGGATCAAAAAGATTCTCAAGGCCTGTGGTTATCGAAATTGATGGCAGATCAAGGAGTGCATCATCTATCATGGAAGAATAAGCCGGATTTTCAACAACATCCCTGTCCATCTCCAGATCAATAAGCTGGTCATTGACCGTAGTGACAGGCCAGCCACCTCCAGGCCAGACCTGACTCTTTATCTTCTCCATAAAGAGGTAAGATGCTGATGAAGGCTTTGAAGGCCTGTAGCCTTCTTCAGTCTGGGAAGCCCTTATAACAACTCCGGGTGTACCCGCGCGTCCCTGAACGGAAGCCGGATCGACCCTTACTGTCAATGGGGAGTTGCCATAAAATACATTATCCGAAGTCTGAGGATTACTTCCGTCAAGAGTGTACACTATCCTGCGCGAAGGATCGGGAGAGGTAAGTACCAGATTAAAAGGATCAGTATAAAATCCTGATGGTGCCGAGAAATGGATTCCAAGAGTATCTGCTATCTCCGGGAGATGCTCTTCGGCATAAACCGAGATATCGAAATAGAAATCTGAACTTGACGAACTTACATTAAATGCCTGGACAGCAATAACATTATCTCCCTCATTAAGCTCAAGCGATCCTTTGTAGACTATAAAATCTTCTCCTTCGCCCGACTCATGATTAAGGGGTGCAACTGAATTGTAGGCTGGGCTGGCAGGGGCATTTGAGCGGAGTGCTTCACTGCCGTTAACCCATACAATGAAACCGTCGTCGTAATCCACGGTAAACACAACATCAATAAGCCTGTCGGGGGAAGAGCAATAAAATGAAGACCTCAGATAGACAGTGGTGTAGTTGTTAAGCATGTCGGTAAGCTCAACGCCATAAGCTCCGTCACCATACCTGAACGGGGCACTTCCCTGCTGCCAGGCCGAATCGTCAAACGCAGGCTCTTTCCATTCTGCCGGAAGAGCCGCCGCATCCTTACCCTTCATATATCTGTATTCAGAGTGAAAAGGAAAACTTATCTGTGCCCTGGCAGAGGGAGTTGATACAGACAACAGTGACAAACAGAAAAATGCAGAATAAAAAAAATTTAAAACTCTCACTATCATGAAATTTAAAAAACTCTCTTATCCTTATGTCAGGCAGGCACACAAAACTCATCTGCCAGACCAATCCGGAACCCGGTATCAGATAGACTGGAAGCTGTAAAGCTTCCTGTAATATCCTTCCTCCCTTGCAATAAGCTCCTGATGGGTTCCCGTCTCAACGATCCTGCCCTCATCAAGCACTACTATAACATCAGCATGCTGAATTGTGGATAGCCTGTGTGCTATAACCACCGAGGTACGGTTCTTCATAAGCTTTATTATGGCATCCTGTACAAGTCTTTCAGATTCGGTGTCGAGTGCAGAAGTAGCTTCATCAAGGATGAGAACAGGAGGATTGGCCATGATAGCCCTGGCAATGCTTATCCTCTGTTTCTGACCTCCGCTCAGCTTGTTTCCCGACTCTCCCACCAGATGCTCATATTTATCATCATTCTCGATAATGAATTCATGTGCGTTAGCTATCCGTGCGGCATTCTCAACCCCCTCCATTTCAGCTTCAGCAGTGCCGAAGGCTATGTTATCCCTGAATGATGTATTAAAAAGAATTGGCTGCTGGCTCACTATACCCATGAGGTTTCTCAGATCCTTCAGTCTGATATCCCTGATATCCGTTCCATCGATAAGTACCGAGCCCCTGTCGGGATCTATAAAACGGGGCAGCAGGTCGGCCAGGGTTGACTTGCCCGCTCCCGATTTACCTACAATGGCAACAGTCTGTCCCTTTCTTATAACCAGATTTATATCACGCAGCACAGGTTCATTGTTATAAGCATACCATACCCCCCTGAACTCGATTGAATCCTTAAAGGAAATCAGGGAAAGGGCATCGGGCTTGTCAGTCAGTTTCTCATCTGCATCCAGGAGCTGGCCTATCCTGTCAATAGATGCCATGCCCTTCTGAATATTGAACCAGGCTGTTGTTATGTTCTTTGCCGGAGGAATGATCTGTGAGAATATCACGAGATAGGCAATAAGCCTGTCAGGAGTCAGGTTACCCGTTCCCTTCAGGGCAAGTGAAGCACCAAAATACATTACTATCATAAGTACTATGGTTGAAAGGAACTCACTTAGGGGTGATGCCAGATATGCTTTGCGTATGACACGTTTAAAGATTTTAGAATACTTGTCATTTGTAGCAGCAAACTGCCTGTCCATCTTTTCTTCGGCATTGAACCCCTTTACTATCCTCAGTCCCGACAGTGTCTCCTCCACAACCGAAAGAAGCCTTCCCAGATGCTGTTGCCCGATAAGGGTCGAGGACCTGAGAGTACGGCTTACCCTTCCTATCATCCAGCCGCTAAGGGGAAGCAGAAGAAGGGCAAACAAGGTAAGCTGAACACTTGTAACAAAAAGATAAATTACAAAGGTGAGAATATAAAGAGGATCCCTGAATAACATTGTAAGTGAAGCCACTATTGAGATTTCAATTTCCTGAACGTCATTGGAGATCCGGGTCATCACATCTCCCTTCCTTGCATCTGAGAAAAAAGAAAGAGGAAGACGAAGGACTTTGCGGTAGAGTGAGTTTCTCAGATCCCTGACAGTACAGGCTCTGATATAAGCCATACTGTTGTTGGCAAGAAAAACAAAACCGTTTTTGAAAAGACTTGCAGTTATTACAACTATTATTACCAGCACCAGGGCTCCCGTCTCACCATACTGCTCAATCATTGAACCTATATAATAGTTGCCGAAAGAACGGAGATATTCGAGACTAAACCCGAACTCACCCGGATGAGGGACCTGTTCAAACTGGCTGAACAGGATATTCAGAAAAGGAATAACAAGTGTATATGATAATAATGCAAAGAGGGCGCTTAGTACATTGAAAATCACATTTTTTATTGCCGGCAACCGGTATGGACCGAGATATTTAAGCAGCAATCTTGCCTTATTCATCTTTTGTTGTAATCGTTAGAAACCTGTATAGTTGAAGGGAGTGATTGCTTTCAATTCCTCTTTTACGCTGCTGGCAATATCAAGATTCTCAATAAAGCTTATTATGGATGTCCTGGTTATCTTCTGGTTTGTTCGGGTTAGTTCGAGCAGTGCTTCATAGGGTTTGTGAAATCCTTCCCTGCGAAGAATGGTCTGTATGGCCTCGGCTACCACGGCCCAGTTTCCGTCAAGGTCCTCTCTTATTTTCTCTTCATTGACTATCAACTTATTCAGACCTTTAAGAAGGGAATTGAATGCAATTATTGTATGTCCGACGGGCACACCCGTATTCCTTAGAACAGTTGAATCGGTAAGGTCGCGCTGCAGCCTTGAAACCGGGAGTTTTGCCGACAGATGCTCAAAGATGGCATTCGCGTAACCCAGGTTGCCTTCGGCATTCTCAAAATCAATGGGATTGACTTTGTGAGGCATGGCTGATGATCCTATTTCTCCCTTTCTGATCTTCTGCCTGAAATAATCCATTGAGATATATGTCCAAATATCCCTTGCCATATCGATAAGGATAACATTTATCCTTCTCATGTTATCGAAAAGAGCGGCAAGATTGTCGTAATGTTCTATCTGAGTAGTAGGATATGAGCGGTTAAGACCAAGAGTGTCGTTGACAAATGAAGTGGCAAATGAGATCCAGTCAATATCGGGATAGGCCACCCGGTGAGCGTTCATATTGCCCGTGGCACCTCCGAATTTGGCGCTGAAGGGAATCTGGCCAAAGTACTTCGACTGTTCATCGATACGTGAGACGAAGACAGATAATTCTTTTCCGAGCCGGGTAGGACTTGCAGGCTGACCATGGGTTCTGGCAAGCATGGGAATATCCTTCCATTCATCGGCAAAAGCCGTCAATATCTCGCGAAGTTCAAAAAGAACCGGGAAGTATACGTCGGCAAGAGCATCCTTCAGAGAGAGTGGAATGGCCGTGTTGTTTATGTCCTGTGAGGTAAGGCCAAAATGAATAAACTCACTCCACCTGCCCCAGCCGGCCTGGAAAAACTTCTCCTTAAGCAGGTACTCAACAGCTTTTACATCATGATTTGTCGTTCTTTCAATTTCTTTTACCTTTTCGGCATCCCTGAGTGAAAACTCTTCATAAAAGGAACGAAGGACAGAATGGTTTTCTTTCCCGAAGTCACGTAACTGCGGAAGAGGAATATCGCAAAGCGCAAGGAAGTATTCAACCTCGACCATAAGACGGTATCTTATCAGACCAAATTCTGAGAAATACTGGTCAAGTTCATCGACTTTTTGCCTGTATCTTCCGTCTAACGGAGATATGGCTGTCAGAAAATTCAACTCCATTTTAGTCGCGTTTGCTGTTAAAGGTCATTTCCCTGTATCCACAAAAGTACTATTTTCGCAGTAGTAAAAAAAAGTTATGTCTAAAATCAGAATATCAGCAGTAAAATATGCCAATACCTATCCTTTCATATATGGCATGAAGGAAAGCGGATTTGACAGGAAGGTGATTCTCGTTACCGACCATCCGGCTGACTGTGCACGGAAACTTATAAGCAGAACAGTGGATATAGGACTGATACCTGTTGCGGCAATTCCGATGGTTGAAAATGCAACTATTGCAGGCGATTACTGCATCGGGGCAAACGGAAGGGTAAGAACGGTACAGCTGTTCTCAAACAAGCCCGTTGAAGAAATTGAGAATGTTTATCTCGACTACAGGTCAAAGACATCTGTTAACCTTGTAAAGGTTCTTGCACGCCATAAATGGAAGCGCAATTTCAACTGGATAGAGACCTCTGAAGGATTTGACTTTGCCGGAATAAAGGGCAATGAGGCCACAGTACTTATCGGTGACCAGTGTTTCCTTTTCGAGAACAGCTTTGCTGTATCACTCGATCTGGCTCAGGAATGGAAGGATTATACTGGACTGCCTTTCGTATTTGCCTGCTGGACGGCAAACAGGGACCTTGATCCTGCCTTCAGGAAGGAGTTCAACGAGGCTCTCGCAACCGGGGTAAATAACATACCGGCTGTAGTGGAGATGTTCGGTAATACAGGAGCCATACAGGGTGAGACCCTTGGAAAATATCTGACAGAGAACATAGATTTTATTCTCGACGACAAGAAAAAGGAAGCAATAGATCTCTTCCTGAGCCTTCTCAGGGAGCTCTGAACCCTCTCTCCTCCAGGGGGATTATCAATCCATAGTTAAAATTCAATGAGGCCACCCGCATGCCACTTTCTGCTCAGCCGCAGGACAGTGACACAACCGGGTACCTTAATGGTTTGATTTTTGTTTAAGGATAATATTGATTATCTTTGAAGAAAGCATCATTTCGGACTTATTAAAAACATAAAATATTGAATCATGGCTAAAACGATCACATTCAATGAACTCCGGAAGATCAAAGATCAATTGCCCTCCGGAAGTATGAGATTTATTGCAGACAAACTCGACCTCAACGAGGAGACTGTAAGAAACTACTTCGGAGGGAGAAACTTTGATCAGGGACAAAGTGTAGGTATTCATTTTGAACAGGGACCTGACGGTGGCATCGTAACCTTTGACGACACCACCATCCTGGATATGGCCAGAAAGATGATAAACAAGTAAGTATCTGTTTTTCATGCCTGTTCAAAAGCAAAAGGCATGGTCTTTTGCTTTTTTAATTTTTTCTTATGGATCTTGTCAGGGCAATTGAAGTATCGGAGAAGGCATACCTTCCCCTGCTTGAATGCTTTTTTGCAGGTGAATGGAAAAACACCTTCCTGCCCTCCCATGATATAGGGCATCACCGGAGGGTGTGGAAATATGCCTGCGAACTGCTGGCCTGTAAAATAAGTGATGGTCAGGCATCTGCCTTCGACCTGGTTTCAAAGACCCTTATAGCCTGTTATCTTCACGACTGCGGCATGTCGGTCGACCAGGGCCACGGCCATGGCTTTCACAGCAGGATCCTCGCCGAAAAATTTTTCAGACTCAATAATATTCCTGAGTCGTTTTTCTCAGACATACTGCCAGTTATTGAGAACCACGACAAAAAGAACTATGAGCCAGAGGATTACTCTATCTCACCGGGTTCAGTTCTTGCCGTTGCCGACGATCTCGATGCCTTTGGCTTTACTGGTATTTACAGATATTCTGAGATTTACCTTGCACGCGGGATACCTTATGAAAAGCTCGGTGACATGGTTCTTGAAAATGCATCAAAACGCTTTGGCAATTTCGAAAGACTTTTTGGCTCCTGCCCTGACCTGTTAACAAAACATGAAAACAGGTTCAACATTTTGAAGGATTACTTCATTGCCTACAACAGTGAGTCATTACCTTCATTTCCCAATAAAGACACTGTATATCAAAATATTATCCGGAGTCTTGAAACCATCCTCAGGGAAAGGATCCCGCTTCCCCTCTTTTGCAAATCCCGCCTCGAAGACAGCACTGATCCCGTCACTACCAGATTCTTCGAAAGTCTTCTGGATGACCTGCCGGAATATTGATATTTTTCCTATATTTAATCCGGGAGAATCTGATAACCTGACAAAAACCTCAGGATATCACTTGTACATATTTTAGTTTTATTGCTTACCTGAACCCTACCTCTATGGCTGAATCTTTTTCTGAAAAACTTAGAAAACTGGAGATCATTATTGAAAGATCACCGTCAATTGACCGACATCTTTTCATCGGACGAGAGGAATTCACTATGCGCCGCAGTAAAAGCTGGGAGGCTTTAAGAAAGGAATATGATATAGATGTTGCTTTTGCCTTCTCAGACGAACACTACAGCGGTGATGTCCCGTATCTGGCCGGAAACATAAACTATTCAATCGAACAGGTTGCTTTCGGACTGGGTCCCGACTCTGGAACTTCGGGTATAATTGCAGGTTTTGAAGGCGTTTATATTGCCGCCCAGCTAGCAGGCAGGTCGGGAATCATGGTTTATCCTACTGATACGCTCCAGCTTGCCGATGAGATATATCCTGTTGAAGGTTTTACGCTTAAGGCTATCCTTGATAAAATTGCCGGAAGGGAGGTCAGGCGTATCGGTCTTCTTACGCCGCGCCAGGTAATCCCCGACGGAATAGTAGCAAAACTTGAGGAGATTGTGGGAAGGGACAATGTGCTTGACACTCAGCTGCCTTTCCAAAAGGTTAAGAATCTCAAGAGTGATGGTGAGATGAGGATGACTGAAGACGCTGCCTATGTATCAGCACTGGCTCTCAGGGCAATGCTTGCCGTTCTTGAACCGGGTATGGATGAAACCGAAGTTGCCGCCTTCGGTGATATGGTTGCAAAATGGATGGGTTGTGAAAGACAGGGATTCCAGACTATGGCCGGATCAGATACCTCATGCATAACCATGATAGGCCCGGCACTTAACAGGCAGATAATGACCGGTGAATATATGCACCTGGGTACCTCCTTTAAGAGGGACGGTCTTACAGCCTGTTGCAGAAGGAGCCTGTTTACAGGTCCGGAGGGCATAACACCATATCGTGACTATTTTAGAACATTAGTCGAAGAAGGCTTTATAACTGGTTTCAATTCATATGTCGACATTGCCGCACATAACAAACCCGCCCGTATACAGGAACAGGCACTTGTCAGTTTCTTCAACTCCGGGACCGATGAGCTTATCTCTCTGGTCAGAAAAGAATATGGCAACATGGCAGCTGATGAACTTCAGACTAATCTGTTTATTGAAATACCCGGTATTGCAAAAGGCCTTGCCAGAATGAAACCCTATACCGGAACGCATAATTCGGGCTACACGGAATGCCAGGAGTTCTATGGGGCCATTACCCTCGAATCGGAAGAACCGCTGGACAACCAGGTAGTGACTATGCTCGATGTTGCACTCAGGGGAAGGGGAAGCCGCTGGAACGGCAATGAATTTGATCCGGTCATCCCCGGATTCGACTACTGGGTTGTTGAAGACACCCTCGGCAAGTACGGTAACAGGGTTAAAAACCTGACCGGCGAAGTTCAGCCCGATGGAGAGATCATCAGGAGCTTTGGCCGTATGCCCGTCAGAGTCCAGCACCTTGCAGGAAATATCGACGAATATAAAAAATTGTGAGTTTCATAATTAAAAGGATTATAAACTGATACCCCTCTGTCAAGGCATGCATTAAAAAAGCTAATCCGGTTACCTCCTGTATCATTTCAGAAGACGCTGAAAAATTACAACCATAAAGAAAGCTCTAATCCATAATACAACCTGATATGAAAAAGTCTCTGAGAAACCACCTGTTGACTTTGTTCTTCCTTTTACTGACTATGATCACGGCATCGTGCAGCCAAAAGGAAAGGGAAGGATTGCCTGTCCTTAAACTCGGGGAAGGATGGGCCGTGCAGTCATCCGACAGCATCTCTGTAAAAAACGGAGAAATCATCTCGAACCCGGGTTTTGATACCGGGGACTGGTACAGAACAACGGTTCCGTCGACTGTACTTGCTGTACTTGTCGATAATGGTGTTTATCCCGATCCGTATTTCGGAATGAACCTCAGGTCAATTCCGGGAACTGATTATCCCCTGAACAAAAATTTTTCAAACCTTTCGATGTCTGAAGCCAGCCCCTTCAGGGTGCCCTGGTGGTACAGAACCGAATTCATCATTCCTCCTGAATTTGACGGGAAAGAACTTCAATTGCATTTTAAAGGGATAAATTTCAGGGCAAACATCTGGCTAAACGGGAAACTTCTTGCTGACTCAACAGAAGTGGCTGGAACCTTCCGTATCTATGAGTTTGACATCACCGGCAACATTGTTGATGACGGGCTGAACACCCTCGCTGTGGAAGTCATTGCACCCCGCAAAGACGACCTGGCAATAACCTGGGTGGAATGGAACCCAGCTCCTCCAGATAAGAATATGGGAATCTGGCACGAAGTCTTTATATCTGCAAGCGGCCAGGTCACCCTGCGTCACCCACAGGTAATTACAGATCTTGACCTTCCTTCCACTGAGATGGCCAGACTTACTGTGACTGCTGAATTAAACAACCAGACGGAAGAAGTAGTAACAGGGATTTTAAAGGGACAAATTGAGGATATCAGATTCGAAAAAGAAGTGGTCCTTGGGCCACGGGAGTCTTCAACCATTGAATTCAAGGCCAGCGAATATGAACAGCTTAATATAAAAAATCCCAGATTGTGGTGGCCTGTCCATTACGGCGACCCTGAACTTTACAGGCTGAATTTATCGTTTGAAGCCGGAGGCAGGGTTTCAGATTCAGGATCTGTCAGCTTCGGGATCAGGGAGATCACGTCCGAACTCACGGACGACAATCACCTCCTCTTTCGTGTCAATGGCGAAAAGATACTCATCAGAGGGGGAGGATGGGCATCAGATATGATGCTCAGGGATGATCCGGCCCGTCTGCTGACACAGATAGAATATGTGAAGGATATGAATCTGAATACCATTAGACTGGAGGGAAAGCTTGAAAGCGATTACTTCTATGAACTGTGCGACAGGTACGGGATTCTTGCAATGCCAGGATGGTGTTGTTGTGATCAATGGGAAGAATGGGACGAATGGGATGAAGAAGATCACAGTGTTGCTGCTCTTTCGCTTAAGGACCAGGTTAAGAGGCTGAGAAGCCATGCCTGCATTCTGACCTGGCTTTACGGGAGTGATTATCCCCCTGTTCCGGAAGTTGAAAAGATGTATCTCGGAATTTTTAAAGAGAATAACTGGCCAAACCCATACCAGTCATCTGCTGCTCTGAAACCCACTGATGTAACAGGTTATTCGGGGATCAGGATGGAAGGCCCCTACTTTTACACTGAGCCTTCATACTGGCTGACTGATACAGCACGCGGCGGAGCGTTTGGATTTAATGCCGAAATAGGCCCGGGAGCCTCAGTACCGGTTCTTGAGAGTATCCTAAGCATGTTCCCTGAAGACAAGCTCTGGCCAGTCAACGATTACTGGCATTTTCACGGCCGCGGCGGGAATCCTGCATCCATGCTCGATATGGACAACAAAGCCTTAAGCGCGCGCTACGGAGAAGCCAGGAACCTGGAAGATTACATCATGAAATCCCAGATGCAGGCTTATGAAGGCAAAAGGGCAATGTTTGAGGCATACGCAAGAAATAAATACACCAGCACCGGAGTGATCCAGTGGATGCTCAATAATGCCTGGCCTGGGGTATACTGGAATCTGTATGACTACTTCCTGAGAACGGGAGGTTCGTATTTCGGTACAAAAAAAGCCTGCGAGCCCCTCCATATACAGTATTCATACGATGACAGGTCTGTGGTGGCAGTAAATTCACAACTCCGCGGATTTGAAAACCTGAAAGCCAGAGTCACGGTTTTAAACTTTGATCTCTCTGAAAAGTATTCCGAAGAGAAAAGCTTCAGCATTGGTCCCGATGGTGTCGAAAGGATAATGTACCTCCCTCAGATACCAGACCTGTCTGTCACCTGGTTTGTAAAACTCGAGATGAAGGATGAAAATGGCAGGATTATAAGCAATAACTTCTACTGGCTCTCGACTGTAAAGGAGAAATTTGACTGGGAAAAATCATATTTCTGGGCAACACCCATGTTGTCGTACCCCGACTTTACCCTGCTGCAGACTTTGCCTGAAGTCGGCCTGGAGATAAGCAGCAATATCAATGAGATATCATCGGACTCAGACACAATTACAGTAACAGTAAGCAACCCCTCCGGAAATCTCGCATTTGGCGTTTATTTAAAACTGGTGGAAAAAATGGAAGGAAAGGAAATTATCCCTGTTCTTTGGGAAGATAATTATTTCCCTCTCCTGCCGGGTGAAGAACGTCAGATAACAGCCCGTTTCAGAGGCAAGGGTCTTAAAGAAAAAAGTCCGGAGGTCGTTGCAGGCGGATGGAATGTTATTTGAAAGGAAATAAAAGAGAGGGTGCCGATTTACTGGCACCCTCTCTTTATAATCTAAAAACCATCACTAATAGTCTTCCCGTTCGGTATAATGTGTATGCAACAGTTCGTGTGACTTATGACTGTTGGGCTTCTCAAGGAACTCGTTGTATATGGCGATCACATCGGGGTTGTCGTGCGATTTACGGAACACCATATTTGCATCCTCAGCGTAAATAGCCTTCATACGCTTTTCCCTGATCTCGAGGCTGGTCGGGATAGGCTGACCTCCTCCGCCCAGGCATCCGCCGGGACAAGCCATGATCTCAATGAAGTGATAGGGAGATTTCCCTTCCCTGACCTGCTTCATAAGTCTGTTGGCATTCACCAGCCCATGGCCGATTGCAACCTTCAGCTCAGCACCTTCAAGAAACTTCCATGCATCAAGGCAGCCTTCGATCTTTATCGAAGCTTCCTTAACTCCATCCATCCCCCTTACAGGGGTGATGTTAAGGTTGGTAAAGGGGACTTCCCTGCCTGTAACAATCTCGTAAGCTGTACGCAAGGCAGCTTCCATTACACCTCCGGTGGCACCGAAAATAACTGCAGCACCGGTACTGTCGCCCATCACCGAATCAAACTTGGAAGGTTCAAGGTTCCTGAAATCCAAACCGGCCTGTTTTATCATGACGGCAAGCTCACGTGTAGTCAGTACATAGTCGATGTCCTTGTAGCCGCTCGAATACATCTCAGGTCTGTCAGCCTCATATTTTTTTGCCGTGCAGGGCATTATTGAAACCGATACAACTTTGGAAGGATCGAGATTTTTCTTTTTCGCGAAGAATGTCTTTGCAAGTGCACCAAACATTTGCTGCGGTGATTTACATGTCGAAAGGTTATTGAGAAGTTCGGGGTACTTATGCTCCATGAACTTTATCCATCCGGGAGAGCAGGATGTGAACATCGGGATCTTAATCGCCGGATCTTTGTCAACAAGAGCCTTTTTAAGACGGGTAAGCAGTTCAGTACCTTCTTCCATAATTGTAAGGTCGGCACTGAAGTCAGTGTCAAGCACCGAATCAAAACCCATCTGGCGCAAGGCAGTCACCATCTTGCCGGTAACCCTTTCACCCGGATCATAGCCGAGATCCTCACCAAGGGCCACACGGACGGCAGGAGCTGTCTGAACCACCACATGCCTGTCGGGATCATATATTGCATCCCATACATGGTCTATATATGTCTTTTCGACCAGGGCGCCTGTAGGACAACGGTTGACGCACTGACCGCAGTTTGTGCACACCACGTGGCTCATTGGCTTATCGTGGAAAGAAGAGATTTTCTGATGGGCACCCTTGTTGGCAACGGCAATAGCCGAAATATACTGAAGCTCGGAACAGGTTCTCACGCAACGCTGGCATCTGATGCATTTACTGTCGTCCTTGATGAAGGAAGGAGATGATCTGTCTATCTTATACTTCTTCTCGGCAGTAAGGTCGAGGAAGACATGGTCGCCGAAAGCAAATTCGTTAGCAAGGGTCTGGAGTTCACAGTTCTGATTCTTGTAGCATTTTGTACAGTCTGACCTGTGTTCGGAAAGAAGCAGTTCGACAATGTGTTTTCTTGCATTCCTTACCTTAAGGGTATTTGTATGAATATCCATACCCTCCGACACTGGCATTGCACACGCTGCGACAAGAGTCCTTGCGCCTTTCTGTTCAACAACACACACCCTGCAGTTTCCCGCAACACAAAGGTCGGGATGGTTGCAAAGAGTCGGAATATTAATATTCAGAGCCTTGGCAGCAGCCAGCACGGTCGTTCCTTTTTTGACTGAGATCTGCTGGTCGTTAATTTTTAAATTTATCATAGTATCTGATTTTGCATTGATTAGTAAATGATCTCTTCCCTGAAGTTTTCCACTATGGTTTTGAATGCATTACCTACCGACTGACCCAGTCCGCATTTTGAAGCAACCTTCATAGTATCGGCAAGCTTAACAAGTTCAACGAGATAAGTTGATTTAACCTCGCCTTTTTTAACATTCTCAACCCCTTTAAGAAGCTGCTGGCAACCAACCCTGCAGGGCGTGCATTGTCCGCACGACTCTTCTGCGAAGAAATCGAGGTAATTATGAAGAACATTATACATCGACCGGGAGCTGTTGAACAGCTTCATGGATCCGCCTGTGGGAACTCCTTCAAATCCGATGATGGTATCGGCAAACTTTTTCCTTGGCACACAGAAACCTGAGGCTCCTCCAACCTGTACAGCCTTTGTGTCTCCGTCACCGAATTCATCAACAAACTGCTGAACCGTCATACCAAGCTCAAGTTCGAAGATACCCGGAGTAGGAGTATCTCCAGAAACAGAAAACACTTTTGAACCTCTCGAGTCCTTAGTCCCAAGCCTTGTATATGCTTCAGGGCCATGCTTTATTATCATCATGGCTGTTACAAGCGTCTCAACATTATTTATCGAAGTAGGCTTGCCAAAAACCCCTGATGTTGAAGGATAGGGAGGTTTGTTCCTTGGCTCTCCCCTCTCACCCTGAATGGACTCAAACAGTGCACTTTCCTCTCCACATATGTAGGCTCCACTTCCAAGAGCATATCTTATTCTGAAATCATATCCAATTTTGTAGATAAGCTTATGGAAATCTTCAAGTTCCTTAAGCAATTGCGGAAGAAGGAAACGGTATTCCCCCCTCAGATAGACTATCCCTTCTTTTGCCCCTATTGCCCTGGCGGCAATGGCCATCCCTCCGTAAACCTTATAGGCAACCCTGTCGAGGATCTCCCTGTCCTTGAAAGTACCTGGCTCTCCCTCATCAGCATTACATACTATATATTTGACCGGCTCTTTTTCGGCAGCCGTGAATTTCCATTTCATTCCTGTTGGGAAACCTGCACCACCACGGCCTTTGAGTCCCGACTCAAGAACCTCGTTTACGATCTCCCCCGGTGACATCCTGAACGTTTTTATCAGAACTTCTTCAGGATCTACCTTTTCAAAAATCAGATCGACCTTGTTTAATAATGTCTTGTTTTCCATAACGTTCATGATATTATTTCTTTTGCATGTAACTTTTTAAAATTTCAGCAACCTTCTCGGGTGTCAGCTCAGTATACGGCATCTCATTTATGAGTATTGCCGGGGCTTTGTGACACCAGCCTATACAGTTGGTTTCAACAAGACTGAAAAGCCGGTCGGTGGTTGTTTCCCCAACCCTGATCTTTAACATCTCCTCCAGGGTCTCAATAATCTCAGCTTTACCCTTCATGGAACATGTAATTGTCTTACAGACCCTTATTACATATTTTCCCCTGACCTGTGTGTCAAGAAATGTATAGAATGATGCTGTCCCGTAAACCTCTGCCGCCGAAATGTCCAATTCCCTGGCGACCTCAACCATAGCCTCATCTGTAAGGTAGTTGTGTCTCTCCACAATACCCTGAAGTATTGGCATGAGACTCTCCCTTGCGCGACCATGCTTGTCAGTTAATTCCTTAACAAGATTTCCTACTTGATACATTGTAAGTTGATTTTAGGTAAGTAATAATTTTATAGTTAAAATGATTTAAGTATTTAACCCTGCTGTGAAATTAATAACAATACTTTGTAAAAAAAACTTTCAAATATCATTGTTTGCTATTTAGAATAAAACTAAACTACGCGCGATTTCTGCTAACTTTATAACGGCATAGAAATTCTCCATTTCCCCTTCCCCGGCCCGGGCACCGGCAGTTAAGGACCAGATCCTGACTTCGACACGTGATTTATTAATGCATTTTTATATTTTTGATAAATTTTTGAAAGGTATGGACCCGGCCGGTGAACTTAGCGGATTTATTCCCGAACACGACTTTTTTGCAGGTATTGATTCAGATGGATGTGTGTTTGATTCAATGGAAATAAAGCAGAAAGAGTTTTTCATTCCATCGGCCCTTAGATATTTCAGCCTGTTCCCTGTAGCCAAATATGTAAGGGAGACCTGGGAATTTGTAAATCTTTACTCATGTCACAGGGGCCTAAACAGGTTTCATGCCCTTGTAAAGGTGTTTGGGTTTTTATCTGAACGCCCTGAAGTGG
>CAZXSW010000013.1:36670-41671 GCA_964642615.1 uncultured Rikenellaceae bacterium | reverse complement strand
TAAAGAGTGACGATGTGGCATATACCTCTCCTTCGACGGCTGAAAACCAGAATGAGTCTGAAAAGGTGAAAGCCAGGGCACCCACAGCTCCTGCAGCAATGACAGCAATTATCCTGGCGGTCGTAAACTCGTGTTCAACAGTAATGAGCATTTTCCTGGCCAGATGTGTTATTGTCCAGAAAAGAAACAGAATGGTAAAAGCACTGACAAGCGCCGACATGGCATTAACCATCGCGGCTACTGCTGAAGTATCGCTTCCTGCAAAGAGTGTGAAAAACCTGGCCAGAACCATGAATACAGGGTTCCCCGGAGGATGGCCCACTTCGAGCTTAAAGGCGGAAGCAATGAACTCACCGCAATCCCATAGACTTGCTGTGGGCTCGATTGTAAGCAGATAGGTCACTGAGGCTATGGTGAAGATAACCCATCCTGCAATATTGTTTATCAGCCTGTATATTTTCATTATAATACAATTTTTACTTTAGTGCTATGACAGTCTCCTGCCTGAGGCGCGACAAGTCGTAACGCCAGGCGGTGGAACCCACATATTTGAATACTATATAATTGCGCGTTTGTGTATGCAATACATGTGAGTTTCATCAGCAGTTGGTTTGTAAGGATCCCTGAAATTCAGCTCCCGACGAAATTACTTATTTTTTTCTTAAATGGACCTGTTGAGCCCTAAGCGTGTTTATTTTGTTATTTTTGGATAAATGGTTTTATGAGGTATCTTTCTTCGATATTAACACTTTTCTTTATAATCCTGGGCCAGGTTTCTTATGGTCAGTATTATGACACTGGTCAGGATCCTGCCTCTCTCAGATGGATGCAGATAAAGACAGACAGGTTTACGGTCATTTATCCAAAGCAATACGGGGATCAGGGCATTGAATTTGCCCGTACACTCGACGAGTCGTACAACAGGATTACTTCTGTCTTTCCCGACAGGAAGTTCAGGATACCTGTAGTAATTCACAACTTCACAACCCAGTCGAACGGTTATGTTGCCTGGGCTCCCCGCAGGATGGAGATTTACCCCACTCCGGAGCAGAACTCCATACCTCTTGATCCTGTAAAATATCTTACCATCCACGAGCTTACCCATGTCATGCAGATGGAATCGCTTGAAAGGGGATTTACAAAGGGAGCCTCCTATCTTTTCGGTGAACAGTTTCCCGGTGTTATGGCCTCCTTACTGCCCCTTTGGTACCTTGAAGGAGATGCAGTATATGCCGAATCGGTGCTTACAGAATCTGGAAGAGGCAGAAGTCCAGCCTTCCACAAACAGCTCAAAGCCATATCAGCCGAAAGGGGCAGAATGTTCAGCTATGACAGGATAGTAAACGGGTCGTTCAGGCATTTTGTACCCGATCATTATTCTTCGGGTTTCCATATCACCTCATGGTCGAAATACAGGTATGGCAATGATATCTGGAACGATGCTCTGCGATTTACGGGCAACCTTCCCTTCACCCTTAGCCCGGTCAACCTGAGCCTGCTTTCAACATCGGGAGTTACAAGGAAGAAGCTATTCAGGGAAGCCTATGACACTCTTGGCATTATCTGGAAAAATGAACTTGAGACAAATGGCAGCATGCCCTATCCTTCACTTAATCCGCCGAAAGGGAAAAAGTATATAAGCTATCATTCTCCGGTAAAGATAAGCAAGACAGGCTATGTTGCTGTCAGTACATCTCTGGGGTCTCCCCCGGCAATTGTTCTCATAGATACTGAAAAATCAAGGGTCAGAAGGCTTCATTCGCCTGGTCAGATTTATCCCTATATCCTCAGCCAGGGACGATCCTCAATAGTATGGGTTGAAAGAAAGAATGATCCCCGCTGGAACAACAGGAACTACTCTGTAATAATGCATATGGATACCCGGAACGGGAAGGTCAGGCAGATAGGCAGAAAGACAAGGTATATGGCTGCCGCAGTCTCGCCCGACGGGACAACCATTGCAGCCTCAGTGAACAGCATCGACAATAAGAACAGTCTGGTCTTTATTGACATCAGTACCGGGCTGGCCGGCAAGGCGTTACCTGCCCCCGGGAATGCATATATCCAGAAGCCGCGGTGGTCGGAGGATGGTAATGAGGTCACCTTTATCACCCTGACTGAAAAAGGTGAAGGGATCATCTCATTCAATGTAAACAACCATACCTTCAGCACCCTTATTGAAGAGAACACTGACGATTACCAGGATGCCTTCATGAGAAACGATTCTCTCTTTTTTGTCAGTTCACGGTCGGGAACCGAGAACATATACGTCATGAATCCCGAAAAAATCATTACCCGCCTTACAGCATCGAGGTTTGGTGCAACAGGTTTTATTGTTGACGGAGGGAAGCTTGTCTTCAGCGACTATACCTCACATGGCAATGACATAAGCATTACAGATATAGGGCCCGGATATGAAGCTCCGTCGACCCGTTCGGATCCTTCAGGCTTTATTTCAGGGCACGATAAAACTGTTGACGGTCAGATCCCTGTCGTTGAAAAAGACTACGATCCCGTGCCATACAGGAAGTTTTCACATCTCTTCAGGTTCCACAGCTGGATGCCATTCTATGCCGATCTGGACGAAATAACCGTTGATCCGCTGGCCATCACCCCGGGGCTCACCTTAATGAGTCAGAACACACTTAGTACCCTTCAGACCACGGTTGGATATGAATATTCGGAGAAGATGCACAGGCTTCACAGCCGCATTGCATGGAAAGGATGGTACCCGGTTTTTGAGTCGGAAATAGATTACGGTGAGAACAATTACATCCATAAACTCTCTGAAAGGATTGATGATCCCGATATAATTAATCCCGGTATGTATGTTGCGGGAAGGGTATATCTGCCTTTAAGGTTTTCTTCGGGAGGATATATACAGTATTTCCAGCCTTCTCTGAGCCTTTACTACGCCAATAACTATATATACCTCAGGGAACAGGGCATCTATGACAATGGACAGACCCAGCTTTCGGGAAGACTTTATTTCTCAAACTATAAAAGATCCTCGGCGAGGGACATATATCCCAGGTTTGCCCAGGTGGCCGACCTTAACTATTCATTCTACCCTTTCGAAAAGACCATTTTCGGCAGCTTCATGACACTGCGGACGGCCTTATATCTTCCCGGATTGTTTCAGAACAATGTAATAAGGCTTAAATATGAGTGGGACCTGCAGGATGTTGAAATGATTCCCCTGATGAGCAGGATAGATCTTCCCCGTGGTTACCGCGATATATCATCCGAAGATCTCATGGTCTTTTCAGGCAGCTATGATGCTCCGCTTATCTATCCCGATCTTGGTATCGCCGGAATGGTTTACCTCACAAGGATCAGGACCTCTCTTTTCTATGATTATGCTACCGGGAAGGGTAATTATCACCTCTCCCGTGAAGACGGAAGGGTTTTAACTGAGTATTATGAAGAAGGGAAAGAAAACTTAAGTTCGTTTGGGGTTGAGATGCTTGCTGATTTTCATCTTTTCAGGTTCCCGTATACCCTGTCGGCCGGGGCCAGGGCATCATGGATCAGTGGTGCGGATTCTCCGCTTACTGAGATCCTTTTCAGCATTGATGTCTTTGGAATGAATATAGGCCGGCTTGGTCCGCGATAGATATCAGGCTTCCGTTTTACCCGAGTATTCCCTTATCAGTCTCCAGGCACCCTCTACATGGGTTGAGCTAACGTTTGTCTGGGCGATCACCATCCTGAGTGTGTACTTTCCGCCAACCATGGTATGTGAGAGGTAGATCTTTCCTGAATCGTTGAGTTTATGGATTAGCTTTTCGTTTATTATGTTTAATTCCTCCTCCGTCTTTCCTGCCGGCCTGTACCTGAAGCAGACAAGGTTGAAGATCACAGGTGCAAGAATTTCGAAATCAGGCTCCCTGGCAATAGTCTCAGCAAGGTCTGAAGCCAGTGAGATATGATATCTTATTTTCTCACGCAGTCCCTCAACGCCATATGATCTGATTACGCTCCACAGTTTGAGTGCCCTGAACCTTCTGCCCAGAGGAACACCCCAGTCGCGGTAGTCATTAACCTGGCCCCGCGTACGTGTCTTAAGATATTCGGGTAATATTTCGAAAGTCCTTATAAGTGTTTCGGGATCCCTGGTGAAGAAGGCAGTGCAGTCGAAGTTTGTGAACATCCATTTATGGGGGTTGAACACAAAGCTGTCGATATACTCCTTACCCTCCAGCATCCACTGGTATTCGGGAAGGATGAGAGCCGTGCCGGCCATGGCTGCATCGACATGGAGCCATATTCCGTGGCGGGTACATATTTTCCCAATAGCTTTAACGGGATCCACGGCCATTGTACCTGTTGTCCCCAGGCTGGCGATTACGCAACAGGGCAGATAGCCCTTTCCCTTGTCCGATACTATGGCTTCATCGAGCTTCACCGGATCGATTGAAAAGTTTTCGTCGACCGGCAGTTTCACCAGGTTGGTTCTGCCAATGCCGGCTATCCGTACTGCCTTTTCTACCGAGGAATGAGTATGGTCGGAGCAGTAGACTCTTAGAACGGGATTACCGGAGGCCCCGTTTTCGTTTACAGAAAAGCCGCTTGCTTTTTCCCTGGCAGTAAGTATGGCTGCAAGGGTAGCTGTTGAGGCTGAGTCCTGGATCACCCCTTCAAAGTTCCGGGGCAGACCTATAAGGTCGCGAAGCCAGATCATCATTTTCTCCTCGAGTTCAGCAGCGGCCGGAGAGGTCTCCCAAATCATACACTGAGCTCCGAGTGTTGCAGTAAGCATTTCGGCAAGGACTGAAGGGGGGCTGCTGTTGGCAGGGAAGTAGGCGTAGAAATTAGGGTTCTGCCAGTGGGTGATGCCGGGCATAATAATCTCCTCAAAATCCTTCATAAAAGACTCAAAGGGTTCGGGAGAGGAAGGAGGAGAGTCGGGCAGGCTGTTTAAAATCTCCCCGGGTTTTACCTTCGATTTGACAGGATAATTCTCTACATTCTCCATGTATCCGGCCATCCAGTCGACCA
>CAZXSW010000013.1:16225-36570 GCA_964642615.1 uncultured Rikenellaceae bacterium | reverse complement strand
GATTTGACAGGATAATTCTCTACATTCTCCATGTATCCGGCCATCCAGTCGACCAGCTCACGGGCGTGTTTTCTAAACTCTTCAGGCGTCATGATAACAGCCTTATTTGACCGACTCGGCGAGAAGAATGATCTTGTTGGCTTTTACTTCGATCACTCCTCCATCGATCTCAAACAGTATTTCCTTGTCAGTCTGGTCGACCATGATTACCGGGCCGTTCTCAAGAGTTGAAATAATGGGAGCATGGTCCTTCAGCACCTGAAAGGATCCCTTTTTTCCGGGGACCCTGACGGATTTAACGTCTCCTTCGAATACTTTCCTGTCGGGAGTGATGATCTCTATCTTCATTTCAAATATTTGTCCTGCTTTTATATAAAGCCGGTAAGTTTATTTTGACTGAGCGAGAATTTTTTCTCCTTTTTCAATAGCATCCTCGATAGTACCAACGAGGAGGAATGCTGATTCGGGATACTGATCCACCTTCCCGTCCATGATCATATTGAATCCTTTGATAGTATCTTCAATTGAAACAAGGGCGCCTTTTATTCCGGTGAACTGTTCAGCCACATGGAAAGGCTGGGAGAGGAATCTCTGTACCCTTCTGGCACGGTGAACGACGAGTTTGTCTTCCTCTGAAAGTTCGTCCATACCGAGGATGGCAATAATATCCTGAAGTTCGTTATATCTCTGGAGCAGTTCTTTCACTCTCTGTGCGCAGTTGTAGTGGGCTTCTCCCACTATATCGGCTGAGAGGATCCTCGAGGTTGAGTCGAGAGGGTCGACAGCCGGATATATTCCAAGCTCGGATATCTTACGGCTAAGCACCGTTGTTGCGTCGAGGTGGGCGAAGGTGGTAGCGGGAGCCGGGTCGGTAAGGTCGTCGGCGGGTACATACACAGCCTGAACGGATGTTATTGACCCATGGTTTGTTGAAGTGATCCTTTCCTGCATGACACCCATCTCGGTTGCCAGGGTAGGCTGATAGCCCACAGCTGAAGGCATCCTTCCGAGGAGGGCCGATACTTCTGATCCTGCCTGGGTAAAACGGAACACGTTATCCATAAAGAAGAGAATGTCCCTTCCTCCGCTTTTTCCGTCACCATCCCTGAAATGTTCGGCTACTGACAGACCTGAGAGGGCAACCCTGGCCCTGGCTCCGGGAGGTTCGTTCATCTGTCCGAACACAAGAGCCAGCTTTGATTCCTTAAGTGCATTCATATCGACTTTCGAGAGGTCCCAGCCACCTGATTCCATGTTCTCGAGGAATTCTTTTCCATAGGAGATAACCCCGGCTTCGAGCATCTCACGGAGGAGGTCGTTACCTTCCCTGGTTCTTTCACCAACACCGGCGAACACTGATAAACCAGAATATGCTTTTGCAATATTATTTATTAGTTCAAGGATAACTACTGTCTTTCCAACACCGGCACCACCGAAGAGTCCGATCTTTCCGCCTTTGGAGTAGGGTTCGATGAGGTCGATGACCTTGATCCCGGTGAAAAGCACCTCTTTTTCGGTAGATAGCTCGCGATATTCAGGCGGTTTACGGTGGATGGGATAACCACCGGTTTTATCAAGTTTCCCTATTCCATCTATAGCTTCACCTGTAACATTCATCAGGCGGCCCTTTATCTGTTCACCGATAGGCATCGTAATAGGAAGGCCTGTTGCAACAACATCCATACCCCTGCGAAGTCCGTCAGTGGAATCCATGGCTATGGTACGAACTGTATTTTCGCCGATATGCTGCTGGCATTCCACAACCAGCACAGAACCATCGTCCCTTGTTATTTCAAGTGCGTCATAAATATCAGGCATTTCACCACCCTGTTTGCTAAAAGTGACGTCTACTACCGGACCGATTATCTGGCTGATTTTCCCTGTGTTAGTTGACATAAATTCAGTTATTAATTTTTTTCAGAAGGTACAAATTTAATAAATTTTACAAACGTTTCCGACCTTCAGATCATTATTACAATTTAAAAAACCTTAAAAAACCCTTTGCCGGCAAACCTGCACTGCAGGCCATTCCGGACTTCTATCATACGTCATCGGGGATCCTGTTTCCCCTTCTCGTCAGCGACCCTGTTCAGGTTACCTGTCGCGGCCAATAAGTGATCCTGTAAGCTGGATCAGTTCCTGTTTTCTTTCCTGGCTCACAGACACTTTTTCAAGCTGCCGTATTGCCGTGTTAATATACTCGAAAGCCAGAATTTCAGTCATCTCCCTTATGTTAAGCTGGTCGTACAGCTTCATCACTGCGCTTATTTTAATTTCAGCTTCCATATCCTTTGAGGAATAGACTTCTTTCAGATGGTTTCGCTGGGCGGCAGTGGCCACTTCGAGAGCCTTCACATAAAGGAAGGTCTTTTTATTTGCCACTATATCGCCTCCCGGTGTCTTGCCGAATTTTCTCGAGTCGCCGTAGGCATCGAGCAGGTCGTCCTGGATCTGGAAAGCCAGTCCCAGGTTCCTGCCAAAGTCGTAAAGCAGCTCGGCGTCTTTTTCATCGGCACCACCAAAGAGGGCTCCTATCTTTGCGGAGGCAGCTATCAGGACAGCTGTTTTAAGCTCTATCATCCTGATATATTCCTCCCTGGAGACGATGGCGGCTTTTTCGTAGTCCATATCGAGCTGTTGTCCGATACATACCTCTGTTGCTGCCTTGTTGAAGGTTCTCATCACCCTGGGCAGCAGTTCGGCCGGAGAATGCAGGAAGCAGTCGTTGGTCATGAAGGCCATCACATCACCCGAGAGTATAGCCTGGTTTGTGTTCCATTTGTTATGGACAGTAACAAAGCTTCTCCTCACCGGAGCCTGGTCCATGATGTCGTCGTGGACAAGTGTGAAGTTATGAAACAGCTCCAGGCCGGTTACGGGTACTATTGCCTCATCGACCTTATCGGTGTAGAGGTTGCAGGCCATCAAAGCCAGCACCGGACGGAGTCTTTTCCCACCCATGGAGAGAACATATCTGACAGGGTCAATAAGCTTTTGAGCTTCCGTATTAAACGGAATGTTGAATATTGCTTTATCGACTAACTCCTTTAGTTCGGATTGTGTATACATGGCCTTTTCTGCTATCCTTCCCGGTAAGCTTAATTATCCCTTCAATGCTTCTGCACCGCTGACCACCTCAAGAATCTGGTTGGTGATTGCAGCCTGGCGGGCCTTGTTATACTGAAGCGTCAGTTCACGGATAATAGTTGTAGCGTTATCCGTTGCCTTATGCATGGCTGTCATCCTGGCTCCATTCTCTGCCACATATGAATCAAGTACTGCCTTATAGAACTGGATCTTTAGTGACTTGGGAATGAGCTCACGGATTATCTCTTCTTTTCCAGGCTCGTAGATATAATCGGCGGGTAAATTCCCCTTGTCTCCCGAAACAGCCTCCGTCTCAACCGGAAGGAAGTGTTCGTATGTAAGATTCTGAACAGCGGCGTTCTTGAACTGGTTGTATATAATATCAACACTGTCGTATTCTCCTTTCACAAAACTGTTCATTATCTTTTCGGCCACAAGGGATGCATCGTTGAAAGTAAGTTCATTAAGAAGGCTATTATGTTCCCCGGCAAGAGGATACTTCAGTTTCCTCAGGAAGTCAAACCCTTTTTTTCCGATTACAAGAAACTTTACATCACCCTTTGCAAACTGGGCTGAATATTTCTCAGCCACAACCCTTCTTGTCTCCTTAAGAACATTGGAATTAAAAGCACCGCAAAGTCCCCTGTTTGAAGTAATGACTACTATAAGTACTTTTTCCGGATCGCCTGTTCTGCCATAAACATTTTTAACCTCGGCACCGGCCAGACTCTGGGAAAGTCCGACAAGAATCTCGTGAAGTTTTCCTGCATAAGGTCTTAGTCTCACGATCTTATCCTGTGCCTTCCTCAGTTTCGCCGCAGACACCATTTTCATTGCCGAGGTAATCTGTCTTGTCGATTTTACTGAAACGATCCTTGTTCTTATTGCTTTTAAATTCGCCATCTGTGATCTGTTTACGCGACTTTCTTAATGCCTACCTGGGTTTATATTTTTCAACAAGATCAGAAGCCACTTTCTCAAGAACAGAAGTAACATCATTGTTAAGGGTACCATCCCTGAGAGTATCCAGTACGTCTCTGTGTTTTATGTCGAGGTACTCGAGATATTCGGCTTCAAATTCCTTAACCTTGTTTACAGGCACATCCTTAAGAAGTCCGTGTGTACCGCAATATATTATTGCAACCTGTTTCTCGACCGGAACCGGGGAGTATTGACCCTGTTTGAGGATCTCGACGTTTCTGGCACCTTTGTTAAGGATAGCGAGAGTCGAGGCGTCGAGGTCAGATCCAAATTTCGAGAATGCTTCAAGCTCACGGTACTGGGCCTGGTCGACCTTCAGGGTACCGGCGATCTTTTTCATAGCCTTTATCTGGGCGTTACCACCGACCCTCGACACTGATATACCCACGTTGATAGCCGGTCTGACACCTGAGTTGAAAAGGGCCGACTCGAGGAATATCTGTCCGTCGGTAATTGATATTACGTTTGTCGGGATATAGGCAGACACGTCACCGGCCTGGGTCTCGATTATAGGAAGGGCCGTAAGGGAACCTCCTCCTTTTACAAGGTGTTTTATTGATTCAGGCAGGTCATTCATCTGTCGTGCCACATCATCCGATTCAATGACCTTGGCAGCTCTTTCGAGCAGTCGTGAATGCAGGTAGAATACGTCGCCCGGGTATGCTTCACGTCCCGGCGGACGGCGGAGCAGCAGGGAGACTTCCCTGTAGCTGACAGCCTGTTTTGAAAGGTCATCGTAGATGATAAGGGCATCACGGCCCGTGTCGCGGAAAAATTCTCCGATAGCTGCACCGGCAAAGGGAGCATAGAACTGAGAGGCAGCCGGGTCGGAAGCGGTGGCAAGTACTATAACCGTATAATGCAATGCTCCGTGCTCTTCGAGGGTTTTGGCAATGTTTGCCACAGTTGAGCCCTTCTGACCTATTGCAACATAAATACAGTAGACTGGTTTTCCTTTTTCGTAGTTGCTTTTCTGGTTGATTATAGTATCGATTGCAATAGCCGTTTTTCCTGTCTGACGGTCACCGATTATAAGTTCCCTCTGGCCCCGGCCTATGGGGATCATAGCATCGATAGCCTTAATACCTGTCTGGAGAGGCTGCTTAACCGGTTGTCTGAATATAACGCCAGGAGCCTTTCTTTCAAAGGGAAGGTCGAAAAGTTCACCTTCAATCGGACCTTTTCCGTCGAGAGGCTGGCCGGTAGGGTTAATAACCCTTCCAAGAAGCCCTTCTCCTACTCCGATTGAAGCGATCTTACCGGTCCTTTTTACTATGTCGCCCTCGTTAATCTCTTCGGTGGGACCCAGTAAAACAGCACCGATATTGTCTTCCTCCAGGTTAAGCACAATGGCTTTTATGCCATTCTCAAACTCAATCAACTCATTTGCCTGTGCATTCGAAAGTCCGTAAATACGCGCAATGCCATCGCCAACTTCCAGAACGGAACCTACTTCTTCAAGTTCAACGTCAGTTTGAATCCCTTCCAGTTGTTGTCTCAGTATTTTAGAGACTTCTGCTGGTTTAATATTTGCCATATCAGTGTTCTATTTATTATCTTTAATTGTATCTTTTTAGCCTGCTGTTACTGATCCTGATTTAAGCTCCCTGGAAATCTTCCTTAGTTTATTGAGGATACTTGCATCAACATAGTTATCGCCCACTCTCAGGATAAAGCCACCTATTATATCGGGGTCGACGTTATCACTAAGGGAGATCTTAGTCTTGAAGATCTCTTCGATAAGGGTAACTATCTTTTCTCTAACCTCATCATCAACCTTAACGGCAGTGGTGAGAAGAGAACTGGTGACACCTTTATGTCTTAGAGTCTCGTCGATGAATACCCTTGCAATGGCAGGGAGTGATCTTTCCCTTCCGTTTCTGACAACGATATCTATAAGTGAAAGTGTAGTCTTATCTACATTTTCCCCGAGGAGTTGATGAAAAATCTCTGTCTTTTTTGACGGAACTATAATAGGGCTTTTAAGGAAACTTATCACTTCAGGGATCCTGCACAGCTCAAGGATAAGCTTCATGTCCTGGTCCACCTTGTCGAGGATTCCGTTTTCCAATGCCGACTGGAAGAGAGCTCTTGAATATCTTACTGAAATTTTACTGTCGTTCATCTTTAAACGATCCTTCTAGTTTTTGTTTAAATCGATCTCCTTAAGGTACTTATCTATAAGCTTTTCCTGTTCGCCGGACTGCTTCAGTTTTTCACCCATGAGTTTAGCTGCAATCTCTACCGAGAGGTTGACCACCTGTTCACGGATTTCAGAAAGAGCCTTGTTCTTTTCAATTTCAATGCCGGTTCTGGCTTTTTCAATAATAAATTCGGCCTCTTCGGTTGCCTTGCCCCTGGCTTCAGAAATAAGTCTGTCCCTTACTTCCCTGGCCTCCTTCAGAATGCCTTCCCTTTCTTCCCTGGCCTTACGTAGAATAGCCTCATTGTCACTCTGGAGCTTCACCATATCCCTCCTGGCTTTTTCAGCCGAAGCCAGAGATCCCTTGATCATTTCCTCTCTCTGTTTGATGGCTCCCAGGACCGGTTTCCAGGCATATTTTTTTAGTATGAGAAAGAAGACTGAAAAGATCAACACAGTCCAGAATATAGTACCTATTGCCGGAGATGTAAGACTGCTGCTTGCTAGTATCATATTTTATATTTTAAAAATGTTCTGTAAAAAGATCCTGCAACCAACCGTTGCAGGATCTGATTTCCTTACGCAATAAGAGCAACAACAACGCCGAAGAGGGCAACACCTTCGATAAGTGCTGCCGAAATGATCATTGCTGTCTGGATTTTGTTTGCTGCTTCAGGCTGCCTTGCAATAGCTTCCATTGCCGACTCACCGATTTTTCCGATGCCGAGAGCTGCACCTATAACTGCAAGACCTGCTCCGATTGCTGCCAGTGTTCCTGTCATAACGATAAACTTTTAATTAAACAAAAAACTAATGATGTTCCTCCTTTACTGCCATACCGATGAACAGGGCCGACAGAAGGGTGAAAACATATGCCTGAAGGAAAGCCACAAGTAACTCGAGGCAGTCCATGAAAATAACAAATAAGATTGAAACAGGTGCGATAGCCAGGGATTTGAATATGAAGATAAGGCTTACAAGGCTGAGCACTATGATATGCCCTGCTGTTATGTTCGCGAACAATCGGACCATAAGGGCAAAGGGTTTTGTAAACATACCTATCAGTTCAACCGGGAACATGATGGGAAGAAGCCATACCGGGACACCGGGTGTTGCATAAATATGCTTCCAGTAGGTCTTTGAACCATTTATCTGGGTGATGACGAATGTAAAAAGGGCAAGGGTAAGTGTTACTGCAATATTCCCCGTTACGTTAGCCCCGAAAGGAGGCGGGAAGGGGATCAGGCCCATAAGGTTGTTTATAAGTATAAAAAAGAATACAGTAAGAAGGTAAGGCATGAATTTCTCATACTTATGTTCGCCAAGGTTAGAGATGGCTATGTCGTCGCGGACAAACAGTATGATGGGTTCAAGGAAACTCTGGATACCTTTGGGATGACTGATACCCGTCTTTTTGTACGACCGCGACAGTGACAGAAAAAGCAAAAGGCCAATAACTGCGGCAAAAAACAGACCGATCACGGTCTTTGTTATTGAAAAATCAAGAGGCATATTTTTCTCATCAACATGCCCCTCTGAATTAACCTGCACTATCCTTCCTGCATAGTCTCCCTCTTCCTCTATCCTGAAACCATTGTATTCATGACCGTGGGCTATCTTACGGGATGAGAATAAATTCAGGCCCTTATCTTTTGAATACAATATTACAGGGAGATAAAGTGCCACGCTCTCTCCATTCTTTTTGGTCAGTATGTGCCATTCATGCGAGTCTGCTATATGTTCGAGTATGAATGAACTGGCATTGAATTCCTCCTCTTCTCCTCCATGTCCTGACTCTTCATTTGCCCGTGCCGTGCCGGTCATGAACATGATCAGAAATATGGAAATGATGCTTGTCGCAATACGTGTTTTCAAGTCGGCTAATGTTTTATAATGATTTGTGCTTCAATGCATTCAATATGGATAAGATTGAAAACATAGTGAACGCTAAATATAGTATAAAAAATAATACAACTGTTTCCTGTTTAGTTTTTTTAACAACCAGGAACCATATAAGGGCAAAGACCAGTTCCATAAGAAGTTTGAGGCTCAGGGCAACCAGAAGGTGAAGTACCTGGCTGCCTTTTTCGTGAGCGGTTCCTCTGAGGAAGATAAAAAAAATGATCAGGGTTATCACTGAGAATCCACCTGTCAGAATCAACAGATCGCTGAAGGGTATGGCAATACGGGTCCATCCTGAAATGAGGTAACCTGAGGCAAGGATAAGGGTAAAAAATAAAAGCAGGGTAAGAAAGAAGAAGGAGAATCTTTTTGTTTGCATGGTCATTTGATAAAATCCCTGACTGAAAGATAAATCCCTCCGAAGACACCCAGGAGTGCAAAGACAATTGTGAAAACGGGAGTTTCAAGAGTGAGCCATTTATCGATTCTTGTTCCGATCCATGTGGAACCAAGAATTACGGCTATCATCTGGAAAGCCATCCCTGAATACCTGGCATAGGTCTGAAGGGGTGAGTTTTCCTCATCTTCCTCCTGACTTTTCTTCTTCTTTTCCTCTTGTGAATCCTGTTCCTCCATTTTCTTCGGTTTCACTCATTTTACAGTTGCCTGTGAATTTTGCCCCGGGTTCGATTGAAAGTTTGAAAGTTACAATGTCTCCTGTAATTTTTGAAGAAGCTTTAAGGGTCAGCAACTGACCGACACAAATTTTTCCCTCAACAGTACCAGATACCTCGGAGTTTTTACAAATGACTTCACCCGATACCTTGCCTGTGGGGCCAATCACCACCTTGCCCCTGGTATTAAGGTTACCTGTCAGGGAGCCGTCAATCCGGATATCCCCGGTAGATTTAACATCGCCGGTAATTTCGGTTCCGTTGCTTATAAGATTGATGTTTGTGTTGTCGGTTTCGTTGTTCTTTGCCATGGTCTTTCACATAAAAATAATGAATTAATAACTCACAAATATAAAAACTATTGTACAGAAATTACTATTATCTGTGCCAACAGGCTCCGGTCCGAAAAGTGACCGGATTTTATACTTTGACTTTCAATATATCTGAAATACTATCTGTTTTGAAACAGATCTTTCAACCTGTAAAACCCTGAGAAGTGGCAGTCCGGATAACCTGACCTGACAGTCGGGGCCGGCTGGCTGTATCACTCAGGATCGTAGGCCCATCTTACATACATGGATCCCCAGGTAAATCCTCCTCCGAAAGCGGCCAGTACAATTTTATCGCCTTTTCTGAGCTTCTGCTCGTTTTCCCACATACAGAGCGGGATGGTGGCAGCAGTGGTGTTCCCGTATTTTTCGATGTTGATCATTACCTTTTCGGGAGGCAGTCCCATTCTCCTGCCTGTAGCATCTATAATCCTCAGATTGGCCTGGTGAGGTACCAGCCAGGCGATATCCTCCGGCTTAAGGTCGTTCTTCTCCATTATTGCAGCGGCGACATCAGCCATATTTACCACGGCGAATTTAAAAACGCTTTGTCCCTCCTGGTATACGAAATGTTCACGCGCATCTACTGTCTCATGAGAAGGTGGTCTGACGGATCCCCCTGCCTTCATATGCAGATACTTCATGCCCGATCCGTCTGTATGGAAAATATGATCAATTATGCCGTCATCTCCCGTTGTTGGCTCGAGCAAAACCGCGCCGGCGGCATCTCCGAAAAGGGGACAGGTAGTACGGTCTGTATAGTCTGTTATCGATGACATCTTGTCGGCACCGACCACTATCACCTTTTTATATCTTCCCGATTCCACAAATGAAGTGCCGGTCTGAAGAGCAAACAGGAAACCGGAACAGGCTGCGTTAATATCAAAACTGAAGGCATTCTTTATCCCTGCTTTCTCTGAAATTATATTGGCCGTCGCAGGGAAAGCCATATCGGGTGTGATTGTGGCACAGATTAGCAGATCGATTTCATCGGGTGATGTTCCGGTTTTTTCAAGCAATCCTTTTACAGCCATGTGCCCCAGATCTGAACTGCCCAGTCCCTCACCCTTAAGTATCCTCCTTTCACTTATTCCGACCCTTTGCATGATCCATTCATCGGATGTATCGACCATGCGCGACAATTCGCTGTTTGTAAGAATATATTCCGGAACCCATGCATGGATTCCGGTAATGGCAGCCTTTATTCTGTTCATGATCTAAATTGATTCGATGATCTTCTGGGCCAGGTTGGCAGAAACCACGCTCCTGGTCTGAAGGATCATATTCATTATAGCCTTTCTCTTTGAAATGCCATGTCCAATAACTACATTGGCATTTATGCCAACAATCGGAGTACCCCCTACATTTTCGAAGTTAAGGCGTTCTATAAAGCTGTCGGTTATATTTCTTTTCTTAAGCAGAAAATATACCGCCTCAGCCTGTTTAAGTATTACATTTCCGACAAAGCCATCGCAGACGACAACATCGGGCATATTCTCATGGAAGAAAGCATGGCCTTCCACATTACCTATAAAGTTGATACTCTGATCATCCTTCATTAGTTCGTATGCAGCCTTGACGGCAGGAGTTCCCTTTGATGCCTCCTGGCCAATATTAAGCAGACCCACGGTCGGATTCTCCACATGATGTACGAACCTGGAATACAGTGATCCAAGGATCGCATACTGAAGAAGTACGTCAGGCTTACAGTCGGGATTGAGCCCGACATCAAGGATAACCGAATCACGGCCATCAATACATGGAAGTATGGTAACAAGGGCCGGACGGAAAACGCCAGGTATGACATTGACTGTATAACTTGCGCCCACAAGCATGGCTCCTGTATTTCCGGCACTGCAGAAACCACCAAATTCGTTGTTATGAAGCATACGGAAACCAACAGCAATACTCGAGTCGGGTTTCTGTGAAAATGCCTTGGCCGGATGATCTCCCATTTCAATAACCTGGGTGGTGCCTTTTATCTCGAAAGATGAGGCATCAACACCCATTTCTTCCAGTTTCGACAGAATAACAGACTCATCCCCAAGAAGAACAACTTTCTCTCCTGCTGAAAGATGTTCAAGTGAATCAACAGCACCCTCAATGGCAGCCGCGGGAGCAAAGTCGCCTCCCATGACATCCAGGCCAATCTTCATATTCAAATGATTAAGTTATACTTTTTCAGGCAGTTGCCTTTTTCTCGATGGCCAGCTTACCTCTGTAATAACCACATTCAGGGCAAACCCTGTGATACTGAACTGAAGATCCGCAGTTTGAGCAGGAAGCCACTGTGGGAGGTGTTGCCTTGTAGTGTGTCCTGCGCTTATCTCTTCTGGTCTTTGAATGTTTTCTTTTCGGATGTGCCATTTTACTCTTTATTAATTATCATTCATCAGCTTTTTCAATTCATCCCATGCGGGATCTTTTATCCGCTCCTCTTCAACAATGTGCTCCTGGAGCTTACGGATCATCTCCGGGTCACAAGTGCTTTTACCGTCAGAACCCGGAGGATGGACTCTCCTTATCGGTAACGCAAGGTAAATAAATTCGTAAATATATTGCTTCAGATCCAGTTCCTTTTCATTCATTGAAAGAATTATTAAATCCGGATCACTTTCGTCGTGCCCCGTACCATTCTTAACTATAATGGAATTCGTGCACTCCAGAGGAAAAGCGAACATATCCAGACACCTGTCGCAGCATATCTTTACATATCCGGAGATTGTTACTTCAAGTTCAAGAAGGGAAGAACGTTTTTCCAACTCTGCAACAACAGACAGGCTGCCTTCCTTTATCTCCGACTCATCAAAATTTTCAAAGTACTCATTATCAACCTCAAATCTGAAGGTGTGATGTCCTTCCTTTAAACCATTAAGTGGTATAGTATATAAACGGGACATCTCTTTAAAATTTGGTGTGCAAAAATATAAATCCTTCGGCAATTAAAAAAATTATGAACAAAAAAGTAACATAAAAGGAATAAAAGACCATTTGCCGGCCTTATTCCGCCATTTACCGGTTTTCTCTTATTCCTGCTTTTAAGGAGATGTATTTTTGACTGTAATTAAAGAACAGGACTATGAAACCCACATTATTGAACCAAATCACAAACACGTATGAATACTATTCATTATCAATCATGTGTGGTTCTCACGAAGAAGCGGGAAACTTAAAATAAATTATATACGGATGAAAAGGAACATTGAAAACAAACACTACATTAAGCGTCATGGGGAACTTCATCCTCATGTAAGCTTTGGTTTATTCCTTATCCTCCTCGGTGTGTCCCTGCTGGTTGCCACCAACGACCTTCTGGGCCTGGGCGGGGTCAGTGACTATTTCACCTGGCAGACAGTACTGATCTTCATCGGTGTTCTGCTTTTACTCAACCTCAACTTCACCGGGGGGATTCTTTGCATTGCCGGAGGCTTCTGGTTCATGATGGATGAACTGTTGCCTGAACTCCCGGCATATATCCATACCATTTACTGGCCGTCGGTAATCATACTTGTCGGTCTGGGACTTATAATTTCATCTATTCTTAAAAGAATCAGGACCAAACAGTTTTAAACACGTAAATTTACAATTATGGAAACAGATGACAGACCAATCCGCGAATACAGACCCGGCAACAGCAACAGGGTCATTATAGGGGTAATTCTTGTACTGGCAGGTCTCTTCCTTGTTATAAGGAACGCCGGCTTCTTCCCTTCCTTCCTCGATAACATAATTTTCAGCTGGCCCATGCTGCTGATTGCCATCGGGGCTGTGATGTCAATCGGGGCCTCAGAGAAAACAGCGGGCATCATTGTTATGGCTGTGGGAGGTTTCTTTCTTATCCCGAGAATCTTCAGTGAGACTTTCCATATCTATAACATGTTCTGGCCCTCAATTTTCATTATTGTGGGTATCATCTTCATTGTAAGCCGCCGTCATCCCCGTTTTACGGGTACCTTGACCACTGCAGGGGATGATTATGTAGATTATGTTAATGTCTTCAGCGGAGGAGAGCGCCAGGTCATATCCCAGAATTTTATGGGAGGCAAGATCACGACAGTTTTCGGGGGTATCGAACTCGACCTCACAAAGGCCCAGCTGGCTCCCGGGGTTGCCGAGATCGAACTGGCATGCGTATTCGGGGGGGCCACTATCATTGTCCCCGACGACTGGTATGTGAAGATAGAGGTAACACCTGTCCTGGGAGGCTTCGGCGACTCCAGGAAACTGCTTCCGGGCCGTACCATAGATTCGAACAGGCAGCTTATTATTAGAGGTGCGGTTGTATTCGGCGGCGGAGAGATAAAGAGTTACTGACAGACACTCAGGATAAAGCCCACATGTATTACAGACACAAATATGCAGGTTTAAAATTTCAATACATGTGGATTTTTCCGCCTGAAGCAGGACGACTTGTTCTGCCTCAGGCGGAAGGCTTTCCGGGTTAGAAATTAAAATTATTAGGGATGAAACATCCTGTAATTTCCGACAGGACACGTCTTTTGGTATGGTGGCTGGTTCTGCTGACTCTCTCGCTGGGCCAGTTCATACTTTATTATATTGCCTACGGCGGCTATACGGCAGTAAGCATTCCCGACGCCATAGTCTCCTATATAATAATATCAGGGATTGGACTTTCGCTCTGGTATCCTTTCAGATACTTCAACACGGGAAATACATCTGTTGCTGCCAATATATCAAACATCCTGGCAAGCGGGGCCATCTCGGTTATCCTTTGGTCGTTCCTTACAAAACTGGTTGTCATGGCCGTTATAAGGGATACAGCAGTATACCAGGAATACTGGAAGATAACCCTGCCTTACAGACTCAGCCTGGGGGTGTTTATCTACAGTCTTTTCATACTTACCTATTACCTTTTCGAGAGTCTGTCGCGCCTATCCGAAAAAAATGCAAGGGAAGCCAGGCTCGAGTCGCTCGTCAGGGAGACTGAGCTGAAGATGCTCAGGTCGCAGATCAACCCCCATTTTCTTTTCAACAGCCTCAACTCAATCAGTTCACTTACTATTACAGATCCTGAAAAAGCAAGGGACATGGTTATCAAACTGTCTGATTTCATGAGATACTCTCTCTCCAGAAAAGACGAACAGCCTGTAACCTTCAGGAGCGAACTGGAAAGTCTGAGGGCTTACCTCGAAATTGAAAAAGTCAGGTTTGGAGACAAACTCGCGACAATTGAGAAGATAGACAGCAACACTCTCGATATTAAAATGCCCGTAATGCTTCTGCAGCCACTTTACGAGAACGCCATCAAGCATGGCGTGTACGAAAGCACTGACAAGGTTACAATAACTACAGAAGCCAGCCAGTCTGATGGTATTCTCGGAATAACCATAAGTAATAACTATGAAGATGGTATGGCAGCCTTGAAAGGAACTGCCACAGGTCTGCTGAATGTATCGCGCAGGCTCGAACTGTTTTACGGAACCAGAGGCAACCTGGTCACCAACAGGGAAAACGGTATCTTTACTGTTAAACTGTTCATCCCTGTATAGGAGAAACCTTTTATAACCGGAATGTTATGCAGCAGAACAAAACAAAAACACACCTGGCTGCTGACTCAGTACAAGGAAACCAGAATTCATGAATTAAACCCGGATCCCACTACAACCATGGAGAAAATAAAGACAATAATAATTGAAGATGAAGCTCCTGCAAGGGAGATACTGAAGCATTACCTCAGGGGTAAGGAAGAGATAGAATTAGTTGCCGAATGCCAGGATGGTTATGCGGGACTCAAAGCTATATCCCGGCTGAAACCCGATCTTGTCTTTCTCGACATCCAGATGCCAAAGCTTACCGGGTTCGAACTGCTTGAGGTTCTTGAAGAGAAACCCGGAATCATCTTTATCACTGCCTATGATCAGTATGCAATAAGGGCCTTTGAACTCAATGCCGTGGATTACCTACTGAAACCCTATTCGCGTGAGCGCTTCGACGAAGCCCTGAAAAAAGCCCTTGAAAAGCTCAGGTCGGGTTCAGACAGGGAGAAAAAGCCTGATGGCATACTTGAAAAGAGACCCGAAGCTTCAACGCCTATTAACAGGGTTGTGGTAAGAAAAGGCAATGCCATAAACCTGATCCCTGTCGAACAGCTGAGGTTTTTAGAAGCATGCGATGACTATGTTATGATATACCACAGCACAGGCAAAGCGCTTAAACAGCAGACCATGAAATTCTACGAGGAGAACCTTCCTAAATCTGAATTTGTAAGGATACACCGTTCATATATAGTAAGGGTTATGGAGATAGCCAGGATAGAACCTTACACCAAGGATAGCCATGTTGCCATACTCAAATCGGGAGAAAAACTTCCGGTAAGCCGTTCAGGTTACCAGCAACTAAGGAAAGAGCTTAACTTCTGAATACAACCGCTTCCGGCATCAGGTCTGTTTACCTCCTGAGCCTGTTTGATGAAGGGATTCTTCTGAAAAGGAAGTAAAGGGGTCTGTAAGGTCTGACCCATACCATGGGTACGGGATCATATCCATGAGTACCGCCGGGTCTGCATCTCATAATCCTTTCTGCAGCAAGAAAAGAGCCCCTGAAAGGCCCGTGCCTGCCAAGAGCCTCAAGCGCATAGCCCGAGCAAGTGGGGACATGCCGGCACGATGGTCTCAGAAACGGAGAGATGGCATACCTGTAAAAATGAACAGGTAGTGCCAGAAGGAAAGAAAGTAGTTTTTCAAAAAATTTTAACATACGACAAATATAACAATCAGACTATTGATTTGTTATAGCAAAAGGCAATTGATACCTTTGCTCACTGCCAAAATGACGTTGAACGACTGCAAAATGGAAGTGGCAAAGAATTTGCTGTCAGAAAGAGGAAATAAATAAAATATAAGAAAAATGAATATCTGGATAATTTTTATTGGTTTCATGATCCTTAGCTGGATCGTAAGCATGACCCTGAAGTCAAAATTCAAAAAATACTCACGTATTCCCGTCGACAACGGTATGTCGGGAAAGGATGTTGCAGAAAGGATGCTGCACGACAACGGTATTTATGATGTAAAGGTTGAGAGTGTCCGGGGCCATCTTACCGATCATTACAATCCCCAGACGAAAACCATAAACCTCAGCCAGGAAGTATATAACGGAAGGAGTATCTCGGCAGCTGCTGTTGCTGCCCATGAATGCGGCCATGCCGTTCAGCATGCCTCCGCTTATGCATGGCTGGGTTTCAGGTCAAAGATGGTACCTGCTGTCAGTTTCTCGTCGAGATATGTACAGTGGATTCTGTTGCTGGGTATTCTTATGGTTAACACCTTCCCGGCACTGCTGCTTGCCGGTATCGTGCTTTTTGGACTTACCACCCTGTTCAGCTTCATAACCCTCCCAGTGGAGATCAATGCAAGCAGCAGGGCCCTTGCATGGTTATCAAATGCCGGAATAACATCATACCAGAACCACGACAAGGCTAAGGATGCACTTAAATGGGCAGCCTATACATATGTTGTGGCAGCATTGGGCTCTCTGGCCACCCTTCTTTATTACGTAATGATTTTTACAGGAGCCAGCAGGGATTAACGTCCCTCAACCTCAAGCAACCTGGTTTTCTTATGGATCACCCTTATTGCCAGCCATATTAAGGCAGCTGGCAAGGATATCCATAACCACATAGGCGTCAGAAAAATCCTTTCGGCAAGAAAGTAATTCCTGAAGACATCGAGTATAAGGAAGGGAAGGAATATGTTGACAAAGCTGTTGTATTCGCGCTTTAGTACATTCCTTGCCGAGAATGGCAGGGAGGGTGGTAGGTAAGTGCGAAAACGCGGAATGATGGCCTTAACATTTTCAGACCAGAGGTCATATGCTTCTCCGAATTTTCGTCTGAGAAACTGCTCTTCTGCAAAAATGATTCTTTCGTAATAAAGCCAGTAAGCCATAATGAAGAACAATACAAAGAGAAACGACCTGAGGAAGAGAACAGGGCCAAGCCACATGAAGAAGTTACCCAGATACAGCGGGTGTCTTAGTTGTGAATACAACCCTGTAACATTGAGCTGATCGGCAATCTGACCGTTCACAGTGTTTCTCCCTGAAGTATTCCGCGGTGCAAATCCGACTGTTATTATCCTTATCAGCTCGCCAATAAGGCTTACCGACAGAAAAACAAGCTCCGTCCGCCGGTCAAAAAGTATTGCCTGCCTGTTGCCAAGGTACATAGCCACAACACCCGCACTGAGGAAGAACACGGGCAACCAGCTTCTTCTTTTAAACAGCCAGTTGCCACTTTTCTCAAATTCATGAACAAGAGCCATCCTGTCAATTCTAAGTGAAGCAGTAAATGTATTAAAATTCCTTCATAATTTTCCCCAATTGATCTCTTACTCACTACTCAATACGGTTTTTCAGACACTGACATTGCGCCTGCTTTTTATGTCTTAAGCTTCAATTACCAATTATTAGTACAGTCAGATAATGTATTTATAAAAGATTTTCTATCTTTAACAGGTGTTATTAAAACTGTTTGACAATGGCAAGTCTCAGGCTTCTATTGGGTTTAATCCCTTCAACTTCTAAAATTGAACTGGCAGAAAAAACCCTGATAAGTGAATTTGAAAAACTTAAGTCAATATCCGGATCAGAACTGCTGGCCCGCTACAACGAACTTAACGATCTGGTAAGCTCGTCGGGGTTTTTAAGCAAGAAGAAAGAGATAGAATCACTTAGGTACAGTGATTCTGATGAGTTCAGGAAGGAAAAAGAACTGCTTTCACTTCAAAAAGCCAAAGACATAGTGCTCTATTTTAAAACGACTGCCGGAAGTGCCCTCAAGAGGTTCAGGGATATGGACGGATCGCAGAAGATAAAGGACTTTGAGGCACTTGAGTCGTTCATAAACTCCTTTGAGTTCAAACAGAAACAAAAGATGAAACCTGTCAGGTTCAAGGATACTGATGAATACAGGAAATTTCTTGAGTACAAAGCCCTCAAATCGGATCCTGAAATACGTTCTTACCTGAAGGCAGCCGCACGGGGTGATGCACAGAAGTCAAAAAGTGTTGAGCGGTTCGAGGAACTTAGCAGATATATAACGAGCCAGGAATTCCTGGCCAAAAAGAACATGAAGCCTGTTACCTTTAAAGATACCGAAGAGTACTCAAAACTCCTCGACTACAAAAGACAGAAGAAAAGCACCGAAATTAAGGAATACTACGGTTTCAGGAATTCGAAGGAATATGCCAACTACCTAAGTATTGAAGGTTCACAGAGGCTTAACCGCTATTATGAGTTAAAGGATTATGTAGCCTCTCCCGGCTTCATTGAAAGAAAGAATTATCTTCTCGATAAAAAGAGGTTTGAAAAGACTGCCATGTTCAAGGAGTTAAAGGAATATGAAAACCTTAAGAAAAATGAAGACCTGTCGTGGTACTTTAAGAACAGGGATTCCGACAGGTTTGATATTCTCAAAAACAGGAAACTGACTTTCAGCGAAGAATTTGAGGGAAATGCCATCGACCGCTCCTTATGGCTGACGCGCTATTACTGGGGAGATAAACTTCTTAAAGATAACTATTCGGTTGAATCTGACCTCCATGCCTACACCTCCGAAGGCAATTTTGAAACCAGAAACAGCATACTCAGGATAACGACCAAACCCGGAAAAACCAACGGGAAAGTGTGGCAGGCCGACAAGGGATTCACAACAAAAGAATTCGGATATTCGTCGGGTATTATAAACACAGGTGCAAGCTTCAGACAGAAATACGGGATCTTCACTGCCAAAATCAAACTCGGTAATCCGGCAGCCAAAAATGCCTTCTGGCTGCTTGCCGACAGGATTACACCACATATTGATATCTGCCGCACTTCCGGTGGGAAGTTATGGTTTGATATCTTCCCCTCAACCGATAAAATGTTCAAATCGTCGATCGGATCAAAATATGCATCTGGATACTATATCTATTCCCTTGAATGGACAAGCAGTAAACTGGTATGGAAGATCAACGGTGAAGAGGTCTTCTCCCAGACAACCGATATACCACAGGAGCCGATGTATATGAATCTTGCCGGTGGCCTCGATAAACCAATAAACGGTATGTCGGTTATGGAAATCGACTGGGTAAGGGTGTATCAGCCAAAATAACGGGATCATACCTTCCTTCACCTTCTTATCTTTGGTATCATCTAACAGGTTATCAATGCTTTCACTTACTGTTTAGCCTGGTCTGCTTTTTTTTATGTAACAAATCTCCTTTTTATCCGTCTTTTAGCTGAAGATATTTTTATGACGGTTAAAGATTACAACAGGTCAGTTGATGAGTTTTCGGATTCTGTTTATCGTTTCATCCTGGCAAATATTAAGGATGAGGACAGAGCCGCCGATGTAGTTCAGGAGAGTTATGAAAAACTCTGGATGTGTGTCTCCGACATTGAGTACGGGGTCGTTAAGTCGTGGCTGTTCACAACGGCTTATCACACCATGATAGATATCATCCGGAAGGAAAAAAGGATGACCTCACTGGAAGAGGCAGATCCCGGCGACTACCTGTACGAACAAGAAGCTTCCGACCTTAATGCTGTACTGCATAAGGCTCTTGAAAGGCTGCCTGAGAACCAGAAGACTGTAATACTGCTGCGCGACTATGAAGGTTACAGCTACCGTGAAATAGCTGAAATTACAGGTTACACTGAGGCCCAGGTGAAAATTAATATTCACAGGGGACGAAATGCATTAAGAAATTTCATCGGGAAGTTGGAAACAGTAATTTGATGATGAAGCCTGAAAGACCAGATAACGAAGACTTTGCCGGGGACTTTCCCGGCTTGGGACAGGAGCAGAGTGATACCGGGAACAGGCATCAATCCCCTTTTGATTATATTAAGGGTGATGAAACAGACTTCGGCCTGCCAGTACTTAAACCCCTTAATGTGACTTTCGGACGGAAAGATGCCCTAAAAAAGGACGAATACGAATATTCCCTTTCTGATCCTGGCTATCCCGTGCTGATACCTCCCTCTGTAATCTATCCCCGTAAGGCTTCCCTGAAGAGAAAGCCAGCAGGGTACAGGATTTCTATAATAGTCGCAGAAGTCCTGTCGGCAGCTGCAATAATTATTATCCTGCTCACCCTTTTCATAAAGGGTCCCGATACCCTGCCCTATAAGGTCGCTCCTGAAATCGCTGAAGCCTCCGCTGAAAATGCCGGAGAGAAACAGATGGCAGAGATTCCGGTGACTGAGATTCCGGTGACTGAGATCCCG